>JABHGV010000081.1 GCA_018671895.1 Rhodospirillaceae bacterium | reverse complement strand
GCGGTGCCGATTTTGGTTGACAAGAAAGTGCCTGCCGCGTTCTTCCTGGCGACAGACTACATTGGCCTGAAGACGGATGTTGATCGGGATCGATTGCTCGATTTTTACGACCATGGCCGGGTGTTGATGGAGTTTCTCAACTGGGACGATTGCCGCAAGATGATCAATGCAGGAATGGAGGTCGGCTCTCATACGACATGTCATGCCCGCATGTCTGGGCTGGATAAAGAAGCGGCGATGAACGAACTGAAGAACTCGAAGCGAAAAATAGAACAGGAACTGGGCCGGGCATGCGAGCACTTCTGTTCGCCTTTCGGTATTCCTGGCTTCGATTTCATTCCCGGTCGTGACCCCGGACTGGCGGCTGATGCTGGATACAGATCCATGCTGACGACGGAGCGGGGCTCCATGGGGGCCGGCGATAATCCCTTCAGAATTCGCCGCGACCATATGTTGGCCAATTGGGGCAACCACCAACTGCGTTATTTTTTGAGTCTTTAAGAGCTATGACCGACATCTCTTGCACCTTTCGTGAAGCGGTATTCGACGATTGCGTCGAGGCAACTGCGCTGCTCGCCGCCCTTGGCCTCGACATGCCAGAAGGCGATTTAGCGGCACGTGCCCACTGGCGGCGGTTCTGGCAGGACAACCCGGCGTTCATCGAAGGTCGGACGAAGCCGTCGCCGGGCTGGCTGCTTGAAGACGATGGACGCATGGTTGGGTTTTTCGGCAACGTTCCGCTGTTGTATTATTTTGGTGAGCATCCGGTCGTCGTCGCCGACGCCAGCCAGTGGGGAGTCGAAATGCCATATCGAAGCGATGTCGGTCTTTTGGCGGACGCCTATTTTGGTCAGGCGAATGCAGACATGTTGTTGGTAACCACCGGCATCAAGCCGACAGGTCGCATTTTTGAACGCTACGGGGCGTCACGAATTCCGCAGTCCGATTACGATCAGATTCTCTACTGGATCACCGATGCGCCCGGGTTCCTGAAGGCAGCGGTGCGGAAAAAAGGTTATGGACCTGGCATATCATCACTGGCTGCTCTGGCTGGTGGACTGCCGCTGGCAATGCTGAAGGGTGGCCGTCCGACGGGCGGTGTGGCGAATATTGATCTTGTGGGCGTCACCGACATTGACGATTCCTTCGACGATCTGTGGCAGCGTAAGGTAGGCGAGATGGAACGACTACTGGCGTGTCGTACGGCAAAATGCATGCGCTGGCATTTCGATGCACCGGGTATCGGCGGACGGACAAAATTTCTGATTGCCAAGAAAGACGGTCGTCTTGACGGCTATGCCGCGGTGATGCGGGAGGACCAGCCAGATATTGGTCTGAAGCGCCTGAAGATAGTTGACCTGTTCGTTGATAATGACGATGCGGCCATCGTCAGTGGATTGCTGACCGAAGCGCATGCACTGGCCCGATCAGAGGGCTGCCATGTTTTGGAAATGATTGGCCTGCCATCTGCATTGCGTCAGATAGTGCTGGCCCATAATCCGCTGATGCGCTCTATGCCGACATGGCCGCTGTATTACAAGGCGCTTAACTCCGATTTTGCGGCCCCGTTGGCGAATCCGGAAAGTTGGTACATTACTCCCATTGACGGCGACACGGCACTGGCTTGAACACAACATCTAAAAGCTCGGCGGACGTTAGCGTCATCGTGCCCGCGTACCGGGCAGAGGCGACCATCGCCCGTATGCTTGCCTCGATCACGACGCAAACGATCAGGCCGCACGAGGTCATCATTGCCGATGATGGGTCTGACGACGGCACTCTGGCTGCAATTGAGGCGTATCGCGAACACATGGGCGGTATCGAATTGAAGGTCGTGTCACAGGAGAACCTTGGCGCCGGGGCAGCGCGCAATCTGGCGCTTGGCGAAGCGACGTCAGATATCGTCGCCTTCCTTGATGCCGATGATGAATGGATGCCCAACAAATTGGAGCGCAGCCTCGCCGTTATGGCCGAGACGGGGGCCGATCTGGTCAGCCATGATTACGTTGCAGTTGCCGACTCCGGTGAACAGGTGATGTCTTGCGCTCGGCATTTTAAAGCGGCGCGCGATCCCTTCGTCTCGCAGTATTTGCGTGGCTATATCGCTGCGTCGGGTGTTGTCGTCAAACGTGATCGGGTAAGCCAGGCGGGCAACTTCGACGATGGCATACCGGCAGGGCAGGATTTCGATTTGTGGCTGGCCATAACTGGTCGGCCGGATGTTCGCTTTCATATCTTCGATGAAGCCTTGATGCGGTATCACGTGATACCGGGTAGCATTACCAGTCGCATCGATGAGAGGTTACGAGGCGGCATGAAAATCCTGCTGCGCCATGCGCCGTCCCTGAAAGGGCGCCCTGGCGGCGTCCTGCCAACGACACTGGCGCGCGTCGTGATCGTTCATATGCAGGCGACTTCTGCGCATTTTGCCGCCGAGCACTCGCTGGCGGCCTTACGCAGTCTGGCGTTGATGCCATTGTCTATACTCGGCGTCGTCGGTGTGCTTTACAGACGGCCGCTACTGTGGTCGTGGGTTATCGGCATGACCGGGCTGTATGGCTTCCAGTTCCGGGGTTATATCGACCCGATCCTTAAAGTGGTGGGCCTGAGATGACGGCGGCGATGGTCATGGTTTTTCAGGTAGTCGCCGCCATCGGCTTCGGTGCCGTGCTGCTGCGCGGTCTCGGCCTGCTTGAAGACTTGAATTTTAGCGAACGATTGGCCTGGGGTTTTGCCATAGGCTATGGAACGCTGGGCTGGCTGCTGTTCTTTCTTGGTGTCGCAGATCTGTTCTCAGCCCCGGTGTTGCTGGTCCTGCTGGGGGCCGGGGTGCTTGGCCTCGGGGTACTGAAGGGCTCCAGCGTAGAAACAGGCGCCGCCTGGAATGTGCTGGACAAGGCGTTGCTCGCGCTGATTATCCTGGCGATGACATTTGATCTGCTGGAAGGGCTTGCCCCACCGGCGGACGCTGACTCGCTGGCTTATCACTTTGCTTTGCCGAAAATGTTTTTGGGCGAAGGCGGACTGTCTTTCGTTCCGCGTGCACTGGATGGTGCGGTGCCCCTGCTCAATCAAATGACATATATCCCGGCGTTGGCGCTGGGCGGTGAGCGAGCGATGACGCTGTGGACGATGGTGTCCGGATGGGGCGCATCGGCTTTGCTGTATGTGATCGCTCGGCGCTTTCTCGACAGGCGATTTTCCCTTGTTGTAGCACTTGTTTTTCTAACCACGCCAGCGGTCGTCTACAGTGGCGGCAGCGGTCATGTGGAGGTGCGCAACGCCCTGTTCGCTCTCGTCGCCGCCATTTCGGTGGCGAATGCGGTCCGGGGAGATGATTTGCGTCACGCGGCGCTGGCCGGGCTGGCAGTTGGGTTTTTCATGGCCGGGAAATATATTGGCCTGCTGTTTGCCGCCGCCTGTGGGTTGGCGATTCTGGCGCAACGCCGTTGGTTTATTCATGGCTTGGTGCTGACTCTCGTCGCCGTCGTCGCCGGGGGGCAATGGTATGTCTGGAACTGGGTGCACACGGGCGATCCAGTGTTTCCGATGCTGTTTGGCATGGTTGATTATTCAAGCGTTCCGTTCTGGGATGCCGATCAACACGCAGCCCTGCAACAACAATTCACCCGCGATGAGCAAGCGGTCTCTGTCAACCCGTTCTGGCTTGTCGGCTATCCGTTTCTGGCGACTTTTGCCGGGCCAGCTCAGTTTGAGTCCGGACGCACTGGCTTTGGTCCTTATATTCTGTTGGTGCTGCCGTTTGCGCTAGCCGGGGTGTGGCGATATCGCGCACGACTAAGGCAACACCCGTTGTTGATCGTTGCCGTGGTTGTGCTTGTTTTATACGTGCTGTGGTTCACGCTCAGCGGCTCACAAAAAATTCGCCATATTTTGCCGGTACTGCCGTTGTTGTTACTGGTCATTACCGTCGCCGCTGAACGCTGGGCGCGTCATGCGGGCTTGATGAAACCGCTGGCAGCGGCCGTTGCGTTAACGCTTGGCCTACAGCTGGCTGGACACGGCCTGCATGCACTGAACTATGCGAAGCACGCATTTAGCGATGAAACGCGTGAAGAGTTTTTTCAACGTAATGTTCATTCCTATGGTGTGGTTCCATGGATTAACGCCAACTTGACGGAAGGGGATAAGCTGTATCTGACTGGCAGACAATTAAACTATTTGCTTGATGTTCCTTATTACTACGCCAGCGTGACGCAGGAAGGTGGGGTCGATTTGAGGCCCGAGGCGATTGATGAGAAGCTGTTTTTGAAACAAATCATTGGGCAAGGCGTTACGCATCTTCTGGTCGGCGAAATAGGAGTCGACGCCGGACCCGCGTCGTCGTTCCGTATGTGGCGATCATTACTACAAAGGGGATGTCTGGGGGTCGTTGGAACGGTAGACGCCTGGGGAATTGGTTCTCGAACACTGGGGGGCAAGGTGGCGACCCGGTTGAATGTGTTAAAAATCAACGACCCGGTATGTGACCGCTAGGCCTCGTCGGTTTCCGACAAGGCGGCGCTGGCTTCGTGGTATTCGGCGTCGATATTGACGTTCCACGGATCGTAATCGCCGGTGCCCAGCGCCGTACGGGCTGCTAACAGGCCGGTGGCGATGGCGTGATCCTGATTGTTGTATTTGAACATGCCGGACCGTCCGATCGGCAGGAAGTTTTCGAACTGGCTGATCCAGGCGCGGATAATATCGACCTTGGCTTCACTATCCTGATCAATAACCGGATAGGCTTTTTCCGAACGCACGACGAAGCCGCTGATAAACTGATCCGCCTGTGTGGTCCCCATGGCAACCATTTCATCGACCGCAAATTTGACCAGTTCGTCGTCGGACATGGACCAGATATCATCGCCCTTGAAGGTGAAGTATTCGACGGTGACCGGGCTGATGTCATCGCCATCGGCCATGAATTCAGAAAAGTTCTTATAGTTGGCGATGCGCGCCATTCGGATGTCCGGCGAATGGATGTAGATCCAGTTGTCGGGAAACGGTACACCGCGCATTTTCAACTGCACGCCGATATGATCGCGATAGCGTAGCGAGCGGCTGGCCTCCATAACCTCGGCAGGCGGCGGCGGATCCATCATTTCCAGCAGTTGCGTCAATGGTGCACTGCCCAGGAAGTAATCGCCATCGATGGACTTTTCCTCGCCGTCATCGGTGATAATGGCGCTGACCTTGCCGTCTTTATGAATGATCTTTTGGGCCGGGCTGTTCATTGCGATGGTGCCGCCACGCTTTTCGATGACATCGGCCATTTTCTCATACAGCTGCCCGGCGCCCAGGCGCGGGAAGACAAATTCATCGACCAGGGTCTTGATGACTTTTTTACGGGCTCCGAACAGGGCATTCAGAATTGCCTGTATCAGGTTCAGGCTTTTGATGCGCTGGGCCGCCCACTGGCTGGAAATTTCCGTACACGCGATGCCCCAGACCTTTTCCGTATAGGTCTTGAAGAAGGTTTTATACAGGCGCTCGCCGAACTGGTTGGTGATCCATTCTTCGAAATTGCGGGGCTCGAACGGGCTCAGGCGATGACGCAGCCGCGCCTTGGCATAACTTCCCAGCGTCGCAAAACTGTTGAAGATGCCCATGCCGAGCAGGGCGTTGACCGGTGATAAGGGGTAGTTGAAATACTTGCCCTTGTAATAGATGCGGGTCAGGCGCTTGACGTGCAGGGTGTCCTCGGCGACGACATCGTCGAACAGTTTGATGACTTCCTGGTTGCCGGTGAAAAAGCGGTGCGGGCCGACATCGAACAGGCAGCCGTCAAAGGCCATGGTCCGGGCCAGTCCACCGACCTGACCAGAGGCTTCTAAAACAGTGGCTTTCTGGCCTTCGGACGTCACTTCATACGCCGCGGCCAGTCCGGACGGCCCGGCGCCGATAATCACGATATTCTTGCTCATGGGTTCAGTCGGGACCCTGGAAATATTTCAGTTGCGATGGTTTACCACTAGGCTCCCGAAGGGGCCAGTTTTTGTTTCCAAGCAAGCGCCGTTGAAATCAGGGTATCGACATCGGAATATTTCGGGGTCCAGCCGAATTCGTCATGGATGCGCGTGCATTCGGCGACCAGTTCCGGCGGATCGCCATCCCGTCGCGGCCCAATGGTGTAACTTGGCCGTTTACCTGAGTTGCGCTCGACCGCATCGATAATTTCCAGTACCGACGTCCCGGTGCCGGTGCCCAGGTTGTACGAGCCACCCCGGTGGCCGTCGAGCAAGGCCTTCAGGGTCGATATGTGCGCCGTCGCCAGATCGGTAACGTGGACATAATCGCGCACACAGGTGCCGTCGGGCGTTGGGTAATCGTCGCCGAAAACCGTCAGCGCCGCATCCGGCTCCAGCGCGGCATCGATGGCCAGCGGAATCAAGTGAGTTTCCGGTTTGTGCAATTCGCCAATGTCGCCGTCTGCATCGGCACCGGCAGCATTGAAATAGCGCAAGATCATCGACTGGAAATCGTGGGCGCTGGCATAATCGGCAAGTACGCGCTCGACCATCAGCTTCGATGCGCCATATGGATTGACCGGGTTCTGCGGGTAATCTTCAGGAATCGGCGAGACATCGGGGACGCCGAATGTCGAACATGTGCTCGACAGGATGAACTTGTCGATCCCGACCCGGAACATTTCCTCAAGCACCACCAGCGCCCCGCCGACGTTGTTGCGATAATACATAGCGGGCTCGTCGACGGATTCACCAACATAGGCATAAGCAGCGAAATGCATGACGGCGACCGGCTTGTGTTGTTCAAGAACGGATGCGACGCGCTCGCGATCCAGAATATCGCCTTTTTCCAGCGGCCCCCACTTAACGGCCCAGTCGTTACCACGTTCCAGATTATCATAAGTGACCGGCAGGAAACCGGCCGCCGCGATTTCCTTGCACGCGTGTGATCCGACATATCCGGCTCCGCCGGTGACAAGAACTGTATCAGTCAACGAATCGCTCCCCCGTTTAAAAGCTTTGTCACCTTACTATATGTTTTTCCAGCCTGCCACTTGCCGTGGCGGGCTTTTTTTTTGTTCGGCGGGGATGCGGTTGGTATGATGCCGATTACGATATGGGAGATTCTGATTTGTGTGGAATAGCGGGTCTGGTCTGGTCTGATAAGGGACGTGTTGACGGTGCCCCGGCGTCGGTGCGTGCGATGACGGCGGAATTGAGTCACCGTGGTCCCGACGCGGACGGTTTTTGGCATTGTGACAACGCTGCCTTTGGTCATCGCCGCCTGTCGATTATCGACCTGACGACCGGTGATCAGCCGATGCAATCTCCGACGGGGATGGTCGTCACCTATAACGGAGAAATTTATAATTTCGTCGAGCTGCGCGAAGAACTGGAAGACGAGGGGCTGACCTTTAAAACCAACAGTGACACGGAAATTCTGCTCGCTCTTTATGAACGTGATGGCGAAAAATGCGTTGATCGTTTGAACGGCATGTTTGCCTTTGCCATATGGGATGCATCTCGTCATCGCCTGTTTATGGCTCGCGACAGGCTTGGAAAGAAACCGTTCTATTATATGAAAACGAACGGGGTTCTGGCATTTGCTTCGGAAATCAAGGCGTTACTGGCATGGACAGGCGCGGCGGAGCAGGATGTCGATGTACGTTCCTTAAGTGATGTTCTGACGTTCGGCTATGTGCTGACCCCGAAAACCATGTTCAAGGGCATACGCCGGTTGCCTGGCGGCCATTCAGCTATTTATGACCCTAAAGCAGACAAGCTGGAAATCAGTGAATACTGGAATCCGGCAACCCTGTTCAATGCGCCGCCAAGGCCATATGACGCGGCGGCACAAGAAGAGTTCCGCGCCTTATTTGAAGACGCGGTGCGAATTCGGCTGCGATCCGATGTGCCCTTGGGTGGATTTCTCAGTGGTGGTGTTGATTCATCGGCGATAGTTGCGGAAATGGCGAAATTGTCTGATATGCCGCCGAAAACGTTCACCGTCGGTTTTGATGATGCCAGTTTCGATGAGACCCCTTATGCAAAGACCGTCGCCGATCATCTGGGCGTGCCGTTCAAGGTGCTTGAGCAACCGGACGCCTCGGCATCAACAATGTCACACCTTGTCTGGCATCTGGACGAGCCGTTCGCTGACACGTCGATCCTACCGACCTGGAAATTGAACGGAGCAGCCGCGAGGGAAGTCAAAGTGGCGTTGTCAGGCGATGGGGGTGATGAATTGCTGGCGGGCTACCCAACCTATCGGGCCGACGCTTATTATGCTTATTACCGACATGTGCCGTTGTTCATGCAGCGCGTATTGTCATGGCTTGCTAATAAAATATTGAAGCCGTCCTACGGCAAGGTCAGTTGGGACTACAAGGCGCGGCAATTTCTTGGCGCCCATGGTCTTTCAACGGAGCACGCGCACTTGTGGTGGCGGGTGATTTTTTCCGAAGACGAAAAGCGCCGGATGCTGTCTCCCACGGTGTTGGCGGAGTTGGGTGATTATGACCCATTGAAGGAAGCGGCACGATTTTTCCAGCGGGTGCAGGGGGCCAGCTTTCTCAATCAGACCCTTTATGTGGACATGAAGACGTGGCTTGAAGACGATATTCTGGTTAAGGCCGACCGCATGAGCATGGCCAATTCGCTGGAGGTTCGTTCGCCATTTTTGGATTACCGGGTGGTCGAACTGATGGCCGGGATTGAAGACAAGGCCAAGCTAGACGGTGGCATCGCCAAGGTTGCCCTGAAGGACATGATGCGGGATGTCTTGCCAGAAGGCACCATTCGCAGGCGGAAACAGGGTTTTAACGCGCCGTTTCAAGGCGGCGATGGTGCGGTTTTGGGAACCGCCGGTTTTGGTGATTTGTTTAAAGAAGATTTTGTAATCGATCCCAAAACCGAGGACGTAACATTCAAGTCATTCGTGCTGTCAGTATTGAAGCCGTGGTTGGGAATGGCCCGAACGTTTCAAGCTGGTGGCCGGTGGCGGTGTGCGGATGACTAGTTTTCTGGTTTTTTGAAAACAAACTCTACTTCTTCGAAGCCACCGACCCAGAAGCACCAAATTCTGGAGCAGGCGTAAGGAGACAGATTGCCAAAGAAGTCAAATATCTGGCCCAAGGCGGAGCCGAGAAAGTATTGAACAGGACTGAGGGTTTCTTTTTTCAGGTATGGCTGCGCGAACCAGCAAAGCTTGACCTTTTGGATGTCAAAATCGATGCCTGTATAACCACCAGTAAAATTTTTCTGAAAATATAGAGGGTAAGAGACGTCGAATCCTCTTTTATGATCCCAGTGAGTAAAGCCTCTGGAAAAATGCGGAACCCGCATGTGCAGAATCCCCCCCGGCTTAAGGATTCTGTGAATTTCTCCCATTACCTTGATTTGATTGTCGAGATGTTCAAATAGATGATCCGCTTCAACAAGTTCGAAGTGACTGCCCGGAAGATCGTATGGAAACTCGCTCAGATCAACGACCTGGTCAGCTTTTGCATTCGAATCACCGTCAATATTAAAAAACCCATCTTTGGGGTACTGCCCGCAGCCAAGGTTTAATTTCTCAGTCAGAGTTGATGAACTGTCGTCGCTGTACATTGGGGATATCTATGCCGTGTTTTATTTCAAAAGGATTAAGTCTCTCAAATGTCCGCTTAAGGTATCAGAAGCGGGCACTTCAAGAAAGACTTCAGGAACCATTTAACGGAGGGTTATAGGCCAATTGCATGTGCGGGTCTGTTAGTGTTAGATACAGTTCTTACAATGGTTTATCAGACAGATGGATAACGAGAGGCCGCATTAACAATGGTAATAGAAGAAAGCCATTCAGGCATCTCTTTCATCGTTCCCGTTTATAACGAGGCGGGTGCGATTGTTGATACGCTGGAACGGTTGCATAAAACCTTGAAGGCAACAGGCAGGCCATTTGAAATTATCGCCGTTGATGATGGATCATCTGATGAGTCAGGGGCGCTGGCCGAAGGATGTAATGGCGTTCGTGTTGTTCGCCATCCGGTTAATTCCGGTTACGGACGGACTCTGAAAACAGGCATCCTTGGCGCAAGGTACGACTGGATTGCCATAGCCGATGCTGACGGCACCTATCCAATCGAAGAGCTGGACAGTTTGATCGAACGTATGGATCAAGGGTTTGACATGGTTGTCGGCTGTCGTCAGAACGTGCTGAAGTTGGACCGTCCTTTGAAAAGGATGTTTCGTCGTACGTTTATTGGTGTCCTCAGCTTTCTTCTTAACCAACGCATCGAAGACCCAAACAGTGGCTTCAGAATTTTCAAGCGCGACTTGGCAATGGAGTACTTCCCGTTCCTGTGCGACGCTTTTTCATTTACAACCAGCCTGACTGTGTTTGCCTTTGGCAGTGGCTATCGGTTCGTGTCATATGTGCCGATTACTTACGAAGTGCGAACCGGTGATAGCAAGGTGCGTCATGTTCGCGATTCAATGCGCACCGCCCAGCTGATCGTGCAAGGGATTACTTATAGCAATCCAGTGAAATTCTTTTTAATGCTTGCCGTGGCGTTTCTTGGCGGGGTCGCGGTCCCTGCGGGAATTTTGTCATTGGTAGACGTCACCTGGGCCAATTACTTCTTTGTCACGGGCGTCACCGTTTCAGTTCTTGTGGGAATGGGCGTGATGTGTGACACGATCCGTATTGCGATAACACGAGCCTCACGAATTGATGGCGATCAAAAACCATTGGCTCAGGCGTTACCGGAAGAACGAGACTAGGCCTTGGCGACATTCCCAATGTGTGCGCCATACATGGCGACAATAAAGGGAACCAAAAAGCTTGCCGCCATTAAGTCGCCGATTTGCGCGCCCAATAAAAACACAGTCAGGTAAATTCCGGCGAGCACAATAAAGCGCCGTCCCATGTCGCAGCTCCATGCTCGTCCGACAATATAAAGTGCCGGTAATAGAAAAATGAAAATCTTGAACAGGTTCAGCATGACATAGGGAAGCGGCCATTTATCAAGATGGAAAATGGTCAAGAATGCGGCCCCTCCCTCTACCGTGGGTGTGATGAAATGAGAGATGTTGTAGGTTGCGGGGGCGGCAAAAAAACCGAAGTTGAAGGTTATTAACAAAAGTGGCCCGGCAACGAACGGAATCCATGCCCGTCGCCGACCCCAGTTAATAATAAGATATATGACCCCCATCCCGGCACCAGTTTCTCGATTTGCAACAGCTATAGCCAAAACGATTAAAAAGGCAGCCATCTGACGTCTAAGCGCAAAATAGATAGCGGCTGCAATGCAGGTCAACTCGGTGAATGCGAAATAACCCTCGCGAATGAATGGTGTTTCCGATGACATGACGTAGTACCAGAAGAACGCAAATGCGATTAGGGCGGTTGTCGCTTCATCCTGTCTGGCTGAAAGTACCCTGAACGACAGGCACATGAAGACAAATCCGATTGTCAGCGTCACTGCCTGAAAAAAGAAGAAGGTAAAGATAACGTATTTTATCTGGTTTTCTGAAAGGCTGTTTTTTAGTGTTTCCAGGATGCCATTGACGAGAGACTTGTATGCCCACCGAAGCTTTTGGCGGTAAATGGTGTGGTTCTTTGCGCTCTGGTCATCCATGTTTTCCAGATTCATCATGACGCTGTCCAGGAATATGATGCGCTGGTTTTGAACCTGAACGGCATGTTCGATTTGGGGGTTCGTTGCGAACAATATATCCGCTTTATTCGATATTTTTATGGTTCCGTCGTAGAACAGCATCAGGAACACAGAACATAAAAAAACAAATGTTATGAATATGTTTTGTGAATTCGTCCATGCCTTGGTCATTCTGCAATCCGTCGCGTATTTGTTTGATTAGAGGGGGCCGAATATACGGATTTATGTTGGCTAAATCCATAAATGATCTATCGATAACGTTCCGGTTTAGTGATCGTTCCTCGTCGAAACGACGAAGGCCTGACAAAATGAAGCCCGTGTCCTAATATCAAATAAAGAGATAAATTTTTGTAGCCGTGCCACCCAACGAAATTTATTTTCACTCAGAATCTTAATTGGAATGTCCTCATATGCAGCATTCGGAGTGAGCAAACTAAAAAGAAAAAATTCGATTTGGTTGAACAAGGAATTGTCATAAGGCTCAATGGCCTCAACAACGAAGTCGTTGTCTTCGATCATCGTTCGCCAGCCATCCTTACTCAATACATTGATGTGCCCATAGCCGAAGGCACCGCGTGCGAGCGGCGCCAGTCCGAATGTCTTGCGAATGAAATTAATGGGGTCGTAAAAGAAGCCATAGGTATCTTTGCACGGGATAATCAGTAGCCCTCGGCCTGCGCATATGCGCCGGGCTTCTTTGATGGCCGCCGCCGGATCTTCCATGTGTTCAACCATACTTATGGAAAGGACAATGTCCGCAGTCCCGCTTTTGAAGGGCACCTGCCCGCCATCACCGCATACGAAGCGACTATCACGTCCCTCACTTGTTTTCTTGGCTGTGGCGATGGCGTTTCTTGACTGATCAAGACCAACATAATGTTCGATAAAGTGTGACAGGCCGCCAGCTCCACAACCAAGGTCATAAACCGTATCCGTTTCCGCAAAATGCTCCTTCAGAAGCTCAACAACGCGCAGCGCCGAAATGACCTTGCCGTAGCTAAGGTACTTCCATTCGATGGTTTTGATTTTCCAAACCGGGGTGAAGTCAAACAAGACGCGCCTTTCAGAAAATATCCGTGCTGTTTAGCCGTTCCGAACAGCAGGAAATGGCGACTTTAACGACGGATTTTGCTTTGCACAAACAACGTGTTCAATGTATCACCCATCAGACAATAAATCAGGTTACGAGAAAGTCGGCAGACGTTTGTTGGAATGCGGTTGAAATATGGTTGGAGCGCACCAATTTATATGCGTTACGGCGAGGCTATTATGGAGACATCGAGAATGAAAAAGAATCGGGTGGTAATGGTCTACCCGCATCAGGGGTTCTCGGGAACTTATGTCAAGCATATGCCGCTTAGCCTGCTGTATGCCTCGTCGGAACTGGTTAAGGATGGGTTTGACGTCAAAATTCTGGATACACGAACGGTTTCCGGGGACTGGCGCGACGATCTGAAAGACTTGCTCAACGATGATACCCTGTGCGTGGGCCTGAGCGTCATGTCCGGCTCGCCGATCAAGCATGCCATCCAGATCGGTCGTTTCGTCAAGTCCATTAACCCGGATATTCCCGTTGTCTGGGGGGGGCCGCACGCGACGTTTTATCCAGAAACCATTCTGCGCGATGAAGAAAGTTGTGACTTCGTTATCAGCGGCTATGCATCGGAGTCGTTTCACGACCTCGCCAAGGCGATGCAGGCGGGTGAATATCCGCGCGATGTAAACGGGGCCTGTTGGCGCGAGAACGGGGAAATCAAGACCAATCCCGATACCCAGAAAGAGTTCGAGTTCATCGATTACCGGGACATCCCCTATGACCTGATTGACGATTTTTCTCACTATGGACAGCTTGATCAGGACAAACGTATTTTCTCCATGTACAGCGCCATGGGATGCCCGTACCAGTGTACGTTTTGCAGCTCGCCCGCCCAGTACAAACCCATCAAAGGCAAAAAATGGGTTCCGCTGAAGGCCGAAGCAATCATCGACCATGTTCAATACGTGGTCGAAAAATATGACGCTAATTATATCTATTTTATCGATGACGACAGCTTTCCCAGCCTTGAACATGTAGAGGCCATCATCGACGGCATCAAGGAGAGAAACCTGCCCGTCGGCATTGGATTCCGCGGCGCGCGTATAAACGAAATCAAGCGGATGAGCGATGAGTTCCTGGAAAAACTGGCCAGCGCTGGGACTGATATCATGCATATCGGAGCAGAGTGCGGCAGCGACCGGATTCTGAAGTTAATCAAGAAGAATTGCACCCGTGACGACATCCTGGAATGCAACCGCAAGCTGGCGCGCCACCCCAGCATCACGGCGGCATACAATTTCATTATGGGAACGCCGACCGAGACCCTTGAAGAGTTAAAGATGACCCGCGACATGATGCTGAAAATTGTCGATGACCATCCGAATTGCATCATCTTTCCGCCGAACAAGTTCCGTCCGTTGCCCGGCACCGAACTATACAACATGGCCGAAGAAACCTGGGGCTACAAAATGCCGAATACGCTCGAGGCATGGTCAAACATCGAGGTTGAGGCCGATGTTTCAGACCAGTGGTATGAAAAGGGCATGGTGCAGTTCTGCAATCTGATGCTGATCGCGTCGTATTTTATCGACAACAAGGTTGCCAAGGTGACGTCAGGTAAAACGATGTTCTACAAAATGATCCGGCTGCTTAATTTCCTGTATCGACCGTTTGCCCGGTTCCGTCTGCGCCATGGCCTGACCGGATTTCTTGTAGAGTACTGGGCATACAGGGTGTTGACCCGGACGTTCGCGCGCATTCAGGGTCGACTGACAAAGGTCGCCCCGCCCGCTTGATTCGCGGACCTTAAGAGTCATCGCTCAGAATGCCGAGGTTCGTAATAAGTTTTCCAAAATACCGCTCGCCATCGATTGACCAATGATTGTCGTCATCAAACAGCAATTTGCCATCGTGTAGAATCAGGCACTCTCCTGTCTTTGCCGGACAGGTATATAGTTGGTCATTGAAGAACGGAATTGCTGTTTTATCAGCCACAGATTCAAGGAATGCATTGACCTGTATGATTTCAGACCTATCCATGCCGAACATAACTGTGTTTATGTTTTGATTGTCAGGCTTAACTAAAAGCAACGTTGGCGGGTCGTAAGGCAGCTTATTTATTCCGAACAAGACGATTTTAGCATCGGAAAGTTCGCGTATGAACTTGATATAATTTGGCACTCTGCCGACACCAAGAACGGGAATGTTGTTTGCAAAAACAATAATATCCGAATTCAATAAATAGTAATCTTTCGCCACGGCCAGTCTGCGCTCGTGGCATTCTTGCGTATCATCAATTCGGTTGCCGCGAATTGATGCGGCTATGAGAATTTTATGAACAGGGCTTGGTTTATAATTATCGTCCCTGAAGCAGTCTTCCGTGAAAAACAATTTCCGGAAATTAAAGCGAGCGCGATTATTATCGACGGACGTGAGGGCGTTAAGCATGTCGTCGGCATGGCTGTCACCGATGATCAATACGTTTGTCTTTCCGTTTGACCAGATATTCTTGTCAACGACGTTATGCTTCTCGAAATTCTCATTACTTTGCAGCCTCGAATTTTCGACATAATCCATGATATTATTATGCTTTGAGTCATAAAAACGCCATGTCCAGCCATCGGTTTGCCAAGCGTGTGCAGCCAGAACACTGATAGCAATAGCCGCTGCGGGCATAATCTTGGAGAAATGATTGTAGGCGGAAGAATTGGCCTTATATCGAAAAGGCCGTTCAATGTAAAAATACATAAATATTGACAATGCCAGGGATATGAAGATGGCAGGAGCCGACAACTGGTCGACCGGCGTGAAATAATAATAGCTGATGAGAACAAAAACCGGCCAGTGGATGAGATACAGCGAATAGCTGATTTTTCCGACAAAGACGATCGCTCTGTTACGTAACAGAATGCCGGTTACGTTTGGATTGTTGCTAAAGATAACTGCTGCTGCGCCAAGCGCGGATATGAATGCATATGTGCTGACATGTGATGCCGTTAAATCAACGAACATAACGGTTAGAACAATCAGTGATGCGCCAATTAGGAATATGACTTCCCGATAAATATTCTTCAGATGAAAATCAGGCAGGAAAACAAGCAGTATGCCAAAATAAAATTCATAGATTCTAAATGGTGTAAAGAAGAACGCCGATTTGCTATCGCCAAAATACCAGGATGCAGCCAGCGAAATTAAAGAGGCAATTGATGCGGCAGATATGACTGCAATTCTTAAGGGGGTGTTTTTTGTGCGGACAATAAAAAGCAGAACGGCAGGCCATATCAGATAGAACTGTTCTTCAACACCAAGAGACCAAGTGTGGAGTAATGGTTTAAAAGTTACACCAACATCAAAATATCCAACTTCTCCAATGAAATAAAAATTCGATACAGCGAACAGCGATGCGATTAAGGTGCCGCCCATTCTTTCAAAGTGTTGGGGTGAGAGAATAAAAAAGCTGACGCATAACGTGAGCGACAAGGTAAAAAGCATTGCAGGAAGGAGTCTGCGAACGCGTCGACTGTAAAAATTCAGAAAACTGAACTCGTTATTCTTTACTTGTTTGTAGATCAGATTGGTTATGACGAAGCCGCTGATAACAAAAAAAATATCAACGCCGACAAAACCACCACCGAAGCTCTCAAGTCCCAGGTGATATAAGACGACACATATGATCGAGACGCCTCGCAGCCCGTCCACGTCAACTCTGTAACCACTTGTCATTTGATACCCATCAGGCCTTGACGACTTTATTTGCGGACTCTGGAAGTCCAGCCACGGCATTGCGTGTGTCGATGACAAGCCGCGATGAAGTCAGCAGTTGGCCATAGTCTATATCGTCGTGATCGGTGCAAATCAGCACTGCGTCGTACCCATCAATGGCGTCTGGCGTCAATACGACGGAAGCGCGCCCGGCCAGTTCCTGGTGTTCGCGTGTTATTGGAATCTCGGGCACCAGCGGGTCGTGATAATCAACGCTGGCACCAGCCGCCTCAAGTTGTTCGATCAACACGAAGGCCGGGCTTTCGCGCACGTCATCGACGTTCTTTTTATAGGCAACGCCGATCAACAGGATAGATGCGCCATTCAGCCCTTTATTTTGGCGATCTTGAAGTGCGGCTCCCAAAGTCTCGACGACGTGCCCCGGCATGGCGGTGTTGATTTCACCGGCCAG
>JABHGV010000080.1 GCA_018671895.1 Rhodospirillaceae bacterium | reverse complement strand
TGGTTGAATTGTCGCGGTTAACCGACCTTCCCATGCGTATGGTTCAAGAAAGCGATGGTGCTACTGCCAACGTTGATCTTTTCGTAGAGTATTTAGAAAATATCGAGTCGTTATACAGAGCTCAATGGCTCGGTCCTTATATGGAGACAAATAGAAAATGGGGACTTTGTTCTGGGACAGCGGCAACAAACAAAGAAAAAGAAATATTTTATTCTATCATTATTTTCAGGAAACGCCTGTCAGATCTAATGAAGAGGGGGTGTGTCATTGAAGAATTTACCCAGTCTCTCGGTCTATATGCGGATTCGGAAATCATCGAGACATCGGTGATGAATGAGAAAGTGCGATTCACCGATTTTCTCCCCCTCAACGACAAGATCATGGTCCGCACGCTGTACGATGCGCGCCTGAAGCCGGGCATGACTCGCGCCGAGGCGATGCCCATCGTGCGTCAGATCATTCCCGAGCTGGTAACTGCGGTGAAGGAACGCGGCGAAGCGGCGTTGTATCAGTATTGATTTAACCGGCTGTCAGGCTTCGAGCAGGTCCAGAATTTCGGCGGCCGCCGTCGGGATGTGGCTGCCGGGACCATAGATGCCCGCCACACCGGCACTTTTCAGGAAATCGTAATCGCGGGCCGGAATAACGCCGCCGCAGATAACCGCAACATCGCCGGCGTCCTGATCCCGGAGCGCCTTGATGAGTTCGGGAACCAGTGTCTTGTGACCGCCGGCCTGGGTCGAGATACCGACCAGATGGACATCGTTTTCCAGCGCTTCGCGGGCGACCTCGGTCGGGGTCTGGAACATGGCACCCAAATCAATATCGAAGCCGATATCGGCAAACGCCGTGGCGATAATCTTGGCGCCGCGGTCGTGTCCGTCCTGTCCCATCTTGGTGACCAGCATGCGCGGGCGGCGGCCATGGGCGTTGGCGAAACCTTCGACCCGCTTGCGGATGGCGGCGAAATCTTCGTCATCGCCATAGGCCGCGCCGTACACGCCCGAGATTGATTGCGCGGTGGCCTGGTGGCGGCCATAGACGCTTTCCAGGGCATCGGAAATTTCACCGACCGTGGCGCGCGCACGGGCCGCATCGACGGCGAGGGCCAGCAGATTGGCATCGTTGCCTTTTGCGCCTTCGGTCAGGGCATCCAGTGCAGCAGAGCAGGCATCTGCATCGCGGCTGTCGCGGATGTTATTCAGGCGCGCGATTTGTAATTCGCGGACGGCATCGTTATCGACTTCCAATGTGTCGATGTCGGCTTCATCGTCCAGCGTGTATTTGTTGACGCCGACCACGGTTTCCTCAGCACGGTCGATGCGGGCCTGTTTTCGGGCGGCGGATTCCTCGATGCGCAGTTTCGGCAATCCGTCCTCGACAGCACGGGTCATGCCGCCCATGTCTTCGACCTCTTCAATCAGTTTCTTTGCCTCAGCCACCAGCGAGGCGGTCAGGCTTTCGACATAATAACTGCCGCCCAGCGGATCGATGACATTGGGGATACCGGTTTCCTCGGCGATCACCAGTTGCGTGTTGCGTGCGATGCGGGCAGAAAACGGAGTCGGCAGGGCGATTGCCTCGTCCAGTGAATTGGTGTGCAGGCTCTGGGTGCCGCCCAGCACGGCGGCCAACGCCTCGATGGTGGTGCGCACGACATTGTTGTAGGGGTCCTTTTCCGTCAGCGACACGCCGGACGTCTGGCAATGGGTGCGCAGCATGGATGAGCGCGGATCGGTGGGCGAGAATTCGTCCATCAGTTCCGCCCACAACTGGCGCGCGGCGCGCAGCTTGGCGACCTCCATAAAAAAGTTCATGCCAATGGCGAAGAAGAAACTGAGGCGCGGCGCAAAGGCATCGACGTCCAGGCCCCGGCTCACGGCGGCGCGGACATACTCTTTCCCGTCGGCCAGGGTATAGGCCAGTTCCTGTACCGCCGTCGCCCCGGCTTCTTGCATATGATAGCCAGAAATGGAAACCGAGTTGTACTTGGGCATGTGCTCGGTCGTGTGGGCGATGATGTCGGCGACGATGCGCATGGATGGTTCGGGCGGATAGATATAGGTGTTGCGCACCATGAACTCTTTCAGAATGTCGTTCTGGATGGTGCCGGCGAGGTCTTTCGTCGCCACGCCTTGTTCTTCACCGGCGACGATGAAACAGGCGAGCACCGGCAACACCGCGCCGTTCATAGTCATGGACACGCTGATCTCACCCAATGGAATGCCATCGAACAGGATTTTCATATCCTCGACGGAATCAATGGCGACCCCGGCCTTGCCGACATCGCCGGTGACGCGCGGATGATCAGAATCATAACCCCGATGGGTGGCCAGATCGAAGGCCACCGACAGGCCCTTTTGCCCGGCGGCCAGATTGTCGCGATAGAACTTGTTGGACTCTTCGGCGGTTGAGAACCCGGCGTACTGACGGATTGTCCAAGGGCGTCCGGCATACATGGTGGCGCGCGGACCGCGCAGATAAGGCGCGAAACCGGGCAGGCTGTTTGTGGCTTCCATACCCTCCAGATCGGCGGCCGTGTACAGCGGCTTGACCGCAATGCCTTCCGGCGTCTGCCAGACAAGATCGTCGGGCGAGCGTCCCTTCATCTCGTCCGTGGCCTTTTTGGTCCAGTCGTTCAGGTCTTTTTTCGTCATTAAAGAATTCTCCCCGAGACCGCTTCGGCGAAAGTATAGCCAGCGCAGATGGGTGGGGGGAATGTTTTTTGTGCAGATGCGAACAAACGCCCCGGATGGCGTCGCACGGTGGATAAAATGGTCTTATCGGGTGTTTTTTGTGGATAGTTTCCACAATATCTTGGGTTTTCAGCTACATATAGTAGGGGGGTGGATATTCAGCGGCATATAGAGTAAAACATCTTCAAGCAATGGCGCACGTTTTAGACATTTATAGAGGGGGCAGTACCGCGGAACACAAGGCTTTTACCGGTTTCGCGACTGAAAGAAAACATGGCTTTTGAATGGACACCCGATCACGTTAAGACACTGATGGCTCTTTGGGCCGAAGGATTGCCGACCCTTGAGATCGGTCGTCGTCTTGGCATTACCAAGAACGCCGTTGTTGGCAAGGTTCACCGCCTTGGCCTGCCGAAACGTCAGTCGCCGATTTCGTCCAATCCGAAGCCGCGTATCGCACGTGTCACCCCAAAACCGACCCGCACCGCACCGCCGCCGCCGTCGGGTAAAATCATCACCATGGAAATGCTCACCACCGGCATGTGCAACTGGCCGGATGGCGAACCGGGTGAAGATGATTTCCGTTTTTGTGGCGAACAGGTGGTCGAAGGCAAGCCCTATTGCCAGCACCATTGTGAACGCGCCTATGTTCGCGGTTCACGTGATCGCACCCGGGCACCGGCGGAAAAAAGGGTCTTTCGGGTCGCTTAAGGGCTATCAGGAAAGGGCATCAACGGCTGGCGACGTTTTCATAAACCAGCGAGCCGTCAGCCTCCAGCTCCTTTGCCATCGCAATCAGCCGTTTGAAAGAGTCGTTCTCGCGCCCGGACGGCAGGTCGCCCTGGAACTGATAGTTCAGGTCCTCGACGAACATCTTGCGGTTGGTCTCGCTCATGTTGTTATAGAACTTGTCCTGCACAAGCTGGTCGTCCTCGGCTTTTTTCAACAGCACCAGCAGGTCTTCGTGCTTGGCCAGCAATAACAGTTTTTGAATACCGACATCGTTGGCGTTTTTGATGTGGCGCAGGAATTCCTTGTTCTGTTCGGACGCTTTTTTGGTCGAACCACCGGGTGCCAGAAGCTTCATCACTTCCAGCAACAGTGTCTTTATATCACCGCCTTCGAAGACCACTTCGGTGTCATCGAAGGTGATGGCATAGACGTCCGGGGCGACTTTGCGGGCGTTTATTTTCATAGTCTTAACGCTAGGGCAGCCTTTATGGAGAGTCAATTCCGGCCATTTTCCGCACCTCGTCGGGCGATTTCCCCGCTTGTCTGAGGGCGCGGAGAGTGAGGGACTTGTCGCGCTTTGCAAGCCGTTGACCGGCGTCGCTGGTCAACAGGCGGTGGTGGTGATATTTCGGCGTCGGCAACCCGAGCAATTCCTGCAACAGTCGGTGAACATGGCTTGACGGCATCAGGTCAAGACCCCGCGTCACCAGCGTGACACCCTGCAAGGCGTCATCGACGGTGACCGCCAGGTGATAACTGGTCGGCGTGTCCTTTCGGGCCAGCACCACATCGCCAAAAATCTCGGGTGTCGCCGTTGTTTTTCCGGCTTCGCGATCATGCCAATGAAGGGGGGCTGTGATTTGGGTCAGCGCTTTCTTCATGTTCAGACGCAGGGCAAAGGCCTCGCCGTTATCTTTACGTTGTGTGCGCTCGTCCGCAGACAGGTTCTGGCAGATGCCTGGATACAATGGACCGTCGGGCCCGTCATTTGGGTGAGGGGCATGTGCGGCGGCGGCGATTTCAGTGGCGATTTCCTTGCGGGTACAAAAGCACGGATATAACAGCCCGATGCCGTCCAGTTGCCCGAGCGCGGCTGAGTAATCATCCATGTGTTCGGATTGACGGCGCACCGGCTGTTCCCATTCGAGCCCCAGCCAGTTGAGGTCTTCGTGAATGGCGTCTTCGAATTCAGCCCGGCAGCGTCCGCCGTCGATGTCTTCCATGCGCAACAGCAACCGATCGCCATTGCGGGCCGCAAACAGGGCCGAAAAAGCATGACCCAGATGCAGCAACCCCGTTGGTGACGGGGCGAATCGGGTGACAGTTTCATCAGACATGGCGTGACAATAGCACGGAGTTTCGATAAGCAATGAGGCACAACATTGCCTAAGGAGAATTCATGTCCGATCTTCCTGTACTCACCGGACCCCGGCTGGAACCGGCCTCTGGTACAGACCCCAAGCAACTTGTCATCCTGCTGCATGGTGTCGGGGCCGATGGCAACGACCTGATCGGTCTGGCCCCGTATTTCCAGAAGACCTTGCCCGATGCCCTGTTCATATCGCCGAACGCGCCCTTTGCCTTCGATATGGCACCGGTCGGTCATCAATGGTTCAGCCTGCAGGACTTCAGCGAAACGGCGCGCCGCGACGGGGTGCTGGGTGCGGCCCCGATCCTTGATCGGTTTATCGATGATATGCTGGCGGAAACGGGACTGTCGGAAGATAAACTGGTGCTGATCGGCTTTTCCCAGGGCACCATGATGTCGCTGCATGTGGGGCTTCGCCGCAAGACCCCGTTGGCCGGTATTATCGGCTATTCGGGCATGTTGACCGATGCCGAAACCCTGAAACAGGAAATCGCCAGTCGCCCGCCGGTGTTATTGACCCATGGCGATGCCGACCCGGTGTTGCCGGTCGCGGCCCTGCCTGATGCCGTTGCCGGGTTGGAAGCCGCAGGCGTCACTGTTGAACATCACATCCGCCCCGGCCTGCCCCACGGTATTGACGAAGAATGCATTCGTCTGGGGCAGGAATTTCTCAAGCGGGTGCTGGGCTAACGCCACACTCGTTTAAGTCAATTGAAGCGTTCGCTTCGCCCTAAACAAAGCCCCGACCTGCCTGTGGATTGATACCCCGGGCAATCCAGACGCACGAACGCGACTCTCTATCACCATCAGAACCACCCTAACCGGATGGCGCATTGTGCGTTATCGGGAACCATCCCCTTTGCTTAACAGGAGAAATAATTATGCAACCCATACTGAAACTATTATCGACCATCGGTCGAACCTATAACGTTGATCTGGACGACACATTCCGGACCAAAACGGCACTCAACAAGATTGGTTATTACAAGCCGCCGAAATTCGGCATTACCCAATATCCCGATGAACCGATGTTCGATGCGCTGGAGAAATTTCAGGCCGACAACGGCCTCCGGCGCGATGGTGTTATGAAACCGGGCGGGCCGACGGCCAGCCGCATTGCTGCGCAACTGGCGCAGATGACGCGGCAAAAGCCGACGACAGCTCATCGTAGCAAACCGCGCCTGTCATTCCCCCGATCTTTCGGCCTCAATGCTGCCCTTGGCGATGGTCAGGATAATCGTGAGTCCGACGTCAAGGCGGCGAAGCGTGCCCTGTCATGGGCCGGACACTATCCCGCGGCCAAGGCGCAAAAACCCGATGGTCGGGCCGACTCATCCTTGCTTTCCGGTCTGCTAGACTTTCAGAAGTCGGCAGGTCTGAAGGTTGATGGCTGGATGAGGCCGGGTGGTGAGACGGCGACAACACTTGATCGCCTGATCACACCGGAGATCGCGAAGATGAAGAAACGTCCATTTGGCGACGGCCCGGAACCGGACGAGCCAGATGAGCCGAAGCCAGATCCAGACGAGCCGCCAAAAAAGCCAGACGAGCCAAAGCCGAATGAGGATAAGTGTCAGGACATTAGCGAGGAGCTGGAAAAGGTGTGGGATCAGCACGACGCCCTGCATGATGAGAATGTTAAGCTCTACGACAAAATCGCGGAAAGACTGCGCGAAATCGAAGTGATCCGTTCCAAAAGACCGGAAGAGTTTTTTTCTGAAAACGATATGGATCGATTCAGGAACGCTCCCGATCCTCTTGGTCAGTACTTGAACAAGAAAATCGAGCAATTAACGTACGGGTACTCAAAGGTCAAAATCAGACGTGGTCTTGGAGAAGTTACCAAGCGTGAGAAAATCAGGGCTTTGAAAAAGGAAAACGCTACAGACAGAGATAAAATCAAGAAAAATGAAGCAGAGATGGGAAAACTCTATGACGTCGCCGGGGAACTGGAACGACGTCTGGAAGCCTGTCAAAAAAACAAGCAGAAGCGTTAAAAAATAGGAACTTCCCTCCTTAGCGGGTCGGTGAGATATTATATTTAATCCACGTTTCGATCGATCTGTGTTCACTCTTCAACAACTTGGCCAGCAGGAGATCCAGCCTATCTTGGATCTCCTGCCTGTTTTCCAAGGACTGGGCCCTTTGCAGCCAATAAACCGCTTTGGCATTGCTTTGCTCGAACCCATCACCTAAGCGGAATCTTCGGGCTATTTCCAATTGCGCCGGGAGGTAATCGTCATCGGCTAAACTGCCAAGATAAATTAAGCCATAAGAGGTATCGTTTTCTTGGAACGCCCGTTGCACCCGATCGTACAAGGCCGGCTTGTATACTTTATCCTCCGCCTCATGGAGAAGATAATTTTCGAGTAATTCGTAAAATTTCCATTCCTTCTTTTTGTCCCTGTATTCTAGCGCTTCCTTGTAAAGTTGTTCGCCGCTCGCGGTCTTCCAGCCGTTCACCCAGTCGACGGCACGTTTCATGTGGATGCTGTAGGGGTCGGAGGACTTCTCGCCGCATTGGATGACCTTCTCTGTATTTTCGGCATAATCTGAAACGCTAAGTGCGATCATGGCGCCAAATCGGAACCGGTCTCTCATGGCTTCGAATTGCTCTTCCGTAATGATCCGTCCCAACGCCTTCTGATTCCGGCATAAGATGATGTGCCATGCCGTTTCGCTGATGCCTGGCGGATTCTCCTGATCCGGAGTCAGGCCTGTGGTTCGGCGAAAGACACTGTATAGAATGGTTTCCATTGCCGCATTGTCCCTGTTGTTCAGGGCTTCCGTAAGCTGCCGGGAATAACGGGCGACCTCGTCATCGCTCAGGCCACTGGAATCTTGCTCGGCGCATGCGGTGACGATGCCGACCATGACAACAACAGTGGTCAGGCCAGACAGCAACCGTTTCATTTTCATCCTTTTCCACATCATCCCTCCATTGTTGCAGATCGGTGTCGGAAAACAACCCTGCTGGCATGGGCATGCCGAACCATAGATCGCGCCTGAACTGTTGCATCCCACACCACATATAGTATGCTTTTTCCAAGATTTGGGGGAGATACGAGGTGTCTGCTGCGCTTGAGAGGTTCCCGGCCCTGGTTCTTAACGCCGACTTCCGGCCGTTGAGTTACTTCCCCCTGTCGCTGTGGTCATGGCAAGACAGCATCAAGTCGGTGTTCATGAACCGCGTCAATGTGGTCTCGGAATACGACCGCGCCGTCCATTCCCCCAGTTTCGATATGCGCCTGCCCAGCGTTATTGCGCTGAAGGACTATGTGCCGATGACCCGGCGTCCGGCGTTTACCCGGTTTAACGTGTTCCTGCGCGACGGCTTTACCTGTCAATATTGTGGCATTGGCTTTCCGACCGAGGATTTGACCTTTGACCATGTCATTCCGCGCTCGAAGGGCGGCACGACGTTGTGGGAAAACGTGGTGACGGCATGCGGGCCGTGTAACCTTCACAAAAGCAACCGTCTGCCCAAGGAATCGGGTATTTATCCGCTGCGTCACCCACATCCGCCGAGTGCTTATGAGCTACAGGAATGTGGCCGTTCCTTCCCGCCCAATCACCTGCACGAAAGTTGGCGCGATTTCCTGTATTGGGATACGGAACTTCAGGAAGTTTGATAGAAGCTTTCCGCTTGCGTTTTGCCCACTATTCCCTATATTCCCCGCACTCCCAAGAATGAGAGCCAAAAAGGCTCCGCCCGGAGCGTCCATAAGTTACAGGGCGCACGTAAGCTATTGGGACAAAAACAAACCGGTTAACGAGTGATTGGAAACGAGAAAATGAGTAAACGTACGCAGTCAAAGTACAAGATCAATCGACGCCTTGGCGTCAACCTGTGGGGTCGTCCGAAAAGCCCCATTAACGCGCGCGACAGCCGCCCCGGACAGCACGGCCAGCGCCGTCGCAAAGAATCCGATTACGGCGTTCAGCTGATGGCCAAGCAGAAGCTCAAGGGCTACTACGGCAACATCACCGAAAAGCAGTTTCGTCGTTACTACAAGGAAGCGGTTCGCCGTCGTGGTGATACGTCGGAAAACCTGATTGGTATTCTGGAACGTCGTCTCGACGCCGTCGTCTACCGCATGAAATTAGTGCCTACCGTTTTCGCCGCCCGTCAGTTCGTCAACCACGGACACGTTCGGGTCAACGGCAAGAAGGTCAATATCCCGTCCTATCTGGTCAAGGATGGCGACGTCATCGAAGTTCGCGAAAAGTCCCGCGACATTCCGATGGTCATGGAAGCCGTTGTTTCCCCGGAACGCGACTTGCCTGATTACATGGACGTTGATCTGAAGAAGATGAAGGGCACCTATGTCCGTCAGCCGATGCTGGCCGATGTGCCCTATCCGGTGCAGATGGAACCCAATCTGGTCATCGAATTCTATTCGCGTTAAACGACGCGATAACGACAAAGAAAAAGGGCTGCTCTTCGGAGCGGCCCTTTTTTGTGCGCTAAAACATCTTGCCCTTGCAGTCGATGCCCCAGGTGAAGATGACTTCTTCTCCCGGATGGCAGATGTCCCTCTTCAATCTTGCCGAAAAGACTTCGTCTGGTAGAGAGATATCATAGAAGGGCGCCTCCTCGCCGATATACAGCGCCCTCTCGCCGCGCGCCATTATGCAGGGATATTCCTGTATCAGGTGATCGGGCGATACGGTGTGGGTCCAGCGGTTGATCTTGCCGTCTTCTGTGCCGAAGAAGACACCCTTTTCCATGTATAGTTTGTCCAGGGTTTCAGCCAATGATCCGTCCGTGTTCCAGCTGCCCATATAAAGCGCGTAAAGCGGGTTGGACGCTGGCCAGAAGTATATCCGGGCACAGGATTGAAAGGGCGCTTCATCAAAGCCTGCGGCAATGGATGTACGCTCAATGAACCCACGGTCCAGTTTCATGAAGGTCTTCACTTGCGCCCCGGCCAGCACCAGCAGGAATATGGTGAATCCGATGCGCACCCTGTTACGGGTCACGCTGCCCGCCCGAGTCAGGCCGATGGACAGATGATATATCAGCGCCATGCCCAACGCAGCAGATGTCAAGGCCGGAATCATGTAACGCCCGGTCGGGTGTTTAGCGACCAATAAGGCTTCGACGATCAGTGCCAGACACAACCCGGCCAGCGCCAGGCGTGCTTGGGGCAGCGTGTCCGGGCTGCATTTATCAGACTTGCGCGTGGCTAACAACAGCCCCAGGGAAACCAGCAGAACGACGAAAAAGACAGGGCGGCTGGTGGTCTTGAGAAGCTGTCCCGGATAGGAGCTCCAATCAATAATTGTCTGTTCACCCTGACCGAAATAACCGCTGCCGATGGCAATGGAGCCGAGCCAGTCGAATATTTCCCCGTAGGACCCGGCTGCGGGCAGTGTGAAAATTACAGTGAACAAAACCGTGTAGAAGCCGTAAAGAACGATAGATCGCAAATTGCCGAGCAGAAACAACGGCAGCAGGTACATACCAGCGGAACTGACCTTGCTGGCCATGCCGAAACCGGCGATGACGGCGAAGGCAATGACATACCGGGTCCGGTGATTGTCCATTTGGCCCGGGCGAAGGGCCACCAGTGTCACGGCGGCCAGCACCAGCATGGTGGTTATCAGCAGTGGTTCCGGAGATACGTGGAAACTGTGCTTCATGATCAATTGCGACAGGAAAGGACCTGTTTGAACCAGCAGGGCCGCGGTCAAGTCCCTGAACGTCAGATATCCGGCGACGCCGACGACGCCCAGTGCGATGGCATTGATAAAAATCAGCACGCGGCTGATCGCCAGAAAATAAAACTCTGGATTAGCAAGAACCAGCCGGTTGATATGTTCCGTCGCATCGAAAGGATGCATCGTCTTGATGATGATGGCCCCTATCCACTGGGTGGTGGTGCCGGGGTGGGCGATGTGCTGTGGCCATTGAAGATTGACCATGTTCAATGAGTCAAACAGGTACCAGTAGTCTGGGTCCAAATTGGACCATAACCACTGGGGGCCTGCGTGATGACTGAGTACGAACGAAGATGCCAGCAACAATACCGGCAGGATAATAAGTGCTATCCGGTGAGACAGCTGCATGGCGGGGTTAACTGCTATATTCGACGCCCTTGTCGTCGAACATTTTTTGCAGTTCACCGGCTTCGTACATTTCCTTGATAATGTCGCAGCCACCGACGAATTCACCTTTTACGTAAAGCTGTGGGATCGTCGGCCAGTTCGAGAACGCTTTGACGCCTTCGCGGATTTCCATGTCATCGAGCACGTTGATGCCCTTGAACTTGACTTGCATCTGCGACAGGGCGCCGACGACAGCGGCAGAAAATCCGCACTGCGGGAACATCGGGGTACCCTTCATGAACAGGACGACATCGGTGTCGCTGATTTCGCTCTGGATGCGGTCGTTTACGGGGGAGTCGCTCATCTTCAATATCCTCTTTTTATTTAAGTGTTGGGAACGTCCGTCTGCAGGGCCAAGGCGTGCAGTTCGCCGCCCATTTTCCCCTGCAAGGCGTCGTAAACCATCTGGTGTTGCTGGACCCGGGTCTTGCCTTCGAATGCGCTTGATGTAACACGCGCCGAATAATGATCGCCATCGCCACGCAAGTCTTCGATCACGATTTCTGCGTCGGGCAGGGCTTCCTTGATCATCTTCTCGATGTCGGTTTGAACCATTGCCATGTTTTATATCCTTAGGGATTAATTATTTAATTAAATCAAGGGGCTGACATGTAATCAGGCAGCCAGTTCTGATGGCCTTCGGCCAAGTCTGTCACCGATATGGTCCCTGCACCAGCAACAGTCAATGCTTGGCCACCGGTCACACCGATTTTTTCTGCCGTCAAACCGCCCTTGGCGGCATCGGCAAGCACGGCATCGCCGTCGTTTGTTGCAATAATGTAGCGCCCCTGATCTTCGCCAAACAACCAGGCGTGCAGGGCAGGGGATCCTTCGGGTGTAGAAACGTCGGCACCGATGCCACCGGCCATCGCCATTTCGGCCAATGCGACGGCCAGCCCGCCGCCGGAAATATCATGGCAGGTGGTGATGCGTCCGGCTTCGATCAGGCCACGGACGAAATCGCCGTTTTTGCGCTCGGTGGCAAGATCGACGGGCGGCGGTGCGCCTTCTTCACGCCCTTCTAGATCGCGCAGATAAAGCGACTGACCCAGGTGCCCCTTGGTCTCGCCGATAACGACGATGTCGGCCCCATCGTCGGTGAAGGCGAGAGAGGCGCGCTTGTGCACATCGGCCATCAGCCCAACACCGCCGATGGTCGGGGTCGGCAGAATGCCGGTGCCATTGGTTTCGTTGTATAGCGAGACATTGCCCGATACGACCGGGAAGTCGAGCGCCGTACAAGCCTCGCCGATACCCTGCACGCAGCCGACGAACTGGCCCATGATCTCGGGGCGTTCCGGGTTGCCGAAATTCATATTGTCGGTGACTGCCATAGGCGTCGCACCGACGGCTGTCAGGTTGCGCCATGCTTCGGCAACGACCTGCCTGCCGCCCTGTACCGGATCAGCGAAGCAATAACGCGGCGTGCAGTCGGATGTCGCGGCGATGGCCTTGGTGGTTCCGTGAACGCGGACGATGGCAGCATCTCCGCCGGGGCGCGCCACCGTGTCGGCCATCACCATGTGGTCGTACTGTTCCCAGATCCAGCGTTTTGAAGCCAAGTCAGGGCTGGCGACCAGTGTTTTTAGGGCCACCATAATGTCAGCAGGGGGCTCAACATCGTCGGGAGAAATCACATCGGACTTTGGCGTTTCAACCCACGGCCTGTCGTATTCCGGCGAGGCCTCAGCCAGTGGATCGATGGGCAGATCGGCAACAATATTACCCTTGTGCTTCAGCACCATGTGTTTGGTGTCGGTCAACACGCCGACGACAGCGAAATCCAGTTCCCATTTCTCGAAAATGGCGCGGGCCTCGTCCTCGCGTCCGGGTTTCAGAACCATCAGCATGCGTTCCTGGCTTTCCGACAGCATCATTTCGTAAGCCGTCATGCCCACTTCGCGCTGTGGTACTGCGTCCAGATCCATTTCAATGCCGACGCCGCCCTTCGATGCCATTTCGAAGCTTGATGACGTCAGGCCCGCAGCCCCCATGTCCTGAATGCCGACGATGGCATCCGTCGCCATCAGCTCAAGGCACGCCTCGAGCAGCAGCTTTTCGGTGAACGGGTCGCCGACTTGAACGGTCGGGCGTTTGGCTTCGGAATCTTCGGAAAATTCGGTCGAGGCCATGGTCGCGCCGTGGATGCCGTCGCGTCCGGTTTTCGATCCCACGTAAACGACAGGATTGCCGATACCGGCGGCGGCGGAATAGAAAATGTTATCAGCCGGCGCCAGTCCGACGGTCATGGCGTTGACCAGAATGTTGCCGTCGTACGATGCATGGAATTCGCATTCGCCGCCAACGGTCGGCACGCCCATGCAGTTGCCGTATCCGGCGATACCGGCGACGACGCCCGATACAAGGTGTTTGGTCTTCGGATGATCGGGCCTGCCGAAACGCAACGCGTTCAGGTTGGCGATGGGCCGCGCGCCCATGGTGAAAACGTCGCGCATGATGCCGCCAACGCCGGTCGTAGCCCCCTGATAGGGTTCGATGAACGATGGGTGGTTGTGGCTTTCCATCTTGAAAATAATGGCGTCGTTGTCGCCGATGTCGATAATGCCGGCGTTCTCGCCCGGCCCACAGATTACCCACGGGGCTTCCGTCGGCAGGGTCTTTAGCCATTTTTTCGACGACTTATACGAACAGTGTTCCGACCACATAACCGAAAAAATGCCAAGTTCGGTCAGGTTCGGCTCGCGCCCCATGATCGACAGTACTTCTTCGTACTCGCTTTCGCTCAAGCCGTGGCTGGCGACAATTTCCGGGGTAATTTCAGAGTTGATTTCGCTCATGCTGCCAACGCCTTGACCAACCCGTCGAACATCGGTTTGCCGTCTGTGCCGCCCTGTAAATCCTCGACCAGCCGTTCCGGATGCGGCATCAGGCCCAGCACCGTGCGTTGTTCATTATAGATGCCGGCGATGTTGGCCTGCGATCCGTTGGGATTGGCGTCGTCTGTGACATTGCCGTCGGCATCGCAATAACGGAAGGCAACCTGGCCCTCGCCTTCGATACGTTTCCAGGTGTCCTCGTCAGTCTCGAAATTGCCATCGTGGTGGGCGATGGGGACCCGGATGATCTGGCCTTCGCTGTAATCGCCGGTGAATAGGGTGTCGTTGCGCTCGACCTTTAAATGGACATCGCGGCAGATGAACTTCAAATCGGCGTTGCGCATCAGGATGCCCGGCAGCAGGCCGGACTCACATAAAATCTGGAAGCCGTTGCAGATGCCCAGCACCGGCACCCCGTCATTGGCGCGTTTGACGACTTCGCGCATGATTGGTGAATGCGCCGCCATGGCACCTGATCGCAGGTAATCGCCATAGGAAAAACCACCCGGAACGACAATCAGGTCGGTCTTTGGCAATTCGGTCAGGCCGTGCCAGACCATGTCGGGGGATGATCCCAGACTCTGCTGCAAGGCGACCTGAACGTCGCGATCACAGTTGGAACCGGGGAATACGATGACGGATGCGTGCACTTTATCAGGTCTCAGTCCGCGATTTCGATGGAATAGTCTTCAATGACGGTGTTGGACAACAGCTGTTTGCACATGTCCTCAACCTGGGCTTCGGCCTTGGTGGCGTCGCTTTCGTCCAGATCAATCTCGATGTATTTACCCTGGCGAACCTCGTCGACGCCATTGAACCCGAGCGAGCCAAGGGCGTGCTGAACGGCCTTGCCTTGCGGGTCTAGGACTCCGGGCTTCAGGGTAACGTGTATCATGGCCTTCATCGAATGATCCTCATTGCACAATTTGGGGCCCCTGAATGTCATAGGGGGCGCTTTCCGGCAGGATTCCCAACCGTCTGGCGACTTCTTGGTAAGCTTCGGCGATGCCGCCCAGGTCGCGGCTGAAACGGTCCCGGTCCAGAATTTCATTGGTTTCTGCATCCCAGAAACGACAGCTGTCAGGGCTGATTTCATCGGCCAGCACGATGCGCATCTGATCTTCTTCCCACAGGCGGCCGAATTCCAGCCGGATATCGACCAGCTTGATGCCGACGCCAAGGAAGAAACCGCTGAGGAAATCATTGATGCGCAATGTCATGCTCATGATTTCGTCCAGTTCCTGAGGGCTGGCCCAGCCGAATGCGGTGACGTGTTCTTCGTTGACCATGGGGTCGTTCAGATCACCAGCCTTATAGTAATACTCGATGATCGAACGCGGCAGAACGGCACCTTCGGTCAGGTTGAAACGTTCGGCCAGCGAACCGGCAACGACGTTGCGGACCATCACTTCGATGGGGATAATCTCGACTTCGCGGATCAGCTGCTCGCGCATGTTCAGGCGACGCATGAAATGGGTCGGGATGCCGATGCCACCCAACTTGGTCATCAGGTGTTCGGAAATCCGGTTGTTGATGACGCCCTTGCCGGTGATGGTCCCCTTTTTGCGGGAATTGAAGGCGCTGGCATCGTCCTTGAAATGCTGAACCAGAGTGCCCGGTTCCGGGCCTTCGAAGATGACCTTCGCTTCACCTTCGAAAATTTGTCTGCGTTTTGCCATGGGATGTGCTTCCAATTTGAAGGGCTGATATAGCAGGAGTCCCAAGCTAAGACAACTTAATCGACCGGCTGGAATGAAGCCTTGTCAGGAGAGCCGTCAGCGAACAGCCAGACAGGCGAGATATCGGTCAATTCCGGGGCAGGAAGAGCGATCAGAGACGACGAAACGGTGGCGAAACCGGTGTCCATGTGGATGTTCATGGCTTCCCGTGCGTCACTGGTGACAGTCTTGTCCGCCAGCAGCATTTGCCAGTCACGCCAATTGCCTGTTGCCGGGTCGGGCACGGCGGCCGCCTTGAATTTCGAAAGATTGTTGGCGATTCGCCCGGATGTCTGGTCGTTCAGTTCGCGGTCGGTCAGCATGGACAGTCCCGTCGGCACCATTTCGACGCGCATGGCGGGCTCGCCCCATTCATTGATCGAGGTGATCCAGAACGCATCCCGTCCGTCGGCGACGACAAGATTGAACGGCCTGTACGCTGCGGGGTCCAGATCGGCCAGGGCGCGGGCGGCCTCGGTCGCTTCCGCATGACCAAGGGCTTCCAGCGGCAATTCGCCACGGCTGCGCAGGTTCGGATCAGAGCCCAGAGTGCCGGTTCGGTTGAGAACACCTGCCATAAGACCGTAATCATTGACGCCTAACCATGTGCCCCCGGCCAGTTCGTCCAGCCCGGCTCGCAGATGATCGCGGTCGGGCCAGTGCCGAGCCGGTGGGGCGGACGGGCGGTCGAGCATTTCATCGCGGTTGGCCGCTACGATCAATGGCCATTCGGCCCCAGGATTGCGCAGGATTACCAATGTGCACATCAGATGACTATATATTGAGGGAAGCCGTTGCGAAACGTCGTCATGACTCGTATTCTGTGGCGAGCAAACAATCCCTAGAGGTGAATATTATAATGTCTGATATTTTTAAAATGCGCGAAGCGGGCGAGGAAGCAAGATACAAGCTCGATTCAGAAAAGACCTTCAAGATTCAAGCCCGTCGGGACAAACTGGTGGCTTTGTGGGCCGCAGAAAAGCTTGGCATGACCCAGACCGAGACCGAGGTTTTCATTAAAGAGGTCGTCGCATCGGACATGGAAGAACCCGGCTACGAGGATGTCGTGCGCAAGGTATCTTCGACCTTTAGCGAACGTGGTGCCGATATTGATGCCGACGAGATTCGTCAGGAAATCATTCGCCTGCAGAGCGTCGCGCAGGAAGAAATCATGTCAGATTATCCTAAACCGCTAGGCGGTGACCACGGACGCGTCGGCGACTAATCCTTTATCTGAGGACTACCCAAACACCCGCGTGAAGATGGCGTCGACGTTGCGCGTGTGGAATGCCGTTGACGATCCTGCGAACAGATCTTTCAATCCCGCATCGCCAAGCGCCGTCGTCACTTCATCGTCGCCCGACAGGTAATAGAAGAAACGGCTTTCCTGTTTCGCGGCTTCTAGATCTTCGGGCTGCTGCTTGATGGTGCCGTTCGGGTCATCCGGATCAATGCCATAACTGCGCCACACCTTCATAGCGTTGCGTTGCACGATCTTGTAGCTGTCTTCGCGGCTGACGCCATGTTGGGTCAGGGTCAGCAGGACCCGTTGGGAATCGTGCAGGCCGCCAAACTGCATCAGATTTTCCATCATCGCCTTCGGATAGACGACCATCTTGTCGATCATTCCGGTCAGGCGTTTCAGGGCAAAATCCAGGGTCACCGTCGCGTCCGGGCCGAACATGCGCTCGACCGATGAATGCGAGATATCGCGTTCGTGCCACAGGGTGATATTTTCCATGGCCGGAACAACGGCGGCGCGAACGATGCGGGCCAGACCGGTCAGGTTTTCCGACAGGATCGGGTTGCGCTTGTGCGGCATGGCGCTCGAGCCCTTTTGGCCGGGGGCGAAGTATTCCTGCGCCTCGCGCACTTCCGAACGCTGCAAGTGACGGATTTCGGTCGCCAGACGCTCGATACCACCGGCGATAACCCCCATTGTTGCGAAATAGGCGGCATGACGGTCGCGCGGAATGACCTGGGTCGAGACCGGTTCCGGGCTCAGCCCCAGTTTGTCGGCAACGTATTCTTCGACCTGGGGATCGATATTGGCGAACGAGCCAATGGCGCCCGATATGGCGCAGGTGGCGGTTTCGGCGCGCGCCTGAACCATGCGGTCTCGGTTGCGCTTGAATTCGGCGTAATGCCCGGCCAGTTTGACGCCAAAGGTCGTCGGCTCGGCATGGATGCCGTGGCTGCGACCGATGCAGACATCGTTCTTGTGTTCTTGGGCGCGACGTTCCAGAACCTCGAGCAGGGTATCCAGATCGGCAATAATTATGTCGGCGGCCTGGGTCATTTGTACAGCTAGGCAGGTATCGAGAACATCAGACGAGGTCATGCCTTGATGCACGAACCGGGACTCGTCGCCAATGTGCTCGGAAAGCTCGGTCAGGAACGCGATAACATCGTGATGGGTCTCGCGTTCGATCTCGTTGATGCGCTCGATGCGTTCGTCGGTGTACGGCTTGTCGCCTTTTTCCCAGACTGCCTTGGCGGCGTCCTTGGGGATAACGCCCAGATTGGCCTGTGCGTCGCAGGCATGGGCTTCGATCTCGAACCAGATGCGGAATTTATTCGCGGGGTCCCAGATGGCGGTCATCTCGGGGCGGCTATAGCGGGGAATCATCACTGGCTCCAGGCTGAGTTAAGAAGCGCCGGTTATAGCGAAAGCGTGGCCCCTTTACAATTTGGAAAACGCTTTGTGGCCTTTGCGGTCGATCACCAGCCACGCCATCGTTGCCACCTGCACCGCCAACAGAGTCAGAAAGGCGGCCTGATAACCGTCTGGATGATAACGGCCATCGGCCATCAGCGGCCATTGTTCGATGATCACCCCGATCATCCATTGGGCGGAAAACGCACCGACAAAGGCCAACAGGTTCAGCCCGGTGTTGACCCGTCCGGCAAGATTGACGGGGAATTTCTGCGACAACACCGCATAAGGCAGAATGCCGGTGGTGCCGAAAAACCCAAAGGCCATCCAGACGACGAGAATGTTGTCTGTTAGCCCAATCGCAATGACGGCCTGCAGGCACATGAACAGCCCCATGCCGCCGATGGCGATGCTGACCGGTTTCACACCCCAATGGCGCAGCCGGTCGGCGATAATGCCGGTGGAAAGAAAGCCTGCGATCATGGCGATGGCAATCATCATCAGGTGACGGGCGACGCCGTCGCGATCAAGGCCGCCGACATCGGCGAGCCACGGCCCGGTCCACAGGCTCTGGATGGCCAGAAACGTCGATTGCGAAGCCACCGTCAAGGGCGCGATCCACCAAAACACCGGGCTGGTGAAGATTTCGCCGATACCACGAATTTGTGGGCCCAGGCCACCGCTGCGGGCTTTCGCTTCCGCTTCGTCTCGTTTCGGAACGGTGAAAAAGATAAATGCCGCAGCCGCGACGGTAACGACCGCCAGCCCCAGGAACAGGCCACGCCAGTCAGTCATGGTCAGCGCCATTTCCACCGGCACCGTTCCGGCCAGTGCGCCAAGGCCGCCGGCCGACATTTGAAAGCCGTTGATCAGCGGCAGTCGTTCCTTTGGCACCCACAGCGTATAGGCCTTAAATGCCGCCATCAGACAAGCCGAAACGCCAAAGCCGATCAGTGCGCGTCCGATGACCAGCCCGTCGGTTCCTGACGACATTGCGAATACGGCAGCCCCCGCGGCGGCGATCAGCAGCAATGCGGCCTCGGTCTTGCGGGGGCCATAGTGGTCGAGAAGAATTCCCAGCGGCAACTGGAACAAGGCGAAGCTGAAGAAATAGGCGCTGGTCAGCAGGCCAAGATCGGCCGCACCGAGCCCAAGTTCACTGACTAGATCGGGTGCGATCATGGCGTTGATGACACGGAACAGATACGACAGAAAATAGCCCAGCGCGAACGGCAGGAAAACGCGGAGCAGGGGGATGCGGGCGGTCATGGCGGCAGTTCCCCCTACAGCAAGCCCATAGTCTTGAATGAATTTGCACCGGACTTAGCGACGATGATGTGGTCGTGCAACTGGATGCCCAGCTTGTCACAGGCGGCGTGGACTTCCTTGGTCATCTCGATGTCGGCCTTCGACGGGGACGCATCGCCGCTGGGGTGATTGTGAACCATGATCAGCGCCGTCGCGCCCAGCTCCAGCGCCCGCTTGACGACCTCGCGCGGATAGACCGGCGTGTGATCGACTGTGCCCTGTTGTTGGACTTCGTCGGCGATCAGCACATTTTTCTTGTTCAGAAACAGGATCCGGAAATGTTCCGATGTTTCATAGGCCATGGCTGCCCGGCAGTATTTCAACAACTTGTCCCACGACGTCAACACCGGCTGGTTCATGACTTCGTCCTGGGTCAGGCGCAGGGCCGAAGCCTGTACGGTCTTGAGCGCGATGGCGACGGCGTCTCCGGCACCTTCGACCTTTTTTATTTCCGCAACATCGGCGCTGATCACCTCGGCATAACTGCCAAATCGAGCCAGCAACGCCTTGGCCACCGGTTTGGTGTCGCGCCGCCCGATTGCCTGAAACAGCAGTAATTCCAACAGTTCATAATCGGCGAGACCGTCGGCGCCAGCCTTCATGAAGCGTTGGCGCAGGCGCTGCCGGTGTCCGGCGGTGTCGGATTTGCCCGCCATCACACCTTGTATGGCGGGGCGTCGAGGCCAGCCGGTGAGCGGGTGAAGACTTCGTAGCCGTCGGCGGTGACGGCGATGGAATGTTCGAACTGTGCCGACAGGGACCGGTCCTTGGTGACTGCCGTCCAGCCATCGTTCAGCACCTTCACATCCGGGCGTCCGGCATTGATCATTGGCTCAATGGACAGCTGATTGCGTCGGCAACCATTGGCAACACTGAATGGGAAAAGCGGATTGCTGAAAGCAAATTTAGTGATGTGCCTGATTTTGGCCGCAACGCAAAAGGTCGAATCATGCTCACTGATCACGGTGCCGAAGTCTGGTACCGCAATTTAAAAATCAGTTCCCTGCCAAAGCCTGCCAAGTCGAATGCGGCAACGCCAAAATAATCTCTTTACACAACCTGCAACTTTATCGACTTCCTCGATTTGTTTTT
>JABHGV010000079.1 GCA_018671895.1 Rhodospirillaceae bacterium | reverse complement strand
GGTTTCGGCATCGGGTCCATAGACTTCGGCGACCATGGTCTGCAACACCGGCGGTCCCGGTGGCATTTCGACGACCTGAATCTTAGCGCCCATTTTATGAGCGATCGGGGTCAGCACTTCGCGCGCGATGACGGCCAGATCGTGGGAACTGCGCTCGCGATCACCCTTGTCGAGCAACTGCACCTGAATATCGGCATTCCAGCCGTTCTGACGCAGATAGTAATGACGCACCAGCCCGTTGAAGTTGAACGGCGAGGCGGTGCCGGCATAGGTCTGAATGGCGGTGACTTCGGGAATTTCCAGCAGTTTGTCGGTTAGCGCCTGGGTGACGTTGGCGGTCATCGGCAGGGCGGTGCCTTCGGGCATGTTCACGACGACATTGAATTCAGGTTTGTTGTCCAGCGGCAGCATCTTCACCGTGACCGCGTTGGTATAGAACATAGAGAAACAGGCAAACAGAATGCCCAGCATCGACAGACGGAAGATGCGATATTTCTTCTTGTCCTCAATCAGCGGTATCAGCATGCCCTTGAAGAAACCATCCAGCCATTCCTGCTGCTTGTGTTCCTTGGTCTGGGCCCGTTGCAGCGAGGCAATGGAGGGCCGGATGCGCATCGCCAGCCAGGGCGTAAAGATGAAGGCGGCGAACAGCGAGAAAATCATCGCCACGGAACCCAGCATCGGGATCGGCGCCATGTACGGACCCATCATGCCTGACACGAAGCCCATGGGAAGCAAGGCGGCAATAACGGTAAAGGTGGCGAGAATGGTCGGGTTGCCGACTTCGGCGACGGCCTCGACAGATTCCTCGGTATCGACATTGCCCTTGATAAGCCAGCGACGGTAAATGTTTTCAATAACGACGATGGCGTCATCGACAAGGATGCCAATCGAGAAAATCAGCGCGAACAAGGACACCCGGTCGATGGTGAAGCCAAGCAGCCAGGCCGCAAACACGGTCACCAGAATGACCACCGGAATGACGATCAGGACGACGACGGCGGCACGGAAGCCGAGGAAGATCAAAATCAGGAACGTCACCGCCATGGTCGCAATGAACAACTTGAAGATCAATTCGTTGACCTTGTCGTTGGCGGTCTTGCCGTAGTTGCGGGTGATCGACACCTGCACGTTATCGGGAATAACGCGGCCTTTAAGGTAATCCAGCTGGGCCAGCACATCCTCGGCGACGCTGACACCGTTGGTGCCCGGTTTTTTAGCCACCGCAATGGTCACAGCAGGAGCCCCTGTCGGGGTTTCGACATCGCCGTCGCTATAGGCTTTGCCGGTGAAATACTGGACGACGTTCTTGGTTTCTTCCGGGGCCTGACTGACCCGCGCGACATCGCGAACGTACACGGGGCTGTCATTGTGAACACCGACGATCAGGCGTTCGACATCCGCCGGAGTGCTCAGGAACGAGCCGGTGTATACCTGCAAGGTGCCGTTGTCGGCCTCAAGGGTGCCGGCATCAATTTCGGAGTTGGCGCCGCGAACGGTATTGGCGACCTGGGCGGCACTGACACCATATCCGGCCAGCCGCTCGGGGAATACCTCGATGCGTAGTTGTTCGGAACGTCCACCGACGATGAAGCTTTGCGAGGTGTTGCGGGTTTCCTTCAGCCGCTGCATGACGTCCAGCGCGACCATGCGCAGGGCGGCGTCATCGACGTCGTGCGACCACAAGGTGATGGTCACAACAGGAACATCATCGACCCCTTTGGGCTTGACCATCGGGCGCGAGACGCCGGGCGGAATCCGGTCCATGTTAGACATCAGCTTGTCATAGAGTTTGACCAGTGATGTTTCCATTTTCTCGCCGACTTCAAACTGAACGGTAACCATGCCGCCGCCATGTCGGGAAACCGAATAGACATGTTTGACGCCGGGAATTTCGCTCATCAGGCGTTCCAGCGGGTCGATGGCAAGGCTGGCGACCTGTTCCGATGATGCGCCTTCGTACTGGAAGAAGACGTCGACCATGGGTACCGAAATCTGGGGGTCTTCCTGACGTGGCGTGAAGATCAGACCCATGATGCCGACGGCCAGACTGGCCAGCAGCAGCAACAGCGACAGTGGAGAGTTGATGAATTCCTTGGCCATAGAACCGGCCATGCCCAAATGGTGCTGGGCCGTGGAAGGGGTTTGATCAGGCGTGCTTGGGGTATCAGACATCCGCGTTACTTCGCTGATCCCGAGGCCAGACCGGCTGGCGGGTTCAGGATAATCTGCTCGCCACCTTTCAGTCCGGCAAGAACGGTCATCCGTCCATCATCCAGTTTGACGCCCAGACGGACCAGCCTGAGGCTGGGCTTGCCTTCGTCCATGACGAAGACGCTGGGGAAGCTGCCACGCCACATCAGGGCCTGGACAGGAACCACCGGGGCCGAGCGATAGACTTCCGATTCATCGGGGACGCGGACTTCGGCATACATGCCGGGGCCGCCAGGCGTGCCTTCAGGTAAATCGAACTTGACCGTCACCGTATGGCTCGACGCATCGGCCATGGGGAAAATTTGCGAGACACGGGCAACGACTGAGGGTCCACGCACATCAAGGCGTGCCGGGACCATCATGCCCTTTTCCAGAACCGTTACCAGACGCACCGGAACTTCGACCTGAAGCCTGAGAAACTTGGTATAGGCGAAACGCATCAGGGACTGGCCGGGCTGGACGGTGTCGCCTTCTTCGATCAGTTTTTGCGTGATGATGCCATCGAACGGGGCAACCGTGCGGGTGTCGCGCAGGCTGGCATCCAGGGTGTCGAGGCCGGCATGGGCCTGTTGCAGGCGGCTTTGTGCCTGACTAACGCCCGAATAACGGCTGTAAAGGTCTGCCTGACGTTCGACGCCGGTATCGGACTTGCCGGACATGTTGGAAAAGCCGCGGGTAAAGAACTGGTCGAACATCGCCGGCATGCCCATTCCCGGCATGTTGGTGATGGAATTGATGCGTGGCGAAATCAGTTCGCGCGAGTATTGCATGCGGGCGTTGCCAAGCGCTGACTGGGCGCTGGCAATTTCGGCCAAAGCGGCGCGACGCTTGGCCTGAATGCTGTCGTCGCTGATGGAAACCAATACTGATCCGGTCTTCAGCGTGTCACCTTCCTTGCCGGAAACAGAGGTCACATGTCCTGGCGTCTTGGCGGCAAGGCTGACTTCTTTGTAAGGGATAACGGTACCCGACAGGGTCGTCATCTTGCCGATTTGCTCGACCGGCACGGGAACGGTCTTGTATTCCTCTGCCATGGCGTATTGCGAGGCACCGACAACAACGGAGACCAGCAATGTAGCTATGATACGCCGATTGATACGACTATGGGGTTTCAGCCCGACAGGTCGATTGCGCATCAACATTTTTCTTATTTCCCCAGTTAACATCGGCACCTCTGATCTCGAAGGGTGTTTTAAGACCCTCAGGCCTTTCCCATTGCTGCGAAACTTTTAACGAATGGACCGGCCATGCGCGGGTCTTTCATCATGCCGCCGTAGTCGCCGACGATGAATTGCAGTTTGCGCGTGGTGTAGGCCATGCCGAGGCCCATCATGCCCGGCGCTTTTTTCACCCATTTTTCCCAGTCGCCCTTGCTGGCGCGCAGGTCCCAGCTCAACTCTTCGCCGTTGTAGGCGCCGCCGGAAACCGCCTGACCGTTTTCGACGACCAGCACGCCCAACGGGGCGTCGTCGCCAAGAAAACCATAGGCAATGGTCGAGGTGAACCCGATGGCGGAGAGCTCATCGGCGAGCCCGGGCTCGGTGTTCCAGACATTCTGAAAGGACGCCATCCAATCAGGTGAAAACAGATCTGCCATGAAAAAATCCCCCAGCGGTTGGTTCTTTGTTTTTGCACGACGCGCGATCTTTTTCAGAAATGAAAATGCCCGGATCGCCCGCCCGTGTTCTGACGTATTATAACAAGCGACATGGCACGTGTAGACAGGCCTGTAGGCGGTTGGCTGTTAATAAAATTATAACAGCGTTGGCATTTTGCATCGGTTGTGCGCTGAACTGGGCGGCGTTGGGAAGAGCTTCTGTATCGAACTGAAAATATTGTATATTTTGTCACTTGCCGTGGCGTTTTGATGCTTTTTGACGTTCAGTAACATGGCCTTTTTTGCACAATTGTCTGTGATTTTTGTAAAGTTATCCCCAGCTGGGGATAGAATCACCGTTGCCACGGATGGTATTTTTTCGGACATTTTGGCTCCCCGTCGGGGCAACACCACAACGTATAAATATATAACGGGTTGGCTTGATTTTATGACACGCGTATTAGCTTTATTGCTTGCGATGATATTCGCCCAGATGTTCACTACTCCGCTGGTGGCCGACATGGGCGTGCGCCTGTATGGCAACTGGTGTGGGCCGGGGATTGGCACCAGCGACTATCCGCCCATCGACCCGCTTGATGCAGCCTGCATGCGCCATGATATGTGCTACATCGCCACCGGTTCAGTAGCGTGTGAGTGCGACGTTGAGTTCATGCGTGAACTGCGCGCCATCCGCTATCCCAACCCGGATATACAGGCCCGCGGCCGCGCCATGTCCGATGCCCTGGCAATGATGCCGTGTGATAGTCCGGCCGGATGGGCCTTGAAGCAAAGTATGATGTGGAGCGATATTGCTGCCGACGCCCTTTCCGGGCGCGCGACCCCGTTCGAGGTGCCGGAACGCTGGTTGCACCTGTTCTCGACGGCACCGTACTAAACGAAGATTTTTATCAGGGTGGCGTGGACGGTGACGGACAATACAGTCCGTACAGGGTTTTGATCAGCGCCGTCGCTTCTTCCCCCGCCAGAGAATAGAAAATTGTTTGTGAGTCACGCCGCGTGTCGACCAGATGGTCCTTGCGCAGCACAGCCAGATGCTGGGACAGCGCTGATTGGCTCAGCCGGATGGTCTTTTCAAGTTCTCTGACAGATTTTTCACCGGTCACCAGCTGACACAGAATGATCAACCGGTGCTGGTTGCTCATGGCTTTTAGCAACGCGCTGGCGCGTTGGGCCGTTTTTTCAAGGCGGTCGATGTCCATATCCATGTGGCAGCGCCTGTCCTGTTGGTCTGTCGGAATATACCGGCAATACCCTTTACGACGGTTTAACGTAAATCAAGAGGCCGCTTATTTTACCAGCCTTATGGGGCGATAAACAAATGCCATGTCAAAGCATGACGAGGCGTACATTTGAACAGTCTTCTTGGGGCGGAACAGAATGGTCCGGCAGATCGCACCATCAGGATGTTTCCTTTGGCAGACGGCTCTCGCGGTACCAGACATAAAGACCACTGCCAATAATGACGGCGGTGCCAGCGAAGGTCCAAACGCTGGGGATGTCGCCAAAAATAAGGAAGCCCCAGATGATCGCGGCAACCACCTGGGAATAGGTAAAGGGCGCCAGCATTGATGCTTCGGCAGAGTGAAAGGCTTTGACCAGCATGTAATGGCCAGCTGCCCCGGCCGCCCCCATGGTTGTCATGAGCATCCATTCAAAGGGCGTCAGCGCCTGCCAGTGAAACGGCACCAGGACCGTGAGAACCAACGCGCCGAGTGCCGTTGAATAAAAAGTAGTGGAATCCGGATTGTCCTTGGTTCGGATAATCCGCGTCATCATCATATAGATGCCCAGCAGCACGGCGGTGACCAGTGGCATTAAGGCATACCACCCAAGCACGCCGGACCCGGGCCGGGCGATCAACAGCACACCGATGAAGGCGAAGATGACAGCGGCGATGCGCCTGGGCCCCACATGTTCGCCCAAAAACAGGCCTGATAATGCAGTCAGAATAACCGGCGCCAGGAATTGGATGGCCGAGGCGTCGGCCAGTTGCATGTGGGTGATGGCGACGTACATGAACGAGGTTGCACCGAACAGCGAGGCGGCACGGATGAACTGCAAGCCTGGTCTTCTGGCGCGCAGGAATTCCAGTGAGCGCCGTCGTCCGGCATAGACGGTGAAGGTAATAACGGTATGGAAAAAATACCGGCCCCAGAGGACCATCAGAACAGGGACCTCGATTGCCAGAAATTTAGCCGTGGCGTCCATGCCGCCCAGAACGACACCGGTGACAATGACCATCCCGATGGCCAGCGTCGGGGTGATCTGCAGGTGTGCTTGTTCGGGGGGCGTCATGCGAGGCAGCTTATACCAAAGCCGGAACGACACGCCCTCTATATTCTAATTGCGGGCACAAAAAACCCGGCGCCAAAGACGCCGGGTTTTGCAATCTTGGAAGATTGTCAAAGGTGCGCTATTTCACCGGGATAGAAATGGTGAATGCGCCACGGATATCGCCAGCCTTGTAACCGCGGGCTTTGTCGTTCGGATAATCGGCTTTCAGAGCCTCTTCGACAGCCGCCGGGATCTTGGCACCATGGCAGGCCAGACAGGGTTTCTCCGCCGTTGGAATGGCGCTCATGTAACGGAACTGCTTTTTGCCACCGTCGTCGACGATTTCAGCGAACTCCATGCCCATCGGTTTTTCACCTTTTGCCTTGCGGGCTTCAAAATCTTCGAGAACCTTTTTCTCCCAGGCGTCAGGCCGGTTGGCCGGGTTGCGCAATTTCAAGCTGGTGCGCCCGATGCTCCAGCCTTTTGCCTTGGACATGTCGCCGGCGATCTCAGGCGCCTTGCTGTTGCAGACGGAAACGGCATGCGGCGCGCCACCGCTTTTTATCGCTGCGACCAGTTCACCCTTTAGTTTGCCGAAAAATTGCTTAATGACGGCACGGCTTTCGGCCGTGTTCTTGTCCATGTTTGCCGAAGCCGGGACGGCGACAAAGCCGATGGCGACGGCCGTAATAGTCGATAAAATGATGTTGGATTTTTTCACGTGAATACCCCCTTGTATTGATCATTGACTTGAAGTTCTCTTATAACCGCACAAATTATTCATTGTTTTATTTGTAACAATGTATTTTTATATACATATAATATTCTATCTACTTTATAATATTCTGCGTGTTGGTATTGGTAGTATATGTATACTACTCTATATATATGTTGATGTTTATGATCGACACGATACTGTTTCAGCCAATACCCTCAATGTGAAATTGCTGAAGGCTTAAGCTTGTTTTACCGGCAATTCGCATCCGGCCAGGGCTGTGCGATGTTGAGGACTTGCAGAAAACAAATAAACCATGTCTCCTGTGAGGATATGGGCGCGGATGGCTGGCTTTGTGGAAAAATTCATGCGCTTTGCTAACGGGGAGAAAGTTTGCCGCACTTAGAAACATCGACCCGCCGAGTCTACGGCAGCCTGATGCTGGCCATTATATGGTCGGTGTCCGTTGTCGGGTTGTTCATGTGGAACAACCATCTTTCCAGCGCCCATAGCGACGAGATGGCACGCATCGATGCCATAAATGCATTCAACAAGGATCAATCCCTGCGCCGGTGGTCGGCTACGCACGGCGGCGTTTATATGGAGGTCATGAGGGAAATCGTCCCCAGCCCTTTCATGGAACATATCGACGAGCGCGATGTGATGACGGAATCAGGGCGCATGCTGACACTGGTCAATCCGGCGACGATGTTGCGCCTGATCATGGATGAGTATGCCGAACTGTATGGCGTCAGGGGACGGCTGGTCGGTCTTAATCCGCTGAACCCGGAGAATGGTGCCGATGCATGGGAAATCAACGCGATTGAATCATTCAAGCAAGGTGCCAAGGAAGCAGCAGAATTTGTCATCAAGGATGGCAAGAAATACTTCCATTTAATCCGACCGATGAAGGCGACCAAACCATGCCTTAAGTGTCATGAGGTGCAGGGATACAAGACCGGCGATGTTATGGGCGGTGTCGGTGTCGTCGTGCCGATGGAAGCATACGCCAAGCGGCTGGAGAGCATTTTCAGGGGCAATACCCTGTCGCACGGGGTTACCTGGCTGTTGGGCATTGTCGGCCTGATGTTCT
>JABHGV010000078.1 GCA_018671895.1 Rhodospirillaceae bacterium | reverse complement strand
CGGCTCAGGTTCCGGTTCGGCCAGAACCTGAATTTGCTGCTCGCGAACATCGCCGATAATCGGCAGTGGGGCCGGTTTCGCCTGGGCTGCATCAAAGGGCGAGGGGCCGGTTTTAACCGGCGGTGCTTCCGGCGATGTTGATTTGACCACCGTCGCCGACCACGGGTTGGCTCCGGGTGGCGGTGAATAGACTTCCGAGATTGGAGCCGGAGCCGGTGCAGGAGCAGGCGGCGGGGTGTCTGAAAATGAAGTTACGGCGGGCGCTCTTGCCGGTGTGGTGGTGCGCGATGATTTGCGAATTTCGCGGACCGACAACAGGTAATGGACAATATTGAAATGTCCTTTGTCGACGGCAAGATCAACGGGGCTCAAGCCCCAGCTGTTGATGGCGTCTATATCGCCGCCGCGCGCGATGCTGATTTGCACGCCGGCCATATCATTGGCTTCGACGGACCTGAACAGCCGTTCGGTCGCAGCAATAGCCTCGTCGCCTGCGGTTTGTGCGCCAACAGGGAACCCACCAATTATGGAAAGCAGCAAAATGGGCAGAATCCAGATTTTGGATCCTATCCTCGAGCGCCAAAAAATTCGTTTAAACATCACCTGAACAAACATTTACGAGACCCTATCACAGAGCCTAATGTATCGGCTAAATGGATTAGGGGAAATACGAGAGAGATGGAATATCGAAAATTAGGTGCCAGAGGCCCGGAAGTATCGAAACTGTGCCTCGGCACGATGATGTTTGGCGGGCGCTGCAATGATGCGACGGCCAAAAAAATCGTCGATCATGCCCACGATGTGGGTGTTAACTTCATCGATACCGCCGATGTCTATGCCAAGGGCAAGTCAGAGCGGATTACTGGCAAGCTGATCCGCCGTCATCGCGATCATTGGGTGCTGGCGACAAAGGTCGGCAACAACATGGGGCCGGGACGACGCGGCCTTGGCCGGGAATGGATAAAGCGCGCCTGTGACGACAGCCTGAAGCGCCTGAAGACCGATTATATCGATGTCTATTACATGCATCTGGACGACATGTCTGTTGATATGGAAGAAACCCTGAAAACCATGGCCGAGTTGATTAAGGCGGGCAAGGTCCGCCATTGGGCATTTTCCAATTTCCGGGCCTGGCGGATCGCCGAGATGGTTGGCATATGTGACCGCCTGAAATTGCCGAAGCCGGCCTGTGGACAGCCTTATTACAACGCCATGAACCGCATGCCAGAGGTCGAATATCTGCCGTGCTGCGAGTCCAACGGCATAGGCGTCGTTCCTTATAGCCCACTGTCGCGAGGCATTCTGACCGGCAAGTACGACCCCAAATCGGCCCCGGGCAAGGGCACCCGGGCGGGAGCCAATGACGAGCGCATGCTGACCACCGAATGGCGCAAGGAATCCCTGATCATCGCCCAGAAGATCAAAAAATACGCGGAAAAGCGCGGCATGAAGCCGGGGCATCTGGCCGTCAACTGGGTGCTGAATAATCAGCTTGTGACATCGGTGATTGCCGGTCCGCGCACCTTCGCTCAATGGAAGGACTATCTGGCGGCCCTGAAGCACGATTTTACCGCCCAAGATGAAGCTCTGATCGACAAGCTGGTGGCACCGGGTCATCCGTCGACGCCCGGTTACACCGACCCCAAGTATCCGGTGATGGGGCGCACCCCCTTTATTGGAGGCAATGATGAGCAAGCTTGAAATTCGCGAAAGCCAGCCCGGTGATTTAGCCGGGATCGAGCAGATTTATGGGGATGCCTTCCCTGAAGAAGACCTGTTGCCGCTTGTCAGGGAGCTTCTTGATTTTGGCCCGAGTGTTCTATCGATTGTGGCGGTGGATGAGAATGCAATCGCAGGGCATATCTGTTTCACGTTTTGCCAACTAGAAGAGTCGGAGGAAATGCTGGCGCTGCTAGGCCCGCTTGCAGTGACACCGGCTTTGCATAAACAGGGTATTGGAAGCACACTGGTTCAGGCCGGATTCAAGCATATGGAAACCTCTAAGGCTGGATGTGTCTTTGTTCTCGGTGATCCAAATTATTATGATCGCTTTGGATTTCAGGCAGAGGAAAAAGTCTTGCCTCCATACCCATTACCAGATGAGTGGCATGGCGCATGGCAGTCCATCCAGCTATGCGATCCAGAAGCGCCCCATGAGGGGAAACTGACGGTGCCAGAACCATGGCGAAAGAGTGTCCTGTGGACTTCTTGATCTGCCGACCGGGCGGGTGATTGTAGTCTTTCAAAATGTCGATAAACTCATAATCTAATGAGAAAGACAGGAGTCCCTGTTGCTGTGAAGACGCAAACAAATTCAGATGTGTAGAGACGGACAATGCAAACAATCAAAAGTATTAAAGAACTTGAAAGTCTGTTTAACGAGCCGGGAAAAGCCGCCCTATTGAAGGTGACATCGGTGCTGACGCCTGCTTACCGGAAATGGATTGAGCATTCGCGCTTTTGCGTGCTCAGTTCCGTCGGTCCGGAGGGCACCGACGGGTCGCCACGAGGAGAGGACGGCCCTGTCGTGCAAGTGTTGGATGCCAAAACTCTTGCTCTACCTGATTGGAGAGGAAATCAGCGTATTGATACCTTGCGCAACATTGTGCGTGACGGGCGGGTTTCCATCATGTTCATGGTCGCAGGATCGAATAATGTGATCCGGGTCAACGGCACGGCGCAAGTAAGCGCGGATACTGCGATTACGGAACGTTTCGAACGACAGGGTAAACAGCCAAAGGTCGTCATCATAATTACTATCGAGGAAGTTTATTTTCAGTGTGCACGGGCTCTCATGCGCGCCGGTTTATGGAGCGATGGCGATCAGTCCGAGGGCTTGCCTACGGCTGGTGAAATCATGACGGAAATTTCCGAAGGGGAACTTAATGGCGTTGCTTATGATGAGGGATGGCTTGAGCGCGCGGAAAAAACCATGTGGTGAGTGTATCCGTGCCGTGTGGGCTTTCTGTTATCTATCCTGACCGTGACAAGCCAATAGAGGTCGTTTCAAATGAAAGTAACTTGCATACAGATATATTAACCAAGGTAAAATTATGGTGGCGCTCAAATGAAGATTGAATTGCTGGAGTCCTTTTTGACGGGACATCACGAGATTGACGAGGATCACAGAAACCTTGTCGAGACCATTAATCTGGTCAGTGAGGCAATCGACTCAAAAGAAATGGATCAGTGTAAGAGCCTTCTCGATTCGTTCGTTGAAGTGGCAAAAAATCACTTCGCAAGAGAAGAAGCCATTCTAAGAGAAATAAAATACCCGGGTATTGAGAAGCATTGCGAATACCATGATGGATTGTTGGAGCGGGCAAACATTGTCAAAAGATTGTGTCAAGACATGGCGGAACGAGGAAAACTCAAAGATTGCTTCGAAGGAATGGCTAATTTCTTTATTGATGACGTCGTAAAAGGGGACGTTATGTTCGTCTCTTATCTTGAACAGGTGGGCGTGACTAAAAAAACATAAACCATAGTCCTGTTTGCCCGTGAACAGCACTCGGGTTGATTGCTGGGTGCATCGCAACCGGGCATCGTTGGCAGATGGAAGCCAAATTACAAACGAAACAATCACCACAGATGACCCGGGTATGGGATTTACCGCTCAGGCTTTTCCACTGGGCAATGGTGGTGGCCGTCGTCGTTGCGGCAATTACCGGGTTCCTTACCCCGGAATGGTGGCTCGACCTGCACAGTGTCGCAGGATATGCACTCGGGGTGCTGCTGGCGTTTCGTCTGGTCTGGGGTGTCTTCGGCAGTCCTTACAGCCGATTTAGATCTTTCCCGCTGAAGCTCAGCGATTTACATCAACATCTAATATCTGTTCTGCACAGAACACCTCGCATATTCGTCGGGCATAACCCGGCGGGCGCGTGGATGATCGTCGTTCTGCTGTTTTTACTGGTCGCATTGGTCATCACCGGGGTGTTGGCGCTGGGGGGGCGTGAAAATCTGGGGCCGCTGGCCTTCGTGACCGTGTACCAGATAGGAAATATCAGCAGAGAAGTTCATGAAATCGCCGCTTTGGGTCTGCTCTGGGCTGTTGCAATTCACCTGCTCGGCGTCTTTGTAGATACACGCATTTTTAAACACCCGGTCCTCGCCGTCATGATGATCGGCAATAAAATGTCGTCAGACAAACGTGCGAATGGTCCCGATGGAACACATACCGCACGTGGTGCTGTCTGGTTCGCATCAATTACCGGTTTGTTGATTGTAGTCGGGGTCGCCATGGCTTCCGTTACCCCGTCCGGTTGGCGGAATATCCAAACGCCGGCCGATTATGTCGCCGAGTGCGGCGATTGCCACGATGCCTATCACCCCAGCCTGCGCACCGCGGCAGCGTGGCGATCCGTCATGAATGGACTGGAAAATCATTATGGTGAAGACGCGTCTCTCGATGAGGGAACCATCGCCGACATTCGTGCCTACCTTGTTGAAAACCATGCCGGGACGTTCGATACGGAAGTCGCAAACCGCATCGGTCGCATCGATACCCCGTCTTTTCGCATGACCGATGTCCGTCGCTGGAAAAAACAACACCGAGACATCAACGAGTCTGTATACCGCCTGAAATCCGTCGGCTCGAAAGTCAACTGTCAGGGTTGTCACAAGGATGCGGAGTCGGGTCGGTTTGACGACGACAAAATTCATTTACCATCAGGAGATAAATCATGAGCACATTTTCAATTGTATCCGGTCGCCGACTTTTGATTGCGGCAGTGTTCGCAGCTTGCTTCGTGAGCGGGCCTGCCGTTGCGGGCATGTTACAGGACACCATCGCCCGTTATACCGCCGAGGTGACGTCCGCTGATAAAGGTTTTACGGGATTTTCTGCCGAGCGCGGACGGATGCTTTTTTTCTCGCGCCCGGCGACAGGAAAACCGGACACGCCGTCTTGCACGTCTTGTCATTCCGATAGTCCGGTGACGGTCGGTCAAACCCGGGCCGGGAAAGAAATTGCCCCAATGGCCCTGTCTCGGACCCCTGATCGGTATACGGAATCCAAGAAGCTCGCAAAATGGTTCCGCCGTAACTGCAAGAGTGTCCTTGGGCGCGTTTGCACAGCCATGGAAAAAGGCGATTTCCTGACATTCATGGCCACTCAATAACGCCCCACACACAGGAGAAGAAACATGTTAGTTAAATCAATAGTTACCCTTGCCGTCGCCGCGACTGTACTAAGCAGTTTCATGGCCCAGGCCGACGAACGCTACCGACCTGTTGATGACAAGGTCGTTATCGAAGAATGCGGTGCCTGTCATATGGCATTCCAGCCACAAATGCTGCCGAAGAAATCGTGGATCAAAATCATGGACGGGTTGTCCAATCATTTTGGCGAAGATGCGTCGCTGGATGAAAAGGCGGTCAGTCACATCAAGAAATACCATGTGGAGCATGCGGCAGATTCCGGTTGGAAGGACGGAAAATTCATGCGCGGATTATCCGATTCATCGGCTCCCCTCAGGATCACGGAAACGCCATACTGGGTACGTGAACACAGGAAAGAAGTCCCCGATTGGGCATGGAATGATCCAACGGTAAAATCAAAAGCCAACTGCATTGCTTGTCACAAAAGGGGAAATCAAGGCGATTATGACGATGATTGATGAAAACGCTTCGCTTGTGTTGTGATTTTGCGTTGTTACTATTCTGACCGAGAGGGATTGCAGGGTTGAGGGGTGTGATGAAAAACAAAACAAGATTTGAGGTTCAATCCCTCGTCGTTTCCTTTGTCGTCATCGCCATATGCGAGACTTTCTTCCTGATTGATGTTGCGGCTGATATTTTTCACGTGGACATCGCGTCCCCGTGGATCGAGCACGATACGATTGAAATGATCACAACGGTCACCCTGGCCTTTGCGTTGGTTGCAATTGGCTGGCAGATAAAATTGTTGCTCGGTGAACACCGCGACGCCCAGGCATCTGTTCAAGTTGCCTCTGGCGAGTTGCTGGAAGTTATTTATGCAAAGTTCGATGCCTGGAAACTGTCGCCTTCTGAACGCGATGTGGCGCTGCTGCTGATCAAGGGGTTGTCGACCCAGGAGATATCAGACCTGCGCGATACGCGAACCGGAACCGTAAAAAGCCAAAGCAGTGCGATCTACCAAAAGGCTGACGTTGCTGGCCGAAATGAATTGGCTGCGTATTTTGTCGAAGACCTGCTGGCGGGTGAGACCATATTACCAATGGGTGAGGCAGGCGGGGATTGACAAAACCGTCGCTTGGCCTTATTTCCAGCGGGATTGAGCACGTTAATTGCGGATAATTTCAATGATTACGATTGCCGAGCAATTGCCCGAAGATATCGGAGCGATCGACAGGATTCTCGACAAGGCCTTTGGCCCTGCTCGAGAAGACAAGACGTCGTATGCCTATCGTCTGGGTATTCAGCCGACAGATGACCTGTCGTTCGTCGCCCGTGACGAAGACGGCATTGTTGGCACGCTCAGGTTCTGGCCGGTGTATATCGGCAATGATGCCATCTCGGCGCTGCTGCTGGGGCCGCTGGGCGTCGCGCCGAAAAGACAGAACGCAGGCATCGGCAAGGCGTTGATGAACCACGGTCACCGGGCCGCTAAAAAGCTCGGGCACAGTGCGGTGCTTCTGGTCGGCGACAGGGACTATTACAAAAACTTCGGTTATTCGTCGGCCTCGGCCCATGCCATTATCATGCCGGGCGAGGGACCGTCACGCCTGTTGTGCCGGGAACTGACGCCGGGGGCGTTGGATGGTGTCAATGGCACGATTATGCGTGCCGATGCGGTTCATGTTATTTCCAGCCGTCAAGATCGCGCATAGCACGCTGGCTTAGGCGCTGTTTGCGGTCCTTGCCCTTCAGTCGTTTGCCTTTTTCATTCAGTCCCTCATCACCGTCGAGTGGTGGGAATAACCCGAAGTTGACGTTCATGGGCTGGAACGTCTTTTCATCGGCTCCCTTGGTGATGTGATTGAGCAACGCGCCGATGGCCGTCGTGACTGGCGGCTGGCTCGGTTTTTCGCCGTGACGTTCGGCACCGACAAAGCGCCCGACAAGTAAGCCGACGGCGGCGCTTTCCACATAGCCTTCGCAGCCGGTGATTTGCCCGGCGAAGCGAACGCGCGGCTGGGACTTCAGGGCCAGGGTGTCGTCCAGCAGTTTCGGTGAATTCAAAAACGTATTGCGGTGCTGGCCGCCAAGGCGGGCGAATTTTGCATTTTCCAGACCCGGTATGGTGCGGAAGATGCGCTTCTGTTCGCCATAGGTCAGCTTGGTCTGGAAACCGACAATGTTGTACAGCGTGCCAAGTGCATTGTCCTGACGCAGTTGGATAATACCGCGTGGTTTTACCGTCGGGTTGTGCGGATTGGTCAGGCCGACCGGTTTCATCGGCCCATAGGCCAGGGTGTCTGGTCCACGTGCCGCCATCACCTCAATCGGCAGGCAACCTTCGAAATAGGGCGTGCCTTCCCATTCGCGAAACTCGACTTTCTCGGCTTCGTTAAGGGCGGTGATGAAATCGGCGTACTGGACGTTGTCGAGCGGGCAGTTGATATAATCCTTGCCGTCGCCCTTATCATAGCGCGACTGGTACCAGGCTTTGTCGAAATCGATGCTGTCGGTATAGACAATCGGTGCGATGGCGTCGAAAAAGGCCAGTGCGTCCTTGCCAGTAAGTTCGCGCACGGTGTCGGCCAGTTTGTCTGATGTCAGCGGCCCACTGGCGACGATGATGCTGTCCCAGTCATCAGGGAAGGGCCCGGCGACTTCGCCGCGCTCTATGCTGACCAGTGGCTCGTTCGCGAGGGCTTCTTCGACGGCCAGGCTGAAGGCTTCCCGGTCAACGGCCAGCGCGCCGCCGGCCGGAACCTTGTGGGTGTCGGCGCATTGCACAATCAGTGAGTCGAGAGCGCGCATTTCCGCATGCAGTAAGCCGACGGCGTTGAATTCGGCATCGTCGGATCGAAACGAATTGGAACAGACCAGTTCCGCCAGTCCGCCTGTGACATGAACGTCGGTGCCTTGGTCGGGGCGCATTTCGTGCAGGGTCACAGTGACGCCACGGCGTGCCAGTTGCCATGCGGCTTCGCTGCCAGCCAGTCCGCCGCCAATGATGTGAACGGGATTTGATGTCATAGGCGCACTCATAAACGCACGGGCAGCTACTTGCAACGAACAATCAACGGGCTTACCTTTCGGAAAGTTTGATTGACCCTTATTTATTCCATATCCGAGGTGCCTTGCTGTGGACTCTAGTTTCCTTGACGCTTTTTCCAGTGACCTGTTGTATCCGATCGCCATTATTGCGGTGTCGATCGTGATGATGCGTATGATCCCGCGCATGGTTGCGGGCGTTCCGTTTGTCGAGCCGTCGATGGTTAACGAACTGATGCAGAACGGTGAAGAAGTTGTCGTCATCGATGTCCGCACGACCGATGAATTCACCGGCAAGCTGGGCCATATGCCGGGCGCGGTCAATTTGCAGGGTAATGAAATCGGCAAACGATTGAAGAGCGCAGGTGGTGATCTGGAAGCGTTGAAGAACGAAAAGGTCTTCGTTATCTGCCGTACCCACAACCGTTCCCCACGGGTGGCGCGGGTTTTGAAAAAGGCCGGTTTTGTCAACGTTGCCGTAGTCAAGGGCGGCATGGTCAGTTGGAACAACAAAGGCCTGCCGATTGAAAGTCAGAGCTAACCTCAAAGTCGATAGCACGACCCTTTCTTATCTGCTGTTGGCTATGTCATCGGCAATATGGGCCGGGAATTTTGTCGTCGCGCGCGCCATGCACGGCGACATCCCGCCGTTAACCTTGAATTTTTATCGTTGGGGCGTCGCCTTGATCGTGTTGGCACCGTTTGCCATACGCAGCGTGATTGCCGACTGGCCGGTCCTAAGACAACACCTGAAATGGTTGCTGGCGTTGACGATGTCGGGCGTCGTCCTGTTCCACAGCTTTGTCTATACCGCCCTGCAAACAACGACGGCGATCAATGCCGGGTTGATGATTGCGGTTATTCCGATTTTTATTCCGGGCGTCGCCTGGGTCATTCATCGCGACCGACCAACGGCGCGCCAGATGGCCGGGATCGTCGCTTCCATTGCCGGGGTGCTGGTGATTATCAGCCGTGCCGATCTGGACGTGCTGGCATCACTGACGTTTCAGGCCGGTGACCTGTGGATGCTCGCCGCAGTCGCCATGTGGGCGTTCTATTCGGTCATTTTGAAGGATCGGCCGGACGGCGTGTCGGCTAAAACGTTGGTTGTTTCGATTGCCGGGGCCGGGGTGGTGCTGACGGCGCCGTTATATCTGTGGGAACTGGGTCGCGGCCTGACGATGGATATCAACGTCGCCAATCTGGTGACCATCGGTTATGTCGCCGTGTTCGCGTCTATCGTCGCTTATTTCGCCTGGAACCGGGGGGTCGCCGAAATCGGGGCCATTCGTGCCGGACCGTTCCTGCATCTGCTGCCGGTATTTTCAGCCCTGTTGGCGATGGCCTTCCTTGGTGAACGGGTCGAGATATTTCACATTCCGGGTGTCGCCTTGATCGTCACCGGTATCTGGCTGGCGACGCGCAGTGACCACGAAAGTTGATGCCCACATTTTTTTTTTGATAGCATTGACGGCACCTTGAAATGAAGGGAATTGTCATGTCGTTTGTCCGTATCGCGCATTTCATCTCAATCCAATTGGCAATCATCGTTTTGGCTCTGCTAATGACCAAGGCAAGTCTTGCCGATGACATGCCGGATCTGTATTTCGTTGATGCTCACAGCCAGATGGCGAAAGGGCTATCGTCCGATAAAATCATTCCCTTGATGGACAAGGCTGGTGTCCGTCACACCATTCTGTCGGCGCGCAATGATCGCTCGCCACAGGATGTTGCTGATTTCGCCGCTCGCCATCCAGACCGGATTACTGCCGCTGTTCGCAGCAAGGGCAGGGGTTTCAATTTCAACAAGCCAAATTTTCAGGAGTTGATAAATACTCAGGTCTCACAGCCTGTGTTCAAGGCGATGGCCGAGGCAATCTTGTATCATGCCCAGAAAGGTCGGAAGGCACCGGAAATCAACGTTGCCATCGACAGTCCCCAATCGCGGGTGCTTCTGGACATCGCCTTGCGGAAAAATTGGCCATATATCGCACACTACGAATTCCGTGCGGCGAAGAATCGAAAAGAAACGTTTCTGGCCAGCTTCAAGAAGATGGCCCGCAACCACTCCGGACACCCCTTCGTGCTCATTCACATGGGCCAGCTATATGCCGCCGATGTCGGGCAGTTGATCGCTGATCATCGCAACGTCTATTTCATGATGTCTCACAGCAACCCGGTCAGCATCGCCAAGAATCCGGGTCAGCCGTGGGCAAACCTGTTCAGTGGTAAAAAACTGGCAGACAATTGGAAGGCGTTGATGCTGGAGCACCCAGACCGCTTCATCCTCACCTTCGATAACGTCTGGCCGCAAGACTGGGGTAAAAGTTATCTCAAACAGGCAGCCCTGTGGCGTAAGGCGCTGAGTACACTGCCGCTCGATGTCGCCCACGCCCTGGCCCATGGCAATGCCGAGCGCCTATGGCGTTTGCCGGTTCCCTGAAGTTTTTAGTGACCGCCGCCGAGAATGCCCGTCTTTACCCGGTAATCGACGACCAGCCCGTAATCGGGATCATCGTCTGAATCGATCATCAACTGACCGGCGCGTTTAAGCAGCCGATGACAGTCGTGGGACAGGTGGCGAAGTTGCAGTGTCTTGCCGTGGGTTTCATATTTCACGGCCAGAGCCTCGATGGCTTGCAGGGCCGACTGATCGGCGACGCGGCTGTTCATGAAGTCGACGATGACGACATCAGGGTCGTTGTCAGGGTTGAACAGTTCATTGAAGCCTTCGATGGAGCCGAAGAACAACGGTCCTTCGATTTGATAGACCTTGGTGCCGTCGGCGGTTTCCTGGGTCGAGGCATGAATGCGCGTCGCGTTGCTCCATGCGTAAATCAAGGCCGATACAATAACGCCGACGACGACGGCAATGGCAAGGTCGCTGACGACCGTGACGATGGTCACCAAAATCATGACGAAGGCATCGGTCAGCGGAATGCGACGCAGGATGGTCAGGCTCTGCCAGGCAAACGTGCCGACAACCACCATGAACATGACACCGACCAGGGCTGCCAGCGGGATCTGCTCGATTAGGCTGGATGCGACAAGAATGAAGGCAAGCAGGAACAAGGCCGCTGACAGGCCGGAGATACGGGTTCGCCCGCCGGACTTCACATTAATCATCGACTGGCCGATCATCGCGCAGCCGCCCATGCCGCCGAAAAATCCGGTGACTGTGTTAGCCAACCCCTGGGCGATGCACTCCTGGGACGCGCCGCCGCGCCGACCGGTAATCTCGCCGACCAGATTAAGGGTCAGCAGACTTTCGATCAGACCAATGGCGGCCAGGATCAGCGCATAGGGTAATATCACCGAAAGCGTCTCGAGGTTCAGCGGTACGGTTGGAATATGAAACATCGGCAAGCCGCCCTTGATCGACGCCAGATCGCCGACGCGGGGAACATCAACACCAAAGAAGATGACAATCCCGGCAACCACCAGGATGCCGGCCAGCGGGGCCGGAATGATATTGGTGATTTTCGGCATCACCCAGATAACGGCCATGGTCAGCACCACCAGTCCCAACATGGTTGCCAGCGGTATACCGGTCATCCAGACTTTTACGCCGTCGAGTCCGGGCACCTGAAACTGGGTCATCTGGGCCAGGAAAATAACGATGGCGAGGCCGTTCACAAACCCCAGCATGACCGGGTGAGGGACCAGCCGAATGAATTTACCCAATCGGAAAATACCGGCAAGGATTTGCAATGTTCCCATCAACACGACGGTGGCGAACAGGTATTCAATGCCGTGGTTGGCGACCAGTGCCACCATGACAACGGCCAGCGCGCCTGTGGCGCCTGAAATCATTCCTCGCCTGCCACCGATGGCCGCTGTAATCAGGCCAACGATAAAGGCGGCATAAAGGCCGACCAGCGGATGGACGCCGGCGACGAATGAAAAGGCGACGGCTTCCGGGACCAGCGCCAACGCAACGGTCAGGCCGGACAGCACTTCGGTCATGATGCAACCGGGGGTGCACGGCGGCAGGTCGGTGTTTCTTAAATCGGCGGTGGAAAATCGCTCGGCGAAAGCGGCGAGTGTGGGCTTGATCACGTTGGGGGGATCCATACTTTAGAAAATTCTAATATTTAAGGATATCTACATAAAGCAATCAGCCCCCATTGCAAGGAGGAACCGTTTTTTCTTTTTCAAGAAACGATGGTTCTCTCTTGTGAAAAACGAACCGTTACCCTCGTCCCCTCGTCTTTCGTACTATCGATGTCCAAAGTTCCGCCATGGAGTTCAACCAATCCCAGGGTGAGCGGCAGCCCAAGTCCAGTTCCCTCTTGTGTTCTGTTCAGGCCACTATCCACCTGACTAAATTGTTTCATCGCTTTGGCTTGCTCATTATTGTTCATACCAATACCGGTATCTGACACTGTGAAGACATGCCCATTATTTTCATCAAGTGTAGCGTTCAAAGAAACTTCGCCACCAGGCTGTGTAAACTTTATGGCATTTGACAACAAGTTGAGCAGTATCTGTTTTATTCGCCGTTCATCTGCATGAAGCATTGGCAAGCTATCATCAACGTTGATATTCAATTCAATTTCCCCCTGTTCGGCCCGGTGCTTGACGAGTCGAATGGATGACTCAACAATATTGGGAATCTCAATGTCTCCCTCTTGGAGTTCCACCATTCCGGCCTCAATGGCTGAAACGTCTAGAATATCATTTATGAGTTCCAGTAGATGTTGTCCGGAACTGGCAATGTCCGAGACGTAATCCCTGTATTTATCATTCCCGATAGGGCCATATGCTTCCATTTTGATGGCGCCCGAAAAACCGATGATCGCGTTGAGAGGAGTACGCAACTCGTGGCTCATGTTGGCTAACAGTTCTGACTTGGCCCGGTTGGCGATATCTGCATGTTCCAGTGCGGTTTTTATGGCAAACTCGGAATCTTTACGCTCGCTTATGTCCTCGTGCGTTGCGATGTAGTGGGTAACGAGACCGTGGTCGTCTTTTACCGGGGCAATTGTTTCATAGGCCCAAAAATGACTGCCATCTTTCCGCTTGTCCATAATTTCGCTCTTCCATTCCTCACCACGGCGAATGGTTCTCCAAAGATTATTATATAATTCCTTTGACGTTTTTTCGGATTTTAGGATACGGGGGTTTTGCCCCAAGGACTCTTCCTGGGTATAGCCGGTTATTTCAGTGAATTTTGGATTGATGTATTCAATTGTGCCTTGAAGATCAGTAATAAAAACAGCATTGGGGCTTTGCTCGAGAGCACGGAATAATTTTCGAAGGGTTTCTTCTGAATGTTTTCGTTCGGTAATGTCCTGAATGGTCCCGAACATGTACAACGGATGCCCATCATCATTTTTTATGACTTCTCCAAGGGCATGAGCAACCCTGGTATATCCCTTGTTTGTTATGATCTTGTATTCGATGTCCAGGGACTTTCCCTGCTCCATGGAAGTCGTTACCGCCGCTCTCAAATTGTCTGAATCATCAGGATGAATAAAACTCATGAGCCCCTCGAAATCGGGCTCACCTTCGTTCGGGTCGATTTCAAACAAGTGAAACGTTTCTTCTGACCAACGCAGCGTGTCTTGCTGAACATCCCATTCCCAACTGCCGATGTGGGCCAAATGCTGGGCGTTGGCCAACCCGCGCTCGCTTTTCAACAATTTGGCGGTGCGTTCTTCAACCCTTTGTTCAAGGGAGTCGCGAAGTCTGCGATTTTCCAGTTCGGCACCACGGGCAAGATAAAATGCGATGGCGATAATCAAGGAAGTTGCAACGAGTGCGCTTATTCCAATGATACGGGTTAATAATTGACTGCGGGTACGTACGTTGGTGGCGATTCCTTCCAGAATGCCGGTCAATCCCTGACTGG
>JABHGV010000077.1 GCA_018671895.1 Rhodospirillaceae bacterium | reverse complement strand
TCTACTTGTGCGATTCTTTCTTTCAGGGGCAACGAGTCCACAGCCATCACCGAGGTGCCGATCTGGCGGAAGACCAGCACGTTACTCCCCTCGTAATAGCATTTGCCTTTGATCAGCATGTCGGACACCGTGAAATCCTCGAACAAATCCATGGTAATAAACCCGGCTGTTTTCACACGTTCATGGCACCTGTGGAAGCATTCCTTGCGGTGTAGCGTATTAAAAACATCAGACGGTTTCAGCAAGTATTCGCGCACCCGCTCCAGGGCCGTATCGTGCATGATGGTCTTGGCCTTGTGAAACAGGGTGTAGCGGTACAACTCGCCAGTGATCTGTTCCTTGTGCGCCATAGCGTCGGCTTCATACAGGGCAAACGTTCCGATCCATCCGCCGGCCGATTCGGAATCGGCATTCTCGTCGAGCCTCTTGGCCGCCTGCTTCAGGCCAGCGACGACGGGAAAATCGTCGTTGTCGGCCCAGACCACATAGGGTGTTTCAACCTTGCTGACAACATCAGCATTCTTGGCATAAAAAGCGTCGAAAGAATGATCATCATATTTCAGATACCGGTAGTCCAAATTTGGAAAATGACTTGGGTCCTCCAGAATTTTACGGACCTCCGGTTCATCTCCGCCATCGCCGATCAGAATCGGGAAAGGAAGATGCGTCCGATTGGCGTGCCACAACCAGCGCAACGTGTGCACGGGCCGCTTCCACAACGGCAGATAAATTGTAATGCTCATATTATCTTTCAGGGCCTGTGGGGCGGCAGCCTGTCGTCGCTTATATCGGCCAGTTTTGGCAACCCTGCGTCGCGTTTGATGACAATGGGGTCTTCCAGCGGCCAGTCAACCCCAAGGGCGGGGTCGCTCCACAACACACCGCCTTCAACAGACGGTTCATACAAACGATTAACCTTGTAGTGCACGTTTGCACTCTCTGACATCACGCAAAAGGCGCTGGCCAGACCCGGCGTCATGTAAAACTGCTGGTAATTGTCCGCCGACAGCGTCGTCGAAACCCATTCGCCGAACGTCGGCGAACCGCGCCGGACATCGAGAAGCACAAAAAAGATTTCCCCCAGCGAAACATAGATCAATTGTGATTGTGGATTGTTGAACTGGTAATGAAAGCCGCGAAGTACGCCGCCCTTTGAATGCGACAGGTTGTCCTGGACAAATTCGTCGGTAATGCCAGCCTCGAAATATCGTTGCGTCTGATAGGGCTCCATAAACCAGCCGCGCTCATCGCCGAACACATCCGGCTTGATGATCCGTGCGCCGTCGATTTTTGTCTGCTCGATATCCATCACATATCATCCAAGACACTGGACAGGTACGCGCCATAGGGCGACCCACCCGCCTTGTCGATCAGTTTTCCAAACTGCGTCTCGTCGATGAACCCCATACGCAGGGCGACTTCTTCGGGACACGCAATGCGAATGCCTTGGACCGTTTCTATCAGCTCCACATATTGAGACGCAGCCGACATGGTTTCCGGCGTGCCGCCATCAAACCAGGCGTACCCACGTCCCAGCAGATCGACGTTTAGATCGCCGCGTTCCATGTAGGCTTTGTTGATGTCTGTGATTTCAAGCTCGCCCCGCAGGGACGGCTTTAACCCCTTTGCAATTTCAACAACATTAGCATCGTAAAAATACAGACCGGTAACCGCGATATTCGACTTGGGTTTTTGTGGCTTTTCTTCCAAGTCTACTGCGCATCCCTGCTTGTCGAGCACAACGATACCGCTTCGTTCCGGCATGCTTGTGTGATGGCCAAATATGCTCGCCCCGCCTTTTCTGCGGGTCGCCTTTTGAATTCGTTCAGGCAGACCATCGCCGATCAAAATATGATCGCCCAGGTTCAGGCACACGGAATCACCATCAATGAATTTTTCGCCGATGATAAACGCCTGCGCCAAGCCTTCGGGTGCCGCCTGTTCGGCGTACGAGAAGCCCATACCCCAGTCCGATCCGTCGCCGAACAGGGCCTTAAACTTGCCGATATCATGCGGTGACGAAATAATCAGAATTTCCCGCACACCGCCAAGCATTAACGCCGTTAAGGGATAGTAGATCATCGGCTTGTTGAATATTGGCAACAAGTGCTTGTTGGTAACCTGGGTAAGGGGATAGAGACGTGATCCCGAACCGCCTGCCAGAAGTATCCCTTTTTTAATGACTTGAGTATCAGCGCTCATTTATTCGTCCTCAAACAGCAGCGTCGTACCTTGATTCTCGAACCGAACAGGAAATGGGCGTAAATCAGACAGGGCACTGTGCAAATCGTCCTGTTTTTCCGGTGGGCACAAAAAGGCCATGAAACCACCCCCGCCAGCACCAAGCAACTTGCCGCCCCAGGCCCCACATTTCATCGCCAGATCATAATGACGATCAATGCTTGGCGAGCTAATCTGTTGTGACTGGCGACGTTTCAGCAGCCAGCCCTGATGTAAAATCTCTCCACAGTCCTGAATATTCCCCGCCACAAGGCTGTTGCAGAAATCGTTCGCCAGTTCCGTCAATTTGACCATGTCCTGGAATTTCTCTTCGTCCTCTGAAAAATTCTTTTGCTGGTCGGCAAGGACAATGCGGGCATCTCGCTCGCCACCTATATAAAACATTACGAGACTTTCTTCGAGATCCCGATACGCCGTCGGCGATAGATCCAGGGGCTCGACCGTAACTTTCTCGTCGGAATGAAAAGTAATCCGGTTTAGCCCACCGTAGGCTGCCGCGTATTGGTCCTGTTTGCCAAGGGGCCCGTCCAGCAAATCAATTTCAATGTCACAGGCTTCCCGGGCCAAGCGTTCCTTCGACACAGTCTCGCCAACGTATGCATAAATTGCATGCAGAATTGAGACCATAAATGATGATGATGACCCCAGTCCGGTGCCTGGGGGAACATCGGCGACAGAAGTGATGTCGACGCCGGTCAGGTTAAACTTTTCAAGTACTGAACGAATCAGTGGATGTTCGATTTTATCAATCGACATGGTCGATTCAATCTGTCCGTACTTAAGGTGTATTTTGTCATCGAACGACTTGTGAACAATAACATGCATATACTTGTTGATAGACGTGCTGACGACGCAGCCGGGATGCTTCAAGTAAAACTTGCGCATATCGCTGCCGCCGCCGACAAGGCCGACCCGGAACGGTGTTCTAACGCCGATCATGATAAAATTCTTTGTCTGTTGGTGATGAACACACGGCCAGACTAACGGCTAGTTGGCCTGTTTGTCTTGTGTTTGCTTTTCGTATGCGACGTCAATCGCGTCGTAGGAATAGGCTTCTTTTTCCCGCGGCTTGTTTTTCGTCTCTTCGCGGTGCTTTTTGAACGCCTCTGACGCCAGGTAGGGAATGTGCGGACGATTGCCCGACGAAATAGCATCGTCATCGAAATTATAGGCCGGGCTGCCAACATATTCATAAGCGAATTCGTGCAGTTCCAGCAGTCGTTCAGTCGACACCGCCGACAGGTTGCAGCCGACCGTCTTGTAATAAAGGAAGCGGCTGAAATCCATATGATCGTCGACTTTTCCTGTTTCCTTGGCAATTGCCCAAAGCGGGCTGTCCGGGTAGGGCACCAGAATGGAAAAGGCAGTTTCGTCGGCACTCAATTCCTTAGCGAACTCGATGGTTTCCATGATCTGTTCTTCGGTTTCGCCGGGCATGCCGAAGACGTAGGAGTTGCGGAGCTTCCAGTCATAGTTCTGAAGCAGGCGAACTTTATCCAGCATATGCTCTTTCGATTCGCGCGGTCCCTTGCCAATCGCCTTAATGATATCGGCGTTGCCCGACTCGATACCCGGCCCCACATGGCTAACGCCGCTTTCGAACATGGCGTCACAGATTTCCTCGTCGATCTGATCGAGGCGTAACTGAACGCCGATGTTCAGCTTGATGCCCCTGTCGACGATGCCGCGGGACAGCTCCAACACTCGCTTCTTGTTCGAGGTATAGGTGTCGTCCATGACAAAAACATTCTCGATGCCGAGGCCTTTTTCGATATGCTCGAGCTCATCAAGACAATTATCCACGTGGCGCCAGCGCACCAGGGTGTCGGCGGCACCACAAAAAGCGCACTTGCCGGGGCATCCGCGCGAGAACATCGCATTAGTCTGGGGCGAGCGTCTGTCGCGCGAGAAATCGTAATATTCGTTGTAATCAAACAATTCGCGGGACGGCACCGGGTACTTGTTCAAATCAATGGCCGGGGCCGTTGTATCCTTGCTCTGGGCTATACGGTGGCGGTATTGGGTGGTCTCGCCGCTCTGTTCTTTCCAATTGTATGCAATGCCGATGATGCCGGCAGGGTCCTTGCCGTTGATCACACAATCGACGACTTGCGGGAATGATTCCTCGCCTTCACCGATACAGACGAAATCCGTTTTGCTGGTTTCCAGCGTGGCGCGCGGCAGGGCGCTGACGTGCGGGCCGCCCATCACAATGACGACGCCGGGGGCCTTTTTCTTGATCAGATCGATGATCTTGCAGGCTTCGCCATATAGCGGCGTCGTGCAGGTAATGCCGACGATATGCGGGTCGTTGGCCAGGGCATGCTCGACCGCCTCCTCGACGGAATATTCGTACAGCGCCGCATCGACGATTTTAACCGAATGGCCCAGGTCCAACAGCGGCGCCGCAATATAGCCAAGCCCCAGCGGCATCCGTTTGGACTTCCGGCGCGCCTCTTCCGATTTCCAGGCATAGACGAAGCCATCGGACGGCTGAAGCAGTGTAATTCTGGCTCGGCTCATTTAAATGTTTCCCAACTTAGTCCTGATCGTCAATCTCGATAATGCCGCCATAGCGTTCTACTGATTTAATAATCTTTTGCCACTTTACCAGTTCTGCATACCATTCCAGCGTAATGGTTTCGGTGGTGCGGTCAGTATCACCAGCCTCCAGCGCCTCGATAATTTCGTTCACACCATCAACGGCCGTGAATTCCGTATCAAATCCAATCGCCGAAATTTTGTCGAATGCGACCCGGTACGAGCGATGATCAACATCACCATACCATTCTACTTCCACATCGCCGGGGACGGTGTCGGCAACCAATTGGCCAAGCGGTCCAATCTGATAGACGTTCTCGTCAGAACCCGTATTGAAGATTTCGCCACGAATTTTATCGGCATCAACCCCCAGCATCATCATTTGGGCGCGCGACGTATCACGAATATGGATCATCGGCCGCCACTGCTTGCCGTCACGCATCAATGGCAGCTTGCCGGTTTTCCATGCGCCATAGGTCATACCGTTAACGGCCAGGTCAAAACGCAGGCGCGGTGAATATCCGAACACCGTGCCCTGGCGCAGCGCCACAGGGCAGAAATTTTCATCGGCCAGCGGCATGATCGCCGCTTCAGCCTCGGCATTGGCCTTGGAATAGGTGGTCAGCGGATTCAATGCCGATGTTTCATCGGCGACGTATTTTTCATCCAGATAGCCGTAGTTGCTGCACGACGATGGCAGCACATATCGCTTGGCCCCAGCTTCTTTTGCCAGTTTGGCGGTGCGAAAACGCGACTGGAAATTGATGTCCATGGTCGCGTCCTTAAACAGCTCACCGGACGGGTCGTTGGAAATAGCGACCAGATCGATGACCGCGTCCATGCCCGCCAAATGCGAAGCATCAATATGGCGTGCATCTTCTTTAATTATTTCCAGATTGTCGTGGTCCGGAAGCTTTCCTTCCCCGAAGAAAAACCGGTCCAGAACCCGGACCTTGTAACCATCGTCCAGCAGCATGGGCACCAGCACGGTACCAATATAGCCACCGCCGCCGGTAACGAAAACGCTATCAATTCCAGGAGATTTCACGTTTGGATATCCTTGTTCAGGCCGAATTGGCGCGGCGCAGTTGCGTCATGGTCTTGCCGATGCCGGCCGCGATGGAACCCTCGAAGGTAAAACCAAGGTTCTTGAAACGATCATTGCCAACTTCGTAGGACAACTGGTTCATGATCTTGTTGTCGACCAGCTTGACTTCCAGGTCGGGGATATGGGTGCGAATGGTATCGACCACGTCGCGGACCGTGGCGTTCGCCGTCAACACATTATAGACCCGGTTATCGAAGGCATTTTCCTTGGTAATGTGGGCAAAGGCGCGGGCCACATCTTCCAGCGAAAGATAAGGGCGCATTTGATCGAGCGCCGTCGTCCACACGGTCAGCGGCTCGCCCATTATGGCCTGCCAGCAGAACCGGTTGACGGCGGTATGAAAGCGCATCCCTGGCGACGGTCCGAAAATTGTTCCCAAACGACAGGTCACATAGCTGAGGCCGATTTCATCGGCGATATCCGCCAGGTACTCTTCTTCACGAAGTTTGGTCTCGGCATACGGGCTCTGTGGGTTCAGGGAGCTGGGGCCGCTGTCTTCGTCGACCTTGTCTTCTTGGGTTCCATAGACGCTGGTCGAGGACGGGAAAATCATCGGCACACCAGCCTCTGCACAGGCCTTGGCAACGTTTTCTGTAGCCGCAAAATTGACCCGTTCGACCAGGTCCTTGCGCTCAAAACTTCGCGCTGCATCGGTGATGGCAGCCAGATGAACGACCACATCGGCGCCCTTGAACAGACCCGCAAGATCGCTTTCCTCGGCGGTAACGTCTGCCTCGACAAAACGGTAGCGCGCGCCTTCGGGAAGATCGAACAACGACGGATAGCGCTGGGTCGTCATATCGTCGATCATGATGACTTCGGCGTCATCACCAAACAGATCGGGAACCTTACGGGACAGATGCGAGCCAATGTGTCCAACGGCCCCTGTAACAACTATTTTCATGTGTTTTTGACTTTCCTTGGAGACGGAAGAAATGGAATTAGTCGGCAAGATATCCACAAACGGTAAATTATCAAGCCTCTACTTGAACAGCGCACCACCAATACCGCTCAACATAGTGTCATGCGGTTTTGAAAAGCAGATGGCATGGATGTCGAAGTTGGTGATCCTTGGGGAAATTATCCATCGGAATGAGTTGGCTTTTTCCCAGATATTTCGAGATATAATTGGTCTTTAGCACCAATTCGAACCCTTGCGCTCCAATCTCTGCCGTTAGCTCGTCCAGATTCCAGAACCAGCGCTTAATCTGTGCGCCATAGAAATATTGGAGTGTAACGAACGTCGGAATGTTTCCGGCAGGAACATCCGACAGTAATAAATATTTAGGGTTATAGTCGCGCAGATCCTTGATTAACGCGGCCCAGTCGTCGATGTACTGCAGGCTGCTTCCCAGATGAATCAGCTCAACTTCTTGATCCCGGTCTGGAAGTTTAGAGCTGAAATGGACATTGTCCCAACCCTGATAGAGATCGCGCCCGATGTCGCAAACATCCGACATTTCAACGATATTGACTTCAACCCGTTCAGATTCTTCAAGACCACCCAGCGTTCCGGGAATGGTGTTCCCCGGGCCCCCGCCAAAATCAAGGACCCTGACTTTATCATGGCTGCCCAGCAACATGCCGACGACGGTGGGAAGGATATAGTCATGCGTCGAGACGCTTATGGGAATGGCCGTTTCTTTATCATTAGCTGCCAGCAGGGCTGCCGTGCGCTGATGGCTTAGTTCCGACCACTTTTCGCCAGCGAACCCTTCGCCCTTGGCCCGGGCATCGGCAAAGCTTTCATAAACCCCTTCCAGTGGGATGAAATCAGTATCATCCATTTCTGAAAGCCTTGAAATCATCATAGTCACGAATATATTCGGCCTCGTCATAGGGTGCGTCACACAACACCATCAGAACCGTGTCGGCGGTAATGTATGTGGTGTCGGTCCATAACGTCGGCGGCACGTGCAGTCCGATGCGCGGGTCATCAAGTGTCACCCGGCGCTTGGACGAGCCATCGTCGACTTCCATTTCGACCCCGCCGCTCAGGCAGACGATGATCTGGTTGATGGCCTTATGGCCATGGCTGCCGCGCGTTGTGCCTTGGGGAATGCCAGTGATCGTGTAGACCCGGGCGATTTGAAATGGCAGGTCTTTGCCGCCTTCCATCACCACCAGCGCGTCGGTATCTCCGCCAAAGCTTGGGAAGGTTATTTCGTTTGCATCGTTGCAAGAATGTAGCATGTCTTATTTTTCCGAAGCGAGAATGAAAGCAATGGATTTATCGACGCCGGCCTCAAAGCCCGTCTCGGCCTGCCAACCGGTGGTGATATGAAATGCCGATGAATCGGCGGCGAAATTTCTGAACTCGATGGGCGACGGCTCAGACGGCCATTCGACATTTTCGATGTCGACCGGGTTGCCTGTCGCTTCCCCCGCCTTGTCGGCAACCAGCGTGAAGGCCTCTTGCAACGACCAGCCGCGACCCGTGCCAATAACGAAATACTTGCCGTTTGTTGTTTCGAGCGAGGCGCCTGCCGCCAGAAAAGCGGCAACGACATCGTCTATATAAACATAGTCCCGAACCGGCTTGCCATCACCATAAACGCGAACACCGTCGCCCTTTAGGGCCATGCCTATAACACGCATCAAGACGCCACGTTCTGACGCGCCGACACCGACGCCAGGGCCGTAAACATTGGCCAGGCGCAAACAGGTGCCCTGAACAAAATCGTCCTTCGCCGCCTGTATCAGAATCTGCTCGGCCATCAACTTGTGCTGGTCGAAGACTGTTACAGGGTTGTCGAGGTTGCTTTCGGCAACCGGGGTTTGCGTTGTCACACCGGTCTCGGTAACCGTTCCGGCACTGACGATACAGGGCCGAGCCTTCAATGCAATACAGGCATCAATCAATGATTTTATCGGCTGCACGTTGCCACGGAAATCTACATCCGGGGTTTTCTCGGCTACGGCAAGACTAGTCTGGGCAGCGAGGTGAAATATGATGTCCGGGTGATAAGTCTCAAGGCAAGACACCCAGAACTCAGCCTCGGCGATATCACCGTCAATCCAGCCATCACCCTTCGTTGGTTTGCGACTATGACAAACAACCCGGCAGGGCAGTTCGTTCAGCGCACTTACCAATGCCGAGCCGACGTAACCGCTGGCACCGGTGACGAAAACGGTTTTGCCTGCGTAAAACTCAGACAAATTCCAGTACCGCAGAAATAACCGCGCCCTGATCTTCCTCTGTTAATTCCGGATAGATAGGCAAAGTCAGAATTTTTGCCACTGTCGCTTCGGTTTCGATCAACGGCTGGTTCGTTACTCGATCCTCATAGGCCGGTTGCTGGTGCACTGCCTCAGCATAATGAATGGCCGCACCGACGTCGTTTGACTTCAGAAAATTCATCATTTCGTCACGTCGGTCGGTGGCTATAACATACAGATGAAACACATGATCAACATCGTCGCGGCGCACTGGCAATTCCAGCCCCGTATCGGCGAACGCCGCATCATACCGGTCAGCAATGGCTCGGCGTTTGGCATTGTCGTCGTCCAGGTGCGGCAGCTTGACCCTCAGTACCGCTGCCTGCAATTCGTCGAGCCGGGAATTCGCTCCCGGCTGATGGCTGACCCGGTCATCAGCCCAGCCATATAGACGCAGTTGGCGGACTTGTTCGGCGAGCCCGGCATCGTTTGTCGTGACCATGCCGCCATCACCGAAACCGCCGAGGTTTTTGGTCGGGAAGAAACTGAAACACCCGGCATCGCCGATAGAGCCGACGCGCATACCTTTGTATTTGGCTCCCGTCGCCTGGGCGCAATCTTCGATCACCTTAAGGCCATGACGTTTCGCTACATCCATAATTGCGTCCATATCGACGGGCTGTCCGTACAAATGAACGGCGACGATGGCTTTTGTTTGCGGCGTAATCAGTCGTTCCGCATGGGCCGCATCAATGGTGTACAAACCCGCCTCGATATCGGCGCAGACCGCCTTCGCACCGGACTGTTCAATCCCCGCCACCGTCGCTACCGCAGTATGTGATGGTGCTATGACGTCATCGCCGGTGCCGATGCTCAAGCCTCTGAGCGCCAGGGTAATAGCGTCGGTGCCGCTGGCCACGCCGACACCATGATCGGTGCCGACATAGGATGCAAACTCATCTTCAAAGCCTTCCATCTGCTTGCCCAGAATGTACCAACCACTGTCGAGGACATTGGCAATGGCAGCATCGATCGCGGTCTTGTGCGACAGATACTGAGCCTTTGGATTGCTGAAAAGTATCACGCCTAAAACACCTCGAGCTTGGGAACGTAGACGATCCACTTGCCACCCGCGGCCCCATAAGCATCTTCCTTGGCCATAATTTCTTCGCGGTGGTTCCAGGCATACAGCAAGGCGAAATCCGGATAGTTGGCGACGAAGTCTTCATGCGGTTTTACCGGAACGTGGGCGCCGGGCGAAAACTTGCCCTGCTTGGTTGGTGTCGTGTCGGAAATAAATTCAACCAAATCAGAGGTAATGCCGCAGTAGATATTGACCGTCGTCGATTTCGACGTCGCGCCGTAGCCAACGACGCGCTTGCCCTCGGCTTTCGCGGTGTTCAGGATTTCCAGAAGATCGCTGCGGGACTTTTCGCAGTTGCGCCGGAACTGATCGTAGGTCTCGGGCTTTTCCAGGCCCTTTTCGGTTTCCTGGGCGGCCAGGTTGCGCACACTGTCGCTAACCGGGCGCTCGCCTTTTCGGCAGATATAATACCGCATGGAGCCACCTGCCGTCGGCAGGGGCTCGACGTCGATCACTTCCATGCCGTGCAGGGCGGCAAGACTTTGCATCGATCGCAGCGAAAAGATGAATACGTGCTCGTCATAAATCTGATCATATCCAGTCTTCCTGACCATCTCGCCCAGATAAGGGTCTTCGGTGATCATCACGCCCTTCGGCTTCAGCAACTTGGCGATGCCAGCGACGACCGGCTGGATCTCACCGATATGAGCGAGCACATTGGCACCTAAAAAGACATCCGCATGTCCATACTCGGCGATAATCTTGTCAGCCAGATCTTCATTGAAGAACTCCGTCCACACATTCAGGCCCTTGGCGCGAGCCGCATCTGCGACGTTGCCGGACGGCTCTATACCAAGGTGGCGAATGCCATGGGAGTCCATGGTTTCGATCATGCCGCCATCGTTGCTGCCAATTTCGACAACGAAGGGGTCATCCCCGTCCAGATATCTGTCGCGGGCAATGTCGGCCAGCTCCTGGAAATGATCCATCATCACCTGTGATGTTCCTGCGAAGAACGCATAGTTGTCGTGGAACATCTGTTCAGGGCGTGGCTGCTCAATCAACTGAAACGCGCCACAGTTGGAACAAAACGCTGGCGCCAATTCGTAACTGTATTCGTCGTTGAACTGATCCGGCATTAAGAATCCGTTGGCAATGGGCATGTCGCCGAATGACATGAATTTTTCAATTTTCGAGTTGCAAATACGGCAATCAGTCAATGAAGTATTCCTTCAAGTGATGGATGGCGCTGCGGCCCATGGCCAGCACCGCCTCGTTGGCATTGCCGCCAATATGTGGCGTGCAATATAGATTTGGCAGTCCCAGAAGCTCCAGGTCCGCCGGTGGCTCGTCTTCATAAACGTCCAGCGCAGCTCCTGCAATAACGCCGTTCATCAAGGCAGCTTTCAGGTCCGCCTCTTTTACGATGGGACCGCGCGCGGTGTTGATCAAAAATGCCGTCGACTTCATTTGACTTAGCGTTTCGGCATTAATCATGTGATGTGTTAAGTCAGTCAAAGGCGTATGGGTGGCAACGAAATCCGATCTGGTGAACAGCTCGTCCTTTTCCACATGCAGAACGCCGTATTGTTTGCAGACTTCCGCTTTGTCGATGATGTCGTTACCAAGAATGGTGCAGTCAAACGGCTGCAACAGTTTGATGATTTCTGTGCCCGTATAGCCCAAGCCAATAACACCGACGGTCTTGCCGGTCAGCTGAAAACCGCCATCCTTGATCCACTCGCCAGTCTTCATCTTGATCGAGGTCTGATACAAATTGCGGCTGAGCGACAACATGAACGCGAGGTCCATCTCGGCAACCGAGCGCTTGTTGACGCCGCCGGTCCAGCCGATGGCAATGCCACGACGCTCGCACGCCTCAAGGTCAATGCCGTCCAGGCCGACCCCGTACTTGGATATAATCTTAAGGTTAGGGCACGCAGCCAGCACTTCGTCGTCAAAAGTATCAAGGCCGGCGACGATGCCGTCGGCGTCCTTGACGAAATCAATCAGCTCGCCCTTGGTATATTTCTTCTGTTCCCAATTCACTTCCGCGTCCGGAAACAGTGCTTTGAATTCCTGCTGCAATACCGGATGGATGGAGAACGAATTCGATGTCGCCTTGATAATCATGCAACCTCTTTTCGATAAGTTTCATCTTTTGGCGCAAGCCCCATTCCCGTCCTTACATAATCCAGAAAATGGGTGTCACCGATTTCAACCAGATCGGCAATGTCATCGCCCTCGGGATAGGTCCAGGCCTTACCTTCAATGTCCTTAATTCTGGCAATCGCCTCGGCCGGCGTTTTTACGCACAAACCGGGAAAATTTCGATATATACTTTTCTTGTGATCCTTCAACACATCAATCATGAAGGCCTTCACGCCGAACTGGGCGTTCTCAAGAATTACCGTCGATGGGTCTGAGAACGCATAGCGCGCTCGGGCGATCAAATCGAAAATATCGTCACTGGTCGGGATCACATTGGCAAGTCCGTTTGAGCATCTCTCTATGAACGCCTGACTCTGCCCAGCCTTGCTGACCTTGCCACGCACCTGCAGCCATACCGTCCGATCTGTGAATGTTTCACCCAATGCACGAATTATTTCGACTGTCTTGTCATCATTCAGATAGGCCATGTAATTGGTGTAGATGACGATGTCCATGCCGCTACGCGGTGTTGCCTTTAAGTCAGCAAATTTTTCGCGAGTAACGCCGAATGATCCGGTCGGCACAACATCCATGTCCGGGGCCCATGTATCGCCGATCAGTTTTTCATGGATAATTTTCCCGAATGTGTAGTATCGGTCGAAACTGATGTAGCGAATCGCCGGCACAGCGTCGCACAATGCGCCATAACCGTGCAGACAGCTGTGCGCACGGCCACCAATTCGGTTCAGTTCCTGGCGTCGGATAATGTGTTCCGGATTATATGGGTCACGGCCCCAGTGAAACTTCGGATGGTACCGGTTAAAGACCGCACGCATCGACAAGCGGTGATAGGG
>JABHGV010000076.1 GCA_018671895.1 Rhodospirillaceae bacterium | reverse complement strand
GCTGCGGTCGAGATGTTGTAGGTGCCGTCCCCATCGCCGCCGGTGCCGACGATGTCGATGGCCCCGTCGGGTGCCGAGACCTTCAAAGCCTTGGCCCGCATGGTCCGCGCCGCGCCGGTGATTTCATCGACGGTCTCGCCGCGAACCCGCAGCGCCATCAAGAAGGCACCGATCTGGGCGTCGGTGGCGTCGCCCGACATGATGATGTCAAAGGCCTGGGCCGCTTCGTCGACGTTCAGCGCGGTGCCGTCAGCGACCTTGCCGATCAGGGGTTTCAGATCACTCATGCGGCGATCCTTTCATTCGATAGATTGATGAAATTACGAAGCAGGGCATGGCCGTGTTCCGATGCAATGCTTTCCGGATGAAACTGCACACCGTGAATGGGCCGCGTCTTGTGGGACAGACCCTGAACAACACCGTCCGGGCTTGTTGCGGTGACTTCCAGACAGTCCGGGATGTTGTCAGGCAATACGGTGAGGGAATGATATCGGGTCGCCGTCAGCGGGCTGGGAATGCCAGCGAAAATGCCGTCGCCGGAATGACGGATATCATCGGTCTTGCCATGCATCGGGGCAGGGGCACGGTCAACGGTGCCGCCGAAATGCTGGCCGATACACTGATGACCCAGACAAACGCCGAATATGGGCAGGTCGTCGGGCGCCTGGGCCAGCACATCAAGGCAGATGCCGGCCTTGTTGGGGTCACACGGTCCAGGCGAGATGACGATTCCTTGTGGTTTTAAAGCGAGAGCTTCACCCGCACTTAAGGCATCGTTGCGGCGCACCTCGACTTCGGCCCCCAACTCGCCCAGATAATGCAGCAAGTTGTAGGTAAAACTGTCGTAGTTATCGATAAGAAGAAACATCGCTTAAAAGTCTGCCCAGTTAATTTAGAGCAACATTAACGGGTTACGCGCCGGGTTTCGAATTCTTTTTGCGCTCTGTTGACCTTCCAGTTGCTAGAAGCTCCATATAAGATTACATCTTACTGGAAGGTTTGGCATGAACGCACACGAACACCAGCATATATCGCTACCTGTCGAGGGTATGACCTGCGCCAGCTGTGCGTCGCGCATAGAGACGGTGCTTGGCAAAATACCGGGCATCGAGACGGCCAGCGTCAATCTGGCGACGGAAATGGCGGATGTGACTTTTGATGCCAGTGTTGTGGGCTTTGAAGATGTTACCGGGGCCATTACAAAAGCCGGTTTCACGGTGCCAGCCAAAACGTATGAGCTGGCGATCAGCGGAATGACATGTGCGTCGTGCGTCGGGCGCGTCGAAAAAGTGCTTTTGAATACGCACAGTGTTGAGACCGCGTCAGTCAATCTGGCGACCGAGCGCGCTCAGGTTTCTGTATTGCCTGGCGGGCCAAACATTGCCGATTTGGTCCGGGCCATCGAAAAGACCGGTTTCGGGGCCAAAGCCGTCACCGATGAAGACAGCCAATTTACTGAAGAAGAACGCCGGGCGAAACATAAGGCCCGCAAAGAATTGAACATTGTTGTCGCCTCGTGCTTGCTGACGCTGCCGTTTTTCATCGCCATGGCATCCATGTGGGCAGGTGGAAATTTTGTCTTGTCGCCGATGCTGCAACTGGGGCTCGCCATTCCAATCCAGTTTGGTACCGGTGCAAGGTTTTACAAACCCGCCTGGGGCGCATTGCGCGCCGGGACCGGCAACATGGACCTGTTGGTGGTGATGGGAACGTCGGCCGCGTTCTGGTTGAGCGTCTATCTGTTATTCAATGTCCCGGGAAGCCATTTGTATTTCGAGGCCGGAGCCGCCGTCATCACGCTGGTGTTGCTGGGCAAGTGGCTTGAGGCGCGTGCCAAACGCGCGACCACGGTGGCAATCCGCGCGCTGATGGACCTGCGGCCCGAAAACGCCCGGGTGCTGCGCGACGGTGCGGAAGTCGAAATTCCCGCAGCCCTGGTCGAAAGCGGCGATGTTGTTATTGTGCGTCCCGGCGAGCGGTTGCCGGTCGACGGCATCGTTATCAACGGAGTTTCGCAAATCGATGAGTCGCTGATTACCGGGGAAAGCCTACCGGTTGAAAAAGGCGCTGGCGACACGGTCACGGGCGGTGCCATCAACGGTGAAGGTCTGTTGAATATTCGCGCCACCACGGTCGGGGCGGATTCAGCGCTGGCCCGCATAATTCATTTGATCCAGAGCGCTCAGGCGACCAAAGCTCCGGTGCAAAAACTGGTCGATCGCATTGCCGCGGTATTCGTGCCGGTGGTTGTGGGAATTGCCGCCATCACGTTTCTGTATTGGGTGTTCCTTGGCGGCGTCGAGACGGCGCAAGCAATCATCAATGCCGTCACCGTGCTGGTCATTGCGTGCCCGTGTGCGCTGGGGCTGGCGACGCCGACGGCGATTATGGCCGGGACCGGGTCTGCGGCGCGACATGGGATATTGATAAAAGATGCCGAGGCGCTGGAGAGGGCCTATGGCATCAACGTCGTGGTCTTGGACAAGACCGGCACCCTGACCGAGGGCCGCCCGACGGTGACTGCCACCGTCGCTGTAAACGGCAACGACGATGACCTGTTGCATCTGGCTGCATCGGCCCAGCAAGGCAGCGAACATCCGTTGGCGAAGGCGGTGCTGGCAAAAGTGGACGGCATTGACCTTGTGATGCCTGGCACCTTCACCAGTCAGCCGGGACGCGGCTTAAAGGCGACGGTGGATGGACGCGACATTGTCATTGGCAACCGTCGAATGATGTCAGATGTGAGTGTGGAGACGGCGTCTTTGGAAGACAAAGCCACGGCATTCGAAGAAACCGGCAAGACCGTTATGTGGGTGGCGTTAAACTCGACTCTTCTGGGGTTGATCGCCGTCGGCGATACGGTCAAGCCATCGGCAGCCGATGCCGTCAAGCACCTAAAGGAACAAGGCATCGAGACGGTGATGCTGACCGGTGATAATACCCGTACCGCTCGCGGTGTGGCGGATGTCGTTGGCGTCGATACGGTCATTGCCGAAGTGTTGCCTGAAGACAAGGCGGCAGAGGTCGAACGTCTACAATCCCAAGGCAAGGTCGTCGCTATGGTCGGCGACGGCATTAACGATGCCCCGGCGCTGGCCGCTGCTGACGTCGGCATCGCCATGGGCACCGGAACGGATGTCGCCATGCATACCGCGGGCATTACCCTGATGCGCGGCGAGCCGGACTTGATTGCCGCATCCATTCGCGTGTCCCGCGCGACTTACCGCAAGATACGCCAGAACCTGTTCTGGGCGTTTATTTATAACGTTATCGGTATACCGCTGGCCGCCGCCGGACTGCTGAGCCCGGTCATCGCCGGTGCGGCCATGGCCATGAGCAGTGTCTCGGTGGTCAGTAATTCCCTGTTATTGAGGAGGTGGAAACCATGAACATCGGAAGCGTTGCTGAACAGTCGGGTGTTCCCGCCAAAACCATCCGTTATTACGAGGAAATCGGCCTGATTCCAAAAGCCCTGAGGGCGGAAAATGGCTATCGCAATTATTCCGACAGCGATGTCGAGACACTGCGTTTCGTTCAGCGTGCCCGCAAGCTTGGGTTTTCGGTTAAGGATGTCGGCAATCTGCTGACGCTGTGGCGTGACAAAAACAGGGCCAGTGCCGACGTAAAAAAGTTTGCGTTGGATCATATACGTGACATAGAGAGTCGCATCGAAGAGCTGGATTCCATTCGCCAGACCTTGGTCAGCCTGACCAATCATTGTCACGGCGACGAGAGACCGGACTGCCCGATCCTGGAAGACCTTGCCGGAGCCTTTAAATAAATGCCTGAACGTGACGAAATGACCGAAACAATGCGGATGCGCCCGAACCCGGTCCGTCAGCTTGTTTATGTCGTCGTCACGGTGGCGTCGATTGCGGCGGGGTATTTTGCCTACCTTTATTTCGTCGGCCCTAAAGCCCCGCCGGAAAAGGTCGAGACTGCCGAGAAGACGCAGCCAAAGCCCAGCCCTGAACCCTGGTACAAGAAACAGACACCGCCGCCGACGCTGATAACGACGCCGGACCTGCCCATATTCCCGGAGCCGGAAGAAGAAAAAATTACACCGCCGGAACGCCACAAGGCGTACGAGGAGGCGTTGCCGAGAGATACCTATGAAGCCCCGACGCCACCGGCACCGGTGGCGGCTGCCCCGACAACCCCGACAGCCCCCGCACCCCGAGTGAAACCCGACGATACAGCGGCACTGCCGACATGGCAGCGGTATGCGCTGCCGGTACCTGACACCGGCACGGCCCCGGTCATTGCCGTCGTTATCGATGACATGGGCATCGATGTGAAACGCTCAACCCGTATCAGCAACCTCGGCGGTCCGATGACCCTGTCGTATCTGACCTATGGCAAGAATTTGCCCAAACAAACATCACAAGCCGCGACCAGAGGCCACGAACTAATGCTGCATGTGGCGATGGAACCGTCGAGCAAGGCCGTTGACCCGGGCCCGAACGTGCTGTTGACGGAACTGGATGGAAACGAATTGCGCCGCCGCCTTGATTGGGGCTTCGGGCGGTTCGAGGGCTATACCGGCATCAACAACCATATGGGCTCGAAATTTACCTCTGATGAGGCGGGGATGCGGGTGGTGATGGATGAAGTTCGCCGTCGTGGCCTGCTGTTTCTTGATTCACGCACAACAGGCGGCACCGTCGGTCCCCGGCTGGCTCGCGCTGCTGGCGTGCCGGTCGCTGAACGCAATGTCTTCATCGATAACGACAACAAGGTCGCCAGCATCAACAAACAACTGGCCGAGGTCGAGGCGGTGGCGCAGAGGCAAGGCTATGCCGTTGCCATCGGCCATCCGCGCGAGGCGACCATCAAGGCGCTGGGGCCGTGGCTGGCCGAGGTGCAAAACAGAGGCTTCCGGCTGGTGCCTTTGACAACCATCGTCAAGCGACTGAATTGATTAATTGATAGGAGAAAACCAATGTCCAAAACCTACAACGTCAACGGAATGACCTGTGGCGGGTGTGCCAATTCCGTCAGCAATGCGATCAAGGCCGCCGCATCCGGGGCCGAAGTCAGTGTCGACCTGGACAGTAAACAGGTAACCGTTAGCGGCGTCGATGATGACGGGATTGTCGAGGCAGCGGTCAGCGATGCCGGGTTTGAATATGGCGGGGTGGTTTATTCAAGTTAAACTCATGCATAATAACTGCATCATGCCGCAGCCTAGAATAATGGAATGAGTGAGAGATGAAATTTCAGGACCTGGAACTGAATAAGAAAATTCTCTTGGCCGTTCTCTCTCCTTTGTCTCTGCTGTTTGTTCTGGTCATCATCACCGTCGTCACCGTGAATACGATGCTGGAAAGCGCCCGTTGGGTCGAACACACCAACAAAATTCTGGGAGAAGCTGCCAAGATCGCATCTTCGGCAGTTGACATGGAAACCGGTATGCGCGGGTTTCTTCTGACGGGACATGACAGCTTTCTTGAACCTTATCAGTCCGGCAACGTATTAACCTTCACGTTGATTCACAAACTGAAAGAGGAAGTGTCCGACAACCCCCAGCAGGTGAAAAAGCTGGAGCAAATTCAAAAAACCCTACAAAGGTGGAACGATGATGTTGCCATTAAAAATATTGCATTGCGCCGCGAGATAGGGGATGCGGCAAGCATCAACGATCTTTCCGTGATGATGGCAAATGGAAAGGGAAAGGTGGTTTTTGATGAATTCCGGGCCCAGATTGACACCTATATTCAGCGCCAGGTTGAGCGACTGAGGGAAACCCACACCAATTTTACGCAGGCGATAAACAACGCTACCGCCAATTTTGTCGCGATCAAATCAGATTTCGATTCGGTGACGGAAAGCCATGAAATAACCGATCAGGCTTCGTTGCTTTTACTTAGCGCCAGAAATATGCAAACCGGCATGCGTGGTTTCCTGCTTTCCGGAGAAGAACCTTTCCTTGCGCCCTATTACGCGGGCGAAAGGAACTTCAAGGAGCTGGTTTCCAAATTAAAGGTTTTGAGTGCGGACAGGCCGTTGCAATTGAAGCTTGTGGAAAAGGCAGAGGTGATTTTCCAAGAGTGGAACTCGTCAATCGCAAAGTCGGCTATTGAACTTCGTAGGAGCGTCAATAAAGGACTGAATAAGCTTTCGGACGTGGAAACGCGTGTCGCCCAAAACCTGGGAAAAAAGCAGTTTGATATGTTTCGTGATGACATAGACGCGATCATTTCCGAAGAATTAAAAATTCTAAACATTCTTCAGGAAGAAGTTTTGATTGCCGAAAAAAGATACCTGATCGACAACCAATCTCTTGTCGACAGTAAAGATCTCGTCAACGAAACCAACATGCTCATGCACAGGGCGCACCTTCTTCTTGTCTCTGCCATAAACATGGAAACCGGCCTGCGCGGGTTTTTATTAACCGGAAAAGAACCTTATCTGGACATTTACAGCGCCGGAGTAGGGAGCTTCAACGCCTACCTGAATGACCTAAGGGGTATGACTGGCGGCGAAGCCAGAGACATGGCTCAACTTGACAGGATCGAGGCAATAATCACTCGTTGGCGGAAAACTGTCGTCGAACCAATGATCCAGCTTCGCAGGAATATCAAAACCGCAAAAACGATGGGGGACCTGGGCGAGGAAATTTCCTCTGAAATGGGCAAACGACACTTTGACGATTCTCGACAGATGTTGATTGAGTTCAGGGACGTCGAGGAAGGTCTTCTGAAACTTCGGATCGATGAAAGGGATCGTGATATTGCCAAATCCTATCTCTTCATCGGCATTACTTTGCTTGCTGCAGTTATCATCGGTGCCGCCTTTGCCCTTGTCATCGGTCGCGGCATCACCAGTCCCGTTAGGGCGTTGACAGGCGTTATGCAAAGACTTGCCGACGGCGATACGGGGGTGGACATTCCAGGTGGTGATCGCAAGGATGAATTAGGCCTGATGGCCAAGACCGTGGAAATATTTAAGGAAAACCTGACCCGGATTGTGCAGCTCCAGAAGGCGACGAAAGTTGTTCAACATGAACTCGAAAAACAATCGGACGAACTTGAACGATCGAACCAGGAGCTGGAAAATTTCGCATACATTGCCTCTCATGACCTGAAAGCGCCGTTGCGGGGCATAAGCAACCTTTCGAAATGGATATCAGAGGATCTTGGCGATTCCGTCGACGATGAAACCCGGGAAAACCTGGACCTGATGCATTCGCGGGTCGAGCGCCTGGAAGGCATGCTTGATGGAATTTTGGAATTTTCACGGGTCGGACGCGGCAATCACAAGCCAGAAAAGGTCGATGCCAATATACTTGTCGCGGATGTCGTCGATTATCTGTCTGTTCCCGAAGGCTGCGAGGTTCATATATCCGGCGAATTGCCGACGTTAGTCACGGAAAAAATCCCCCTTGAACAGGTGTTTCGCAACCTTATCGGCAACGCCGTAAAGCACCGCGATGCAGACGAAATCCTTATCCACGTATCCGGGTTTGAGGACAAGGAAACCTGTACATTTGAAGTCAGGGACAACGGGCCTGGAATTTCCGAAGAATTTCATGAACGCGTTTTTCTGATGTTTCAAACCTTGAAACCCCGTGATGAAATGGAGGCCAGCGGCATGGGCTTGGCCTTGGTAAAGAAGTTGATTGACTATAATGGCGGTGATATTTTCCTTGAAAGCAATCCAGACAAGCGCAATACGGTATTTCGCTTTACCTGGAATAAATCGGAAGAATTAAAGTGATGATGACTCATCAAACGGTTACCTTCCTCGTTGTCGAAGATGACGAGATAGATATCAAGGCGCTGAAACGGGCGTTCAAGGAACTAAAGCTGTCAAACCCGATACGCTTTGCCAGTGATGGAATCGAGGCGCTTGAAATCCTTCGCGGCGAAGGCGGTAATGATAAGATTGAAAAGCCCTATCTCATTCTGCTTGATCTAAATATGCCGCGCATGAACGGCATCGAGTTTCTGGATGAAATTCGTAAGGATCCGGAACATAACAGCGCCATTATTTTTATCATGACGACATCGGCAGCTGAAGAAGACCGGGTCAATGCCTATGGTAAAAATGTCGCGGGTTATATGTTGAAAAGCAATGCGGGCCATACATTCCTCGACGCCCTTGCCATGCTTGATCATTACTGGAAAGTCGTCGAATTCCCGGAATAGTTTGAATCTGAATGACAAAATCACCGCTCATTCTTCTCATTGACGATGATGAGGTCGACCGCAAAATGGTTGTGCGGGCCTTTCGGGATTACGATCCGAATATAGAGATCGTCCAAGCCAACGATGGGCAAACAGGGATTAACCTGATTGGCGAGAGGGAATTCGACTGCGTCCTGTTGGACTATCACCTTCCTGATCTTGATGGTTTGAAAATTCTTGAGTGGTTGCAAGGCGAAGAGGAAATGCCGCAGGTTCCTGTCATCATGTTGACAGGAGAAGAAAACGTCACCCTGGCAGTCGAATCCATGAAGAATGGCGCTTGTGACTTTCTGGTCAAGGGATCGGATAGCCGCTTCAGGGAATTCCTTCCCGCCTCCATAGAGCGGGCCATGAGCCGTCAGCGTTTGATCAAAGAGAAGGAAAAAGCAACGGCGGCCAACTTCGCCAAGGTCGAATTCCTGTCGCATATGAGCCACGAGTTGCGCACACCCTTGAACGCAATCATCGGATTTTCCGGAGCCATAAAGTCCGAGACTTTCGGGCCACTCGGGCATGAAAAATACAAAGAATACGTCGATGATATCTCGAAGTCCGGTGAACACCTGCTGGCGATTATTAATGACATCCTGGAATTAACCAAAATCGAAGCAAATAAAATCGAACTTCAAAAACAAGACCTGGATATATTGGAACTGATCAAGGAATCCATCCATATGGTCGAAGGCAGCGCCCAATTTTCAGCTGCCAGCCTGATATGTAACATTCCGGAAAAACATATCCCATTGATTGCTGATCGAATGTTGATCAAGAAAATCCTGATCAACATTCTCAACAATGCGGTGAAATTCACGCCAGAAAATGGAACTGTCAGCATTTCAATGGAAGACCGGGGGGAAACGATAGCAATCATCGTAGAAGATACGGGGATTGGCATTTCGCCCGAAGATATCCCCTTAATCGTCGAGCCTTTTGTGCAGGCCGGTCGCAAGCGTATGAAAGTGCAGGAGGGAACAGGACTCGGTCTGCCTCTGTCAAAGAAATTCGCTGAAATGCATGATGGGAACCTGGAAATTGAAAGCGAAGTCGGCAAAGGCACAAAAGTGACGATTGTCCTCCCCCGCCAAACTATCTGATCACTTGTTTCTTAACTGAAGCCCCCTGGGCATTTCCTGGAAAAGGGCTTAGATTCTTCAATTTAGACTCTTAGACAGCTAGTTCTTCGCGCTGGCGAATTTGACCGCTTCCTGGGCGGCGCGGATCAACGCCTTGGCCTTGTTGCAGCTTTCCTGAAACTCCGCTTCCGGGTCTGAATCCGCGACGATGCCGCCACCGGCCTGCACGTACATGGTGTCGTCCTTGACCACCGCCGTGCGCAGCGCGATGCAAGTATCCATATCGCCGTTTGCCCCGAAATATCCGATGCAGCCGCCATAGACGCTGCGTTTTTCGGATTCCAGTTCGTCGATGATTTCCATGGCGCGGACCTTTGGTGCTCCCGAAACGGTGCCCGCCGGAAAGCCCGCAAACAGGGCGCTGATGGCATCATAATCCGGGTTCAGGTCGCCCTCGACGTTCGATACGATATGCATGACGTGGGAATAGCGCTCGATAATCATTTGCTCGGTAACCTTGACGCTGCCGATTTTGGCGACCCGCCCGACATCGTTGCGGCCTAAATCCAGCAGCATCAGGTGTTCGGCCTTTTCCTTGGGATCAGCTAACAACTCGTCGGCCAGCGCCTGGTCTTCGGCGGGTGTTGCGCCGCGTGGACGGGTTCCGGCAATCGGGCGAATGGTGACTTTTCCCTCGCGCACCCGGACCAGAATTTCCGGGCTGGAACCAACTACCGAGAACCCGGCGAAGTTCAGCAGGAACAGGAACGGCGACGGGTTCAACCTGCGCAAGGAACGATACAGGGCAAATGCCGGAAGCTTGAACGGCACCGCGAAGCGCTGCGACAGCACCACCTGAAAGATGTCACCAGCCAAAATGTATTCCTTGGCCTTTTTGATCATCTCGAAGAAATTGCCATGCGTCATGTTTGATGCCGGTTCCGGAATTTCAAGACTTTCATGTTGGCGCTGATGGGGCAGGGCGTTGTCGAAATCTGTCACTGTGGCTGCCAGTCTTTGGGTCGCGGCTTCAAACGCTGTGTCGGCATCAACGCTGTCTGTCGCACGAACCGGGGTAATCAGGGTGACCTGATCTTCGATGGTATCGAACACGGCCATCACCGTCGGGCGCACGAAAATTCCGTCGGGAACGTCGAGCACATCAGGGTTCATATCGGGCAGGTGTTCGGCCAGCCGTACCGTGTCGTATGCCATATAACCGACCAGTCCAGCGGCCATCGGCGGCAGACCTTCGGGCAGCTCGATGGTCGATTCAGCGACCAGCGCCTTTAATGATTCAACGGTTGCATCCGGGCATGCCTCAAAGCGGTCGGAATCTGTTTCGGCGTTGCGATTGATTTCGGACTTTTCTCCGAAGCAGCGCCAAATCAAATCCGGCTTCAGGCCAATGAACGAATAACGGCCCCGGACCGCACCGCCTTCGACAGATTCAAGCAGGAAACTGTTTGGTTGGCCTTCGGCCAGCTTCATGAATGCAGATACGGGTGTTTCCAGATCCGACACCAGTGTGGTCCAGACGACCTGCGGCCTGCCGTCTTTATAGACCCGGCGAAAGTCCGAAATGTCGGGCTGCAAATCCATTAGAAAAGTTCGTTGAGGGCTTTGCTGTTTACCGTCACCGGATAGCGCTGGCGCAACCCTTGAGCCAGTTGCTCAAGCAGGTCGTCGCGCATGCCCTTGCCCAGTTCGTTGGCGATGGCCTCGAAGTTCTTTTTTGCTTTTTCATCAGCAACACCGGCTATGGCATCAACCTGTTTCAGGCGGCCAATCACGTGTTCTTTGTCGGTGGCGGTTGAAACAGCATCGCCCGGTGCGGCCTTGAACAATTCGGTGACCATCTGCGCAGGTAATCCGGCAAGATCGCCCCCGCGTGTGAACGGGGCCGAGGTGGTGACCTTGAGTCCTCTTTCGGACGCCAGCCTGAACAGGTCGCCCCCGGCTTTCAGCCTTTCAAGAATTTCATCGGCAGTTTTTTGTGCAGTCTCGGCGCGACGGCTCTGCGTCCAGTCATCGCTGACTTGCTTGACGACCTTGCCAATCGGACGGATGGCAGGCGCCGTGACGCCATCGACGTGGACGACATAATATCCATCGCTGCCGTCTTCTTCGAGGGCGCTGTCGCCGCCTTCTTCTGTCGCAAACGCGACAGTCATGAATTTGCTACCGGGAATGTCCATGACCTTGTTGCCGTCGGCATCAAAACCGTTGGTATCGATGGCGGCGATGGTGACGGGTTTAAGACCCAGTGCGCGGGCCGCATCGTTGACGCCGTCGCCACTACCCAACTGATCCTCGAGTGTGTTGGCCAGTTGATACAGGGAATCGATGGCTTTTTCGGTCGCGATGTCTTTTTTCAGGGCGTCGCTGACTTCGCTGAGCGCTTTCTGGCTGGCCGCCTTGACCGACGTCAGCTTGACGATGTGCCAGCCGAGTGGGCTGTTGACTGGTGCACTGAAAGCGCCGGGGACGAGTGCGAAAGCCGCCGTACCCAGTTCCGGCGGCAGCTGCGCTTTTGTCATGTTGCCGAGTTCAATGGCGGAGCCTTCCATGCCCGCCAGATCCTTGGCGACCTTGGCGAAGTCTTCACCGGCATTCAGGCGTTCGTGGATTTTCTTGGCATCGGCTTCATCAGCGACACGAACCTGTTGCAGGTTGCGTTGTTCGGTTTCCATATACTCATCAATGCGGTCTTCGTATAAACGGGCGATTTCATCGTCGGAAACGGCAATTTCCTTAGCCAGTTCATCGGCGCTGAGGCGAACCAGCGTCAGACTGCGGTATTCCGGGGCGGTGTAACGCTGGCCGTTGTCTTTGTGAAACTTTTCAAGATCGGCCTGGGACGGCGAGCCGGTGTCGGTAATTGAAGCCAGATCAATGGAAATGGTTTCGGCGATGCGCTTTTCATTGCGGAAACTGTACATGGCTTTGGTCATGGCCGACGGAGCCTTGGGCGGATTCTTCAGCAGGCTTAGGTACTGCGCGCGTTTGACGCCCAAGCGGATATCCCTGACGAATGCCGCTTCGCTGAGGCCGTTGTTCTGCAGCACCTGATCGAACAGGTTGCGCTGGAATTCGCCTTTTTCGTTTTTGAACCCGGCAATGGTGTGGATGGTCTGGCGGACCAGTTCATCGCTGACTACCAGCCCCATGTTAGTTGCCGCCGCATCATAGAGAGTCCGGTCAATGATTGCAGACAGCACGTTTTCGGGGATGCCAAAGGCGCGGGCGTCTTCCGTTTCGAGCCGCTTGCCGAAGATACCCGACAGTCGTTCGATCTCGCGCCGGTATTCCTGACGGACGGTGTAGTCGTCGATTTCCACGTCGCCGACGGTGGCGACGGCTCTGTCGCCGCTGCCGCCGGGGCTGACCACATCGGCAACGCCCCACATGGCGAAACTCAGGACCAACAGGCCGAGCAGGCCTTTAACAATAATGCCGGAGGAACGTTTGCGGATGGCTTCGAGCATGGATGTATCTTCTTTATCAATTAAATACCGGGTGGGAAGGGCCGCATCATAGAAGTGACAGGAAAACCCCGCAACAGCGAATGGACGTTTGATCTGTCGGGCGCTTGTGATAGGAAAGGGGCATTATTTACAGATTTTTTCAACAGGAACCCTGACATGACTGCTAAACGCCGCCCCCTGATCGCCGGAAACTGGAAAATGAACGGACTGCAAAGCGACGGACTGGCGCTTGCCTATTCGGTCGGCGAATACCTGAAAGCCAAGGAAGACCCGTCTTTTGAAATGCTGGTGTGCCCGCCCTTTACGATTTTGACGGCTACCAACGTTGTTTTGTCAGACACCGACGTGAAACTGGGTGCACAGAACTGCCACACCGCTGAAAAGGGCGCCCATACCGGCGACATCAGCGTTGCCATGCTGGCCGAGGCTGGTTGCTCGTACGTCATTGTCGGCCATTCTGAACGCCGCACCGATTGCGGCGAGACCGATGAAATGGTCTGCGCCAAGGCCGAAGCCGCCAATGCTGGCGGGTTGACCGCAGTGATTTGTATTGGCGAGACAGAGGCCGAGCGCGACGACGGCAAGACTCTGGACGTGGTCAAGACACAGATCGCCGGTTCCGTTCCGGGTACGGCGACGGCGGAAAATACGGTTGTTGCCTACGAGCCGGTCTGGGCCATTGGCACCGGCCGCACCCCGACCAATGATGAAGTTCAAGAAGTGCATGCCTTTATCCGTTCTGAACTGGCTGACAAGCTGGGCGGGGACATTGCCGACGGTATCCGTCTGCTCTATGGCGGTTCCATGAACCCGGGCAATGCCAACGATTTGCTGGCTCTCGACGACGTCGATGGCGGCCTGATCGGCGGCGCCAGCCTGAAGGCAGCCGACTTTGGTGCCGTTGCCGATTGCTGCTGAAGCAACTTTCCCCTAGCCAAAACCGCATTCAGGGACTAGAAACTGCGGCGACGGATACGCTACGGACACGAAACTCATGATTACAGTTATTCTGGTTATTCATCTGCTTCTCGCGATCGCCATGGTTGGCGCGGTGCTGTTGCAACGTTCTGAAGGCGGTGGCCTTGGTATGGGCGGCGACGGTGGCGGCGGCGGCATGGGTGGTTTCATGACCGGTCGCGATACCGCTAACCTGTTGACCCGGACGACGGCCTTTCTGGCTGCGGGCTTTATGGCGACGAGTATGATTCTGGCTGTTATGGCCGGTGGTGGGCGATCATCGGAACCGGCATCGATCATGAACCAGCCGGTCAAGGAGCAAGTCGTACCGGCAATTCCGGAACAGCCGAAGGCACCACTGGCAAAATAAACATGGCGACATCAACCTGCGCCGAAGACAAAAACAAGAAACGGAAACGGTATAAATGGCGATTGCAGGGGGCGGAAAAGACAGGGTGGCCAATGTGCCGCCTTTTCTTTTGCATTTTCTTTGGATTAGGGCATTTCGGCCCTTTTCGTTTGGGCATCACTTGATGTACAGTCACCGTCCATGACGCGGTTCATATTTATCACCGGCGGCGTGGTCTCCTCTCTCGGAAAAGGTTTGGCCTCGGCAGCACTGGGCGCTGTTCTGCAAGCGCGGGGCTTCAAGGTCCGCCTACGCAAGCTGGACCCTTACATCAACGTCGATCCGGGCACCATGAGCCCGTATCAGCATGGCGAGGTGTTCGTCACCGACGATGGTGCCGAATCGGACCTCGACCTGGGGCATTACGAACGCTTTACCGGCGTTCATGCGCGCCAATCGGACAATGTGACGACCGGACGCATCTATTCCGACGTGATCGCTCGCGAACGGCGCGGTGATTATCTGGGCGCGACCATTCAGGTTATTCCCCACATC
>JABHGV010000075.1 GCA_018671895.1 Rhodospirillaceae bacterium | reverse complement strand
TTGTTGTCCCCCGCAAGCCATATCGGACCCCTTCATAGGGCGTACCCGATGCGTGTTCCATGTCAGCAACAGTCGGATAGGTGATGGTGGATGCGTGATAAACCGGCGGATTGACGATGCCGTGGTTATTTTCCGGGTTTCGTCCGGCCAGCAGCAGTTTCGTTTCTTTTTTCATGACCGTCCGTCCAGATTATCGAAGCTGAGATTAAACATGAGATTATACAAATGTATCAAAGGGGCAAAAAAATGAAACGTTTCAGTCCTTATAGCTTGTCGCCTCGCATTGTTCATGTTTACATAATTTCCGCTTCTTTGTTTCGATACATTCTCTGGGAGGATTTAGGGGGGTGTTTCGAAGTGAAGCTTATAAAAAATATAAACATCACCAGGGAGTGAACTAATGAGGAAATCAGTTAAATTTTTGTCTGCGCTTGCGGCCGTTGCTGTTGTCAGCACTGCTGCTTCCGCTGGCACGCTTGATGAAGTTAAGAAACGCGGCGTTCTGCATTGCGGTGTCAGCACCGGTCTGCCGGGCTTCTCTAATCCGGATGACAAGAACAATTGGTCAGGTATCGATGCCGATACGTGTCGCGCTGTTGCTGCCGCCGTTCTTGGCGATGCCAGCAAGATCAAGTTTACGCCGTTGACGGCTAAAGAACGGTGGACCGCTCTGCAGTCCAGCGAAGTCGACATGCTGTCGCGTAACTCGACCTGGACCCACACCCGTGACACCTCGCTGGGTGTCAACTTCACCGGCGTTAACTACTACGACGGTCAGGGTTTCATGGTTAGCAAATCCATTGGCGTGAAAAGCGCTAAAGAGCTGGATGGCGTTTCTGTCTGCTTGCAGGCTGGTACCACCACCGAGCTGAACCTGGCAGATTACTTCCGCGAGCACGGTATGAAGTATTCACCGATCACCTTCGACACCTCGGATCAGACGATCAAGGGTTTCGAAGCCAATCGTTGCGACATGCTGACGTCTGACCAATCGCAGCTTTATTCTCTGCGCACCAAACTGCCTGATCCGAACACCGCTATGGTTCTGCCGGAAATTATTTCCAAAGAACCTCTCGGTCCGGTTGTCAGCCAGGGTGATGATCAGTGGTTCAACATCGTTAAGTGGGTCCTGAACGCCCAGATTAACGCCGAAGAACTGGGTATCACGTCCAAGAACGTCGACAAGATGAAATCGTCGAAGAATCCGTCGGTTGGTCGTGTTCTCGGAACCGTCGGCGATGCTGGCGCCAAGCTCGGCCTCAGCGCCGATTGGGCCTACAACGCCATCAAACAGGTTGGCAACTATGGCGAAATGTTCGAGCGTAACGTTGGCTTGAATACTCCGCTGAAAATTGCCCGTGGCGTTAACGCGCTGTGGAACAAGGGCGGTATTATGTACGCCCCGCCGATCCGCTAAATCGGTAACTATTTGTTCGACCCGGTCGCGCCCGTTGGGGCGTGGCCGGGAAGGACATTTTCCAAATTTTAAATTGAAATTTCCGGGGGGGAATTCAAATCATGGCTGACAAGCAAGGACAGGCGCTTACACCGTCAAAACCGGCGCCGTGGAATGATCCGGCAGTCAGGTCCATTGTCTTCCAGGTATTGGCAATCCTTGCCCTCGGGTATTTTTTCTACGTCATCTTCCAGAACACTCTTGCCAATATGGAAAAGAGTGGCATTTCCACCGGTTTCGGGTTCCTGGGCGAGCCATCCGGTTTCGGCATTTTAATGAGCATGGTCGATTATACCGAGGCCAGCTCTTACGGGCGCACATTCCTTGTCGGTCTGCTGAACACGGTTTTGGTCGCCGCCCTTGGCATTGTATTGGCGACGTTTCTTGGTTTCGCTATTGGCGTTGCCAGATTGTCGCCTAACTGGCTGCTGGCAAAAATTGCCACCGTCTACGTTGAAACCCTGCGTAACATTCCGTTGTTGTTGCAGATGTTCTTCTGGTATTTCGCGGTACTGGCAGCGTTGCCGTCACCCCGCCAGAGTATGGATTGGGGTGGGGCGTTTTTCCTGAATAATCGCGGGTTTTATTTCCCCAGACCTGTCTTCGAAGATGGCTCCTCGATCGTTGGCATCGCCTTCGTTATTGCCGTTGTCGCCGTCGTTATGCTCGCCAAATGGGCCCATAAACGTCAGGAATCGACGGGTGAACAATTCCACACCGTCTATGTTTCCATCGGCATCCTGCTCGGGCTGCCGCTGTTGGCTTATCTTATCTCTGGTATGCCGATCAGCCTCGAATATGCGGCGCTCAAGGGGTTCAACTTCCAGGGTGGCATGCGGGTTATCCCGGAACTGATGGCCCTGTTGTGGGCGCTATCATTTTATACCGCTGCCTTTATCGCCGAAATCGTACGTGCCGGTATTCTTGCCGTCAGCCATGGCCAGTCGGAAGCGGCGCATGCGCTGGGGCTTCGTCAAGCACCGACTCTCAGACTGGTGGTTATTCCGCAGGCGCTGAGGATCATTATCCCGCCGCTGACCAGCCAGTATCTGAACCTGACCAAGAACTCGTCACTGGCAACGGCCATCGGGTATCCCGATCTGGTTGCCGTGTTCATGGGAACGACCCTGAACCAGACTGGTCAGGCAGTCGAAATCGTCGGCATGACGATGGGCGTGTATCTGACGATCAGCCTGATTATTTCGGCATTCATGAACTGGTACAACAAGCGTAAAGCGCTGGTGGAGAGATAAGCCATGAACACCGGATTCCAGGAAATCAAGGACATGCCGCCTCCGGCCAGCACCACTGGTGCCATTGGCTGGATACGCCAGAACCTGTTGTCATCGCCCGCCAATGTCGTGATGACGGTAATTGCCACGTATTTGATTCTTAGCTTCTTGCCGCCAATTCTGGATTGGGCGTTGTTCAGCGCTGATTTCTTTGGCACCAGTCAGGATGATTGTACGTCGAGCGGCGCGTGCTGGGTGTTTATCAACAAGCGTCTCGACCTGTTCATTTATGGGTTTTATCCCTCCGAGGAGTACTGGCGCGTCGACCTGGTGTTCGCCTTTTTGGCGATCACGTTCGTGCCGCAGTTTTTCGACGCTTTTCCGTACAAGAAACAGTTTGGCATCATCGCGTTGGTGGTGCTGCCCGTTGTTGCTGGGGTGTTGCTGTTGGGTGGCTCGTTTGGGCTGGCAGAGGTAGATACGAACAAGTGGGGCGGCTTGATGCTGACCCTGGTGCTGGCTTATGTCGGTATCGTTGCGGCCCTGCCGATTGGTATTTTGCTGGCGCTGGGTCGGCAATCTGAAATGCCGGTAATCCGCACCATCTGCGTCTGTTTTATTGAACTGTGGCGCGGCGTTCCGCTGATTTCGGTGCTGTTCATGGCGTCGGTCATGTTGCCGTTGTTCCTGCCCGAGGGAATGAACTTCAATAAACTGCTCAGGGCGCTGATCGGTATTGTCATGTTCCAGTCGGCCTATATGGCCGAGGTTGTGCGCGGCGGCTTGCAGGCGATCCCCAAGGGGCAGTCCGAAGCAGCAAGCGCACTGGGGATTAGCTATTGGAAGAGTATGCGCCTGATTATTTTGCCGCAGGCGCTGAAGCTGGTTATTCCCGGAATTGTTAACACCTTCATCGCGCTGTTCAAGGACACCACGCTGGTGTTGATTATCGGCCTGCTGGATATTCTGGCTTCGGTGCAATCGTCAATCGTCGATCCGGCTTGGCGAGACGTTTCGACCGAAGGTTATGTTTTCGCAGCGTTTAGTTTCTGGATCTTCTGTTTCAGCATTTCGCGATACAGCCAGCGGCTTGAGCGAAAACTTAACACCGGTCACAAGAACTAATTTTTCAGGTTTCGTGTAAGGAAAATAAATATGTCCAATACTGCAACCAACACTGAAAGCCAGGCATCGAACGATGGCCTCGCCATCGAGATCAAAGGCATGCACAAATGGTATGGCGATTTCCATGTCCTGAAAGATATCAATCTGGAAGTTCAACAGGGGGAGCGCATCGTTATTTGTGGTCCGTCCGGTTCCGGAAAGTCGACGATGATCCGCTGCATTAACCGTCTGGAAGAACATCAGCAGGGACAGATTTTCGTTCAGGACAACGAGCTGACCGATGACATCAAGAAGATTGATGAAATCCGTCGCGAAGTCGGCATGTGCTTCCAGCACTTCAATTTGTTCCCGCATTTGTCGGTTCTGGAAAATTGCACGCTGGCCCCGATCTGGGTGCGCAAGACGCCGAAGGTCGAAGCCGAAGAAATCGCCATGAAGTATCTGGAACGTGTGAAAATTCCCGATCAGGCAGCCAAGTTCCCAGGTCAACTGTCGGGTGGCCAGCAACAACGCGTCGCCATTGCCCGTTCACTGTGCATGAACCCCAAGGTTATGCTGTTCGATGAGCCAACATCGGCGCTTGATCCGGAAATGATTAAAGAAGTTCTTGATGTTATGGTCGAGTTGGCCGAAGAAGGCATGACCATGTTGTGTGTGACTCACGAAATGGGCTTGGCCAAAAAGGTCGCCAACCGGGTGATCTTTATGGATGCGGGACAAATCGTCGAAGAGAATGAACCGAACGAGTTCTTCAACAATCCGCAAAACGACCGTACCAAGATGTTCCTGAGCCAGATTCTGGAACACTGATTGAATTAGGAATACCAAGATGAAAAGCCTGAGAGAACGCGCCGAGCTGGCGACCAAGGAAGTTCAGGATATCCTGGGCGTGTCGGCTGACACGCATCCCAAGGAAATCGCCGACGCCCTGGAGCAGGCGATTATCACGGCGCTGCTGGAAGAACGTAAACGCTGTGCCGATGTGGCCTTCAATTGCTGCATCGAGGATCAGGACAAGGCCCATCAAGTGGCCGACGAGATCAAGCGCGTCAACACTGCGTTGGTGGCTAATTTATCGTCTTTACGCTAGCGCACTGCGTGGCGCGACCTCTGGAAGCCAAGCTTTAATTGGCGGTAGGATTAAGCTCCTGTCGCCATTCTTGTTTTGACTTCCTGTGAACAAAAGAGCCAAGGGGCGAAGAGCCCCGCCCGGCGATTGAGGGGCAGCATTTATGGCCCGATCGGCGTGTTCGCGTCGTTGCCCCATTCAGCCCATGAACCGTCATAGACGGGGACTTCTTCCTTTCCCAACAGATACAGGCAAAACGCCGTTACCGATGCGGTAACGCCGGACCCGCAACTGACGGTGATTGGCTTGGTGAAATCGACATCGGCTTCATCGAAGGCGGCCTTGATTTCGTCAGCCGATCTGAATTTGTAGTCTTCTTTTGGGTTCATCAGATTGACGAAGGGAAGATTGAGGCTGCCCGGAATATGACCAAATTTTTCCGACGGACGGGGTTCATGGTCAATGCCTTCAAAGCGTCCAGTGCTGCGGGCGTCGATGACCTGAAATTTCTTGGTGTCCAGGTTTCTCGTCATCTGAGACATGTTCTTGACCAGGGTGTTGTTCATGCGGGCGGTAAAGTGTCGTTCCTGTACGGTGGGGTCGTCTTTTTCCAGCGGGAATTTCGCTTTGCCCCATTTCGCCAGGCCACCATCCAGCACACATACGTCGGAGTGGCCGAATACCCGGAACATCCACCACACCCGGCACGCCGCCATGGCGCCGCCGGCGTTGCCGTAAATGACGATGCGATTACCGTCGCCAAGTCCCAGCTTGCGAACTTTCGATGAAAACTTTTCCGGCGACGGAAGCATGTGCGGCAGGTCGCTGTCGGAATCGCAAATCTCGTCGATATCAAAGAAGACGGCGCCTGGAATGTGCCTGAAGCCGTATTCCTCGCGGGCGTCTTGGTCATTATGGGGCAGGTAGTAGGTCGCATCGACAACACGCACGTCCGGTGCGTTCAGATGCTCATGTAGCCATTCGGGGCTGACCAATGCGTCAGGGTTGACGAATTCCATGGTGGGTATTCTCCTAAAGCCAGTCGGGGACCGGCAGGTTTTTCGAGCGCAAGAAGTCAGGATTGAACATCTTGCTCATGTAACGGGTTCCGGAATCGCACAACATGGTGACGATGGTGTGACCGGGGCCCAAATCACGCGCCATACGGATGGCACCGGCGACGTTGACGCCGCTGGACCCGCCCAGGCAGAAGCCTTCATTTTTCAAAAGATTAAAAGCGATGGGCAGGGATTCTTCATCGGAAATTCTATAAGGCATATCGACGTTAAGCCCTTCCAGATTGGCGGTGATCCGCCCTTGGCCGATGCCTTCGGTGATGGACGTGCCTTCGGCTTTCAACTCGCCGTCGTTGTAATGACCGAACAGGGCCGATCCCGTCGGGTCGGCGATGCCGATTTTAACGCCCGCGTTTTTGGCCCTTAAGGATTCAGCGACACCGGCCAGCGTTCCGCCGGTACCAACGGAGCAGATAAAGCCATCGACCTTGCCATCGGTCTGTCGCCAGATTTCCGGACCGGTGGTTTCGACATGGGCACGGCGGTTGGCGACGTTGTCGAACTGGTTCGCCCAGACCGCGCCATTGGCATTGCTGTCGTTTAATTCAGCCGCAATTCTTTCTGACACATGGATGTAGTTTTCCGGATTACTATACGGTACCGCCGGGACTTCGCGCAGGTCGGCCCCGCACAGGCGCAGCATGTCTTTCTTTTCTTGGCTCTGGGTTTCGGGGATGACAATGACGGTGCGATAACCAAGCGCATTGGCGACCAGCGTCAGCCCAATGCCGGTATTGCCCGCCGTTCCCTCGACAATGACTCCGCCCGGTTTCAGCAGGCCTTTTTCTTCGGCATCGCGGACGATAAATAATGCCGCCCGGTCTTTGACCGATCCACCCGGATTGGCGTATTCGGCCTTGCCCAGAATTTCACAACCGG
>JABHGV010000074.1 GCA_018671895.1 Rhodospirillaceae bacterium | reverse complement strand
GCAAAGGCGATCAGGCCAAAACCATCAACCATGGGATTGCGTCCACGGATCGCCGACGCCAGTCCGACGCCCAGCGCCGTTACCAGCGGCACGGTGATCGTCGATGTGGTCACGCCGCCCGAATCATAGGCAATGCCGACGATGTCCGGCGGGGCCATCGTCGTCAGCACCACAACCAGCACATAGCCGCCGACAATCAGATAATGAATGGGCCAGCCTTTGAGGATTCTGAAAACGCCGAGCACGATTGCCGCGCCGACGGAAACCGCGACCGTCATCCTAAGATTGAAGGCATAGGATCGCAGCGCTTCGTCGGTGTTTGGGATCGCACCGGCTTCTCCGGCGACCGTGGCGGCCTCGGCGGCAACCGCGATTAACGCCGGTTCGGCAACGGTGGTGCCGAACCCCAGACAGAATGAAAATCCCAGCAATGCGACAAGGCTGCCCTTGCGGGCGAAAGCGTCGGCCATGCCCTCGCCAAGCGGGAATAGCCCCATTTCCAGGCCACGCACAAACAGGGACAACCCGGCGACAACGAACAGCAGACCGACAAGGACATCAACAAGATCAGGGAAAGGTTGGCGCAGCACGGCCAGTTGGAAAAACGCGATAACCAGTATAACCGGCATCAAATCCCGCAAAGAACCGGCGAAAAACTGGACTGTGCGGCGAAGCGAGGACATCATCTGACCACTAATATTGTTACCGGTTCAATCTGACCGTCAGCGGCTTCTCCGTCAAGCCGACCGACGGGCGAAAAAATAGCCCGCCAAAGCGCCCAAAACGATCCAGAACAAGGCCGAGACGGCGTAGGTTCCGACGATAAATTCCCAGGCCAGGTCCACCGGCACATCATCGCCCTCCCCATCGGGGCGCGGGGCGCCGATCACGTGAGGAATGACAATCACCACTGCGCCCAACAGTTTAAGGAGATGAGCCCTGGAAAAGGCAATCAACCACATGCCGACGATGCTCAAACCAGCCGTCGCCAGCCACCAGTCCTGACTTTCAAACAAATCCGGGCGTTCGGAACCGGGCAACAACGGCGGCAGTCCAATTCCCGGCAATACCGTAAAGGCGGCATATCCGGCCAGCCCCCAGACGATGCCCAGACGCCAGTTCATATTGCCGCCGCGCAAGGCAAAGCCACCGACCAGCATCAATGCAAAGCCGACCGCCGTCACCACATTGGCCATAAGCGTCGAGGCGGTCCGTTCCACTGTCGTCTGATGGATATCGCCCGGAGCAAGCCCCATCTCGAACCGCTCAGCTTCCAGCAGCATCGGGATCAGGCTCGCCGACTGGGCCAGTGTGACAAGCGCACCAGCGAGCACCCCGGCGAACAGCGCCGAGGCGAAAATTCGCCCTAACATTGTTTCAGGTCCTGCTTAGTGGCAGGGGAAGGCAAATGCGTGACGGGTATCGTGAGCAGTGTCATGCAAGTTGGAGGAATTGGCAAAGCCAGCGCCATAGACAAAAAACGCCCCGAACATAACGGCAAACAGGGCCGACAAAACAACGCTGGAGCGTTCGCTGTCGATGGCGTTTTCAGAAACGGCTTTCGCGGATGTGTTGGTCTTCATGGTTTTATCTCTCCGTAACGGTATTGTCGATTACCGTCACCGTGTACGGAAAAAAACCGCCCCATCCGAAAATCCCGTCCGACAGGTCCACGATGACTCTTTCGATGGCAGGTCTCCTGGCTAGCGGGTCTTAGCATCAGATTTCGCCTTCCTGGTTGCCCAGTGGCATTAACAATCGACGCATCTCCGCTGACAGTTGCGGGAACAGCCACGGCTAAAAACCCCCGAAATGGGTCGGTTCCTCCGTGTTCCCTTTTAATCCCCAGGCTTTTCACCCTTGGGGAACCATCACTTGTGACTATAATTCTGCCACAAACGTGCTGTCAATTGCGGATTGGCGAGATAACAGAATTTAGGGTTCTTAAACGCATGACGAAAACCATTGCCCTGGTCGATGACGACCAAAACATCCTGACGTCCGTCTCAATGGCGCTCGAGGCCGAGGGATTCAAGGTCGATACCTACACCGATGGCGCCGAAGCGCTGAACGGCCTGTCCGGCAAACCGGTCGATCTGGCCGTGCTGGACATCAAGATGCCGCGCATGGATGGCATGGAATTGCTGGAAAACATCCGCAGAAAATCCAAGTTGCCGGTGATTTTTCTGACATCCAAGGACGACGAGGTCGACGAGGTGCTGGGCCTGCGCATGGGGGCTGACGATTACATCACCAAGCCGTTTTCCCAACGCCTGTTGATTGAGCGCATCAATGCCATCCTGCGCCGCGCCGATGCCAGCGACAGCAACACAGAGGTCATGAAACGCGGTGACCTGACACTGGATTCGGTGCGTCACCTGTGTATCTGGCAAGACAAGGAAGTCACCCTGACAGTGACCGAGTTTCTGCTGTTACAGGCATTGGCCCGCAACCCCGGGCACGTCAAGAACCGCGACCAGTTGATCGACGCCGCCTATGGCGAACATATCTATGTCGACGATCGCACCATCGACAGCCATATCAAGCGGGTACGCAAGAAGTTCCGGGCGCGGGATCCGGAATTCAACCACGTCGAGACTCTGTACGGCGTCGGTTATCGTTACAAGGGAGAATAACCGGGTGTTAGGGCCATCTTCACCAATCCTGAAGCGAATCCTCGCCATCAACATGTTGGCGCTGGCCATTCTTGTCGCCGGGCTGATGTATCTTGGCGAGTACCGCAAAAGCCTGATCGCATCGGAACTGGCGTCGCTTTCCGTACACGGTGAAATGCTGGCCGCCGCACTGGGTGAAAGCGTCATCGCCGACGACGAGGAAAAAAGCGAGGAACTGCGCCCCGCCATTGCCAGTCAAATGGTCCACAGACTGGTCGCCGCCACCGGCGGTCGGGCCCGGCTGTTTGCCGCCGATGGCGTGCTGATTGCTGATTCCCGGCGCGCTGCGGGGTTGTCGAGCAGCGTCGTCAGCATCGAACTGCCGCCGCCCGATGGCGGCAGTGCGTCGTGGGAAAATTTCGAGCTGGCGCTGGATGTCTACGAGACCATGATGCGCCTGCTGCCCGGTGGTGGATCGCCGCCGCCATATTGGGAGCCTGAAAAACAAAAGGCCGTACACTTTCAGGAAGTCATGCTGGCGTTGGGCGGAGATTCGCAAAGCACCGTCCGGCGCGCCCAGGACGGCGGCATCGTCTTGCTGTCGGCAGAGCCCGTGCAACGCTACAAGCAAGTATTGGGCGCCGTGCTGCTGACCCACAGCGGCGAAGACATCGAAGCAATACTGCGTCAGGTTCGCATTGATATCCTTAAGGTCTTCGCCATCGCGCTGGCCGTTACCGTCGCCCTGTCGCTGTATCTGGCAGGGACCATTGCCCAGCCCATCCGCAAGTTGGCCGAAGCCGCCGAACGGGTTCGCCATGGCCACCACCGCCAGCACGCCATTCCCGATGTCGGCGGGCGCAGAGATGAAATCGGCGAATTATCGCGGGCCTTGAAGGATATGACCGAAGCGCTGTGGACCCGCATGGATGCCATTGAAAGCTTCGCCGCCGACGTCGCCCATGAAATCAAGAACCCGCTGACCTCGTTGAGAAGCGCCGTCGAGACGGCGGCACGCATCAAGGATTCAGACCAGCAACGCAAACTGATGGATATTATCCTGGATGACGTTCAGCGACTGGACCGTCTGATCAGCGATATTTCAGACGCTTCCAGGCTGGACGCTGAATTGTCGCGGGCCGAAACCGCGCCTGTTGACTTAAAGGCAATGCTGGCATCGCTGATCGAGGCCAACCGCACCGCTTACGCACACGCCATCGATTTCGATGTCGATGATAACGACGACCTGCATCTCGATGGCATCGACAGCCGCTTAGGGCAAGTGTTCGCCAACCTGTTTGCCAACGCCGCCTCGTTCAATCCGCCGGACGGCCGCATTCATGTTCACGCATCGGGCGACAACGGCACCATCACCGTCAGCATCGATGACGACGGCCCCGGTATCCCTGAGGCAAAACGCCAAACCATTTTCGAGCGCTTCTATACGGAACGCCCCGAAAGCGAAAAATTTGGCCTCCATTCAGGCCTCGGGCTCAGCATCTCGAAACAGATTATCGAAGCCCACGAGGGCTCCATATCGGCAGAGAACAGAAGCGATGATGACGGCAAGATTGTCGGCGCGCGCTTCACCGTGACCCTGCCGAAAGGTTGACTTGGGGGGTGCCGCACCGCACCTTTACAGAATGGCAAGTGAGAGTAAAAAAATTCACGGCTCGTGCGTCGAGATCGAAGGTCTGGGCGTGTTGTTGTGTGGACCACCGGGGTCCGGCAAATCGGACCTGACGCTCAGACTGATTGACGACGGCGCGCGCCTGATCGCCGACGACTACACTGAACTGACGCCCCGCGACGGACGACTGCATGCGCAAGCGCCGGAAAGCATCAAGGGCTTGCTGGAGGTCCGCGGTGTCGGCATGCTTGAGGTCGGGTCCGCCCTTAGGGTCGAGCTTGGGGTTGTTATTGATCTTGTCGAGAGCGATGCCGTTGAACGCCTGCCCGAAGACGCCACCAAGGAAATCCTCGGCGTCGACGTCGCCAGTTTTACCCTGGCCCCCTTTGAGGCCTCGGCCCCGGCAAAGGTGCGGCTGATTGCCCGGCGCGTGAAAGGCGACATTCGCCATGTCCCCTGATAAGTCCCCTGATAAAAAATCCGTGCCTGTGCTGCTGGTCACCGGCATGTCGGGTGCCGGCAAAACGTCGGCATTGAAGGCGCTCGAAGACATGGGCTACGAGGCTGTCGACAACTTGCCCTTGTCGCTGCTGATGAATTTGTTGCAACCGGGGTTCCCACGACCGATCGCCATCGGCGTCGATATCCGGACCCGCGATTTCGGTGTTGATGCGCTGGTCCAGCAACTCGACAGCCTGATCAAGGATGCCGCCCTGGAAACAAGGATGGTGTTCATTGATTGCGACGACGAAGAGCTGGAGCGCCGTTACGAGGAAACCCGGCATCGCCACCCGCTAGCCCAGGACCGCCCCGTTACTGATGGCATCGCCCACGAACGGCAAATGATTTCCGCCCTGCGCGCGAGAAGCGACACCGTTATCGACACCACCGATTTTGGTCCCGGCGAGCTGAAACGCATTCTGGAAGGGAATTACGGCCTCCAAACCGGGTCCGGACTTGAGATCTTCGTCACCTCGTTTGCCTATCGTCAGGGACTGCCCCGGGAGGCCGATCTGGTGTTTGACGTTCGCTTTTTGAGAAACCCGCATTATGATGCCGATCTGAAGCCCCTGAGCGGGAAAGACAAGGCCGTTCAGGATTTTGTTTCGTCCGATCCGGGGTTCGACGCCTTCTTTGTTGGATTGACCGGCTGGCTGCTGCCTTTGTTGTCACGCTATACAGACGAAGGTAAAAGCTATCTGACCCTCGCCGTCGGCTGCACCGGCGGCCGTCATCGTTCGGTTTTTATGGCTGAAAAGCTGGCCCATTGGTTGAAAAAAGAAAATCGTTCCGTCCATTTGTTGCATCGCGATATGGAAAAGGCGTAGAAAGTTAAAATGATTGGCATGGTATTAGTGACCCACGGGCGTCTCGCCGATGAATTGCTGGCAGCGCTTGAGCACGTCGTCGGGGCGCAAGACAACACGCAGACCGTCTGTATTGACGCCGACGACGACATGGAAATGCGTCGCAAGGACATTCTTGAAAGCATCGCCGCGGTTGATACCGGCAAGGGCGTCATTCTGTTGACCGACATGTTTGGCGGTACGCCGTCGAACCTGGCCATTTCGGTAATCGACAAGGCCAACGTCGAAGTCATCGCCGGGGTCAACCTGCCGATGCTGATCAAACTGGCTGGCGTTCGCAAAACCGACGAATTGATGACTGCCGCCGTCAGTGCCCAGGATGCCGGGCGAAAATACATCAACATCGCATCCCAGCTGCTGGGCCAGGAAAAGGCCTCTTGAGCGGACCCCCCCCGGAACGAGACGCCCCGTTCAGCGCCACCTTGCAGATCCTTAACCAACGTGGTCTTCATGCCCGTGCCGCCGCCAAGTTTGTCAAAACAGCTGGCGTATTCGATGCCGATATCGCGGTCGAGCGTGCCGGGCAAAGCGTATCGGGACTGTCGATCATGGGCCTGATGATGCTGGCCGCCAGCCCGGGCAGTGAAATCGACATCACCTGCACCGGCAAGCAAGCGGCCGAAGCGCTGGATGCCTTGAGCGAACTGGTCTCCAATAAGTTTGAAGAAGAATGACCCCAGGTAAGGAACAGATATTCGAAGGCCTTGGCGTTTCGCCGGGCATTGCCTTTGGCACCGTTCACCTGCGTGAAAGCGGTAGCGTCGTGGTGCCCGAATACAAGGTCGCCGCGGGTGCCGTGGACAAGGAGCTGACGCGCCTGAAAAAGGCCGTTACCGGGGCGCGGCGTCAGATCGGGCGTTTGAAATCAAAGGCCAAGGCGCTGCCCGGTGGCGCGTCTGATGAAATGATCTATCTGCTCGACGCCTATTCCCAGATGCTCGAGAATTCGCGTTTGGTGCGCGGGGCCGAAAGCCGCATCAGCGACGACAGAATCAACGCCGAAGCCGCGGTGCAGGCAGAACTGTCTGAAATCTCGGCGACCTTTGCCAACATGAAGGATTCCTATCTGGCGGCCCGCCTGGACGATATCCGCGACGTCGCCGGACGGCTGATCAGGCTGCTTGTCAAATCGCCGCGCAAATCCGTCGCCCGCGCGCCCAAGGGCAGCATTATCGTCGCCGAGGACCTGACCCCCGCCGATACCGCCCAGATGGACCCCGCACGCATCGCCGGTTTTGCCACCGCGCTGGGTGGCGCCGAAGGTCACACCGCGATCATGGCGCGCGCGCTGGGCCTGCCATCGGTGCTTGGTGCGGCCGACCTGTTGAGTGTCGTGCGCGATGGCGATGCGATCATCATCGATGGCGATCGAGGTCGTATCGTCGTCAACCCGAAGCCGTCAACCGCCGCCGTCTATGAACGCCGCCACGAAGAAAACGTCGATGTCACCCGGCGCCTGAACCGCACCCGCAATCAACCGTCTGTCACCCAGGACGGCACCCATGTGACCTTGCAGGCCAACGTCGAATTGCCGGTGCAGTTGAATGCCGTCGGCCAGGCCGGGGCCGAGGGCGTCGGTCTGTTGCGCAGCGAGTTCATGTTCATGAACCGTGACGACATTCCGTCTGAAGACGAACAATTTGAATTTCTGAAAGACATTGTCGAAAGCATGGATGGGCGACCGGTGACCATCCGTACACTGGATATCGGCGGTGAGAAGCTGGCGACATCGCTGTTGGAAGAATTCGGCGATAGTGTTTCATCGGCACTGGGGCTGCGCGCCATCCGCCTGTCGCTGGCCCACACCCAGGTGTTCGAAACCCAGATCGCCGCCATCCTCAGGGCCGGGGCCTACGGCCCGGTTCGTTTCCTGCTGCCGATGGTGTCGAACACCGTCGAGGTCCGCCGGGCCAAGGAACTGATCAAGAAGGTGGCATCCCGGCTAAAACGTCGCAAGGTCCGCATCGCCGAGAAAATGCCGCCCATCGGTATTATGATCGAAGTCCCCGGTGCCGCCTTGTCATCGGATGCGCTGGCCCAGACTGCCGACTTCTTCGCCATCGGCACCAATGATTTGACCATGTACACGCTGGCCATCGACCGTACCGATGAACAGGTTGCCAATCTGTATAACCCGCTGCATCCGGCGGTCCTGAGATTGATCCAGTTTTCCGCCGAGTCCGCCTTTCGCACCGGCATTCCGGTCAGTGTCTGCGGTGAAATGGCCGGTGATCCCCGCTATACCGCGTTGTTGCTGGGATTGGGTATTCGCGATCTGTCCATGGGCGCGGGCAGTATTCCGCGCGTCAAACAACGCCTGCGCAGCATCAACTTGTCCGCCGCCGAGGCCCGCGCGCGGGTGATTATGGATCAGGTCGATTCCGGGCGCATCGCCATGCTGCTGGAAGATTTTAACGCGCTCGCGTAGTTGGGCGCGCTGCGCGGCGCGGGTTCTGGAAGTCCGACTTTAATTGTTATCAGGAGCTTTATTTTCACCGTCATTCCCGCGAAGGCGGGAATCCAGCTTTTTAACTTGTTGCGAAGCCTCTAGCATGCTGTTAAACCCTGCCCCAGATTTACATGAACTCTCATCAGGAGCCGCAAAATGAGCGCTTTCACCGACTATAAAGTCGCCGACATGTCTTTGGCCGATTGGGGCCGCAAGGAAGTCGCCATCGCCGAAACCGAAATGCCCGGCCTGATGGCTCTGCGCGACGAATACAAAGGCAAAAAGCCGCTAAAAGGCGCGCGTATCGCCGGTTGCCTGCACATGACCATCCAGACCGCCGTGCTGATGGAAACCCTGGTCGATCTGGGCGCCGAGTTGCGCTGGAGCTCGTGCAACATTTTCTCGACCCAGGATCAGGCCGCAGCCGCCATGGTTGCCGCCGAAATCCCGACCTTTGCCTGGAAGGGCGAAACGGAAGAAGAATTCAACTGGTGCATCGTGCAGACCATCGAAGGTCCCGACGGCTGGCGTCCGAACATGATTCTGGACGACGGCGGCGATCTGACCCTGATGATGCACGAAGATTACCCGGACCTGCTGAAAGACGTTAAAGGCCTGTCGGAAGAAACCACCACCGGCGTTCACCGTCTTTATGAAATGGTCAAGGAAGGCAAACTGCTGGTCCCGGCCATCAACGTCAACGACTCGGTCACCAAATCGAAGTTCGACAATCTTTATGGCTGCCGCGAAAGTCTGCCCGATGGCATCAAGCGCGCCACCGACGTCATGCTGGCCGGCAAGATCGGCGTGATCTGCGGCTTTGGCGATGTCGGCAAAGGGTCTGCCGCGTCCTTGCGCAATCAAGGCGCCCGCGTAGTGGTTACCGAAATTGACCCCATTTGCGCCCTGCAGGCCGCCATGGAAGGCTATGAAGTCGTCACCATGGAAGACGCCGCTTCCCAGGGCGACATTTTCGTTACCTGCACCGGCAACATGGATGTCATCACCGTCGATCACATGCGCGAAATGAAAGACCGGGCCATCGTTTGCAACATTGGTCACTTCGATTCCGAAATTCAGGTCGCCGGTCTGCGCAATATGAAATGGCACAACGTCAAGCCGCAGGTCGATGAAATCGAATTCCCCGACGGCAAGCGCATTATCCTTCTGGCCGAAGGTCGTCTTGTTAATCTTGGTTGCGCCACCGGCCACCCGAGCTTCGTGATGAGCGCATCGTTCACCAATCAGGTGCTGGCCCAGATCGAACTGTGGGACAACGCGGCCAACTACAAGAACGAAGTCTACGTCCTGCCCAAACAGTTGGACGAAAAGGTCGCGGCCCTGCATCTGGACAAGCTTGGCGTTAAAATGACCAAGCTGACCGACGCCCAGGCCGAATACCTGAGCCTGCCCCAAGAAGGCCCGTTCAAGCCGGATCACTACCGCTACTAAATCTGCGGCTCTGACTTGCCGCGAATCACGCCGGGGAATATGATTCCCGGTGTGATGATTCGCCCTGACATTGCCTTGATCGCCGTCGCCGTCATCGCAGCACTGCTGGTGCTGTGGATGGCCGTTCGCCTGAAAGGGCTGCGTGCCGACAATGCCCGCCTGAAAGCGGCGAGTGAACAGGGTCGTGAGATTCTTGCCGCGGCGCCGGACGGACTGTTCCTGTGGGACCACGCCGAGGTCGAGGAACGATGCTCACGACGTCTTGCTGTTTTGTTGGATCTTTCCGCTGGAACCGGGGCGCGGTTTACCGACGTTCTGGCCCGGTTCGAGACGCCCGAGGCAATTACCCTGAAGAACGCCGTCGATGATCTGCACCGCAACGGCACCTCATTCGACATCAAACTGAAACTCGACAAACGGACCATTCAGGCAACCGGCAGTCGGGCTTCAAGCCTTGACGGCCGACCGCTGGACGACTTGATGTGGATGCGCGACGTCAGCAACGGGGCTGTGCAAACCATCGAGCCCGCCAAAGCGAAGGCGAGCGACGATGCGTTCGAACATTTCCGGGTGTTGCTGGACGCCCTGCCTTGTCCGGTCTGGATCAGGGATCCGGCCCGCAGCGTCGTCTTTCGCAATCATGCGGCCCAGGGTCTTGACCTTGATGCCCGACAAGCCGTCGACACCCATGGGCAGCCGATGGATGTTTCCGAAGTCCCGGCCCGGGCCTGGGCCGGAACCATCGGCTTCGCCGTTCCGGCGGGCGCACCTGCTGTCGATGAAAATCTGGCGCTTGAGCATCTGTCCATAGCAGTGGTTATTTTCGGTTCTGACACCCGCCACACATACAGCAACGTCGCCTTTCGTCGGCTGTGGGGGCTGGAGGCTGGCTGGCTGGCCGATGATCCGTCCATGGGCGAGATTTTCGAGCGCCTGCGCGAAAAACGCCACCTGCCGGAAGTCGCCGACTTCCGCGCATTCAGGGAGCAACAGGTGGCGCTGTTCCGAACCGTGAAAGAACCGCAACAGTCCCTGTTGCATTTGCCCGACGGTCGCACCGTCAGCCAGACCGTCAGCCCCCATTCCGACGGTGGGCTGGTGTTTTCATTCGAAGACGTCAGCGACAAGCTTGATCTGGAACGATCTTTCAAAAGCCTGAACGCGGTACAGCGCGAAACCCTGGATAATTTATATGAAGGGGTCTGCGTGTTTGGCAGCGATGGAAAACTGAAGCTGTCGAACCCGTCCTTCGCCGCAATCTGGAATCTGGATGCGGCATCCCTGAATGACACCATGCGCATGGCTGATTTCCTGAATGCCACGCGCTCGTTGATATCGGACGCCGACAAATCAAGTGACGAAGACTGGAAATCACACGTTGCCACAACCGTCGCCAAACTGGGCAGCCGACAGCCGTCGAACGGCCGCATTCGCCTTAACAATGGTACCATTCTGGATTATTCCAGTGTGCCACTGCCCGATGGCGCGGTGCTGCTGGGCTATCTGGACGTATCGGACAGTGCGCGCGTCGAAGGGGCGCTGAGGCAACGGGCCGAGGCGCTGGATCAGGCGAACCGGTTGAAATCAGAATTCATCGCCAACGTCTCGCACGAAATCCGAACGCCGTTAACATCGCTGATCGGTTTCGCCGATGTGCTGACCCAGGAAAGCCACGGCAAGCTGAACGCCCGGCAGATGGAATACAGCACCGGCATCATGGACAGCGCCAAGGGTCTTGAGCGTGTCATCAACGATATTCTGGACCTGGCCAGCATCGAAGCCGGAATGATGAGCCTGCAACTGGATACCGTCGATGTTCATTCCATGCTGGTGTCGGTACTTAACCTGATCAAGGAAAGCGCCCGGCGCAAAAATCTGGAAGTCGAGTTCGACTGTCCGCCCGACATCGGCTGGATCGTCGCCGATGAAAAACGGCTGAAACAGGTGCTGTTCAATCTGTTGTCCAATGCCGTCAACTTCACGCCGCCGCGCGGTACCATCATTCTGGCCAGCGAACGAAGCGGCGACGGCGACGATGCCGCTGTCAACTTCCGGGTAACCGATACCGGTCGCGGCATGCCAAAGGCCGAACAGCTTGATATCTTCGGTGCGTTCGAGCGCACAGGCGGCAACGATCAATCAGGGGCCGGGCTGGGGTTGTCGCTGGTGCAGCGGTTCGTCGAGTTGCATGGTGGCGATGTCGAGGTCAAGTCACCGCCCGGCAAGGGCAGCACCGTCATATGCACATTGCCCGCGGGCGGCTCGAAACGAAGCGATATTTCCATCGTTACCGACGTCGAGTCCGCTTAAGGAACAGCTTTTAAGGAACACCTTGCGTCGTTGAATATTCGAAGTGCAGTTCCTCGCCGGGGTGCAGGTGGGCACGCGCCGCGTGGGCTGCAATAGCGGCCTCGGCAAAGCCGGTCAGAATCAGTTTCTGCTTGCCGGAGTAATTGACAATATCACCAACCGCAAACAGGCCGCCCGGACCCGCCGAACAGGTCGCGGGGTCGATGGCGATGTGGTTGTGATCCAGTGACAGCCCCCAGTCGGCAATCGGGCCAATGTCTTGCGACAGTCCAAAGAACGGCAACAGCACATCGGCTTCAAGCTCGCGTTCGTTGCCATCCAGATCGGCGACCGTGATCGTCGTCAGTTTTTCGCCGTCGCCATAAATTTCTTTCAACTGGTACGGCACGACCAGTTCCAGCGCACCGTCAATGGCAAGTTTTTGCAGTTTTTCGGCATTGTCCGGGGCAGCGCGGAATTTCGGGCGACGGTGAACGATGGCGACGCTCTCGGCGATCTCGACCAGCGACAACGCCCAGTCGACGGCGGAATCACCGCCGCCTGCGATGACAACTTTCTTGCCCAGGAAATCTTCGCGACGCTTGACCAGATAATGAACGCCGACGCCGGGACCCTGGCCTTCGAAATCGGTGATGCCGTCCAGCGGCGGCCGGTTTGGCCCAAAGGCCCCGACCCCGGCGGCAATAATGATGGCACCGGTATCGATGCGAACGCCCTTCGATGTTTCCAGCAGCCAACGGCCATCGACCGATTCCAGTGACGTTACCTGCTGGTTCAGGTGATAGACTGGATTAAACGGTGCGGCCTGTTCTTCAAGGTTGGAAACCAGATCGGCGGCGAGAATTTTCGAATGGCCAGGAATGTCATAAATGGGTTTTTCCGGGTACAGCGCCGACAACTGTCCGCCGATGGCATCAAGCGCATCGACAACATGACAGGACATTTTCATCATCCCGCATTCGAAAACACTGAACAGGCCAGCCGGGCCAGCCCCGATAACGGTCACGTCTGTGGTGTGGTCAATCTTGGACATGGAATCTCCCGGCTCAAAAGGTTAAATATCTTATCACCCCAAAGGTCTTAAGGATCAAGTCTTGAGCATCACCATTAACCTTGATAGCGAAGATGCCACCAACGCCCTGGCCGGGAAACTGGCCGGTCGGGCGCGGATTGGTGATGTGCTGGCGCTCCAAGGTGACCTTGGCACCGGCAAGACTGTCTTCGCCCGAGCCTTCATTCGCGCCGTTTGCGGGGCTGAAACGGAAGTGCCGTCGCCGACCTTTACCCTGTTGCAGGTTTATGACGATGCCGAGACGCCGATATATCATTTCGACCTGTACCGGCTGGAAACATCTGATGAGGCGCTGGAATTGGGCATCGACGATGCCTTTGCCGAGGGTATATCGCTGATCGAATGGCCGGAACGACTGGGCAACCTGTTGCCGGCGACCTGCCTGAGACTGACGTTCAGCCACGCAGACAGAACTGACGCCCGCGAGGTTCGAATATCGGGCTGGGACGACCGCGAGGTGGACCTGACATGAACAGCGACATGCACAAAGACCGCCCGGCACTGATTGATGAATTCCTGGACACCCACGGATGGGGTGATGCCGCCCGCGCGACACTGGCGGGCGACGCCTCGTTCCGGCACTACGACAGGCTCGTCCGTGGCGATGAACGTGCCGTGCTGATGGATGCACCGCCGCCCGATGAAGATGTCAGGCCGTTCGTTGCCATCGCGCGTTATTTATCAGAACAGGGGTTCAGCGCACCCGACATTATCGCTACTGACGAAGACGCCGGACTGTTGCTGCTCGAAGATCTGGGCGACGACACCTACACCCGCATGCTGGCAACTGACGGTGACGAGGCGGCCCTGTATGCACTCGCCGTCGATGTCCTGATCAGCCTTCACAAATGTTCAACCCGCCCCGAAGGACTGTTGCCCTATGGCAATGGGCGGCTGCTCGACGAGGCCTTTCTGGCACCGGTGTGGCTGTTCGATGACATCCCCCTGTCTGAGCCCGTGCGCCGTGAGTACGGCGATGCGTGGCTGGAGCTTTTCCCCCACGTTCATGCGACGCCGAAGGTGCTGGTGCTGCGCGACTATCATGTCGACAATCTGATATGGTTGGCGGGGCGGAACGAAACGAAGGCCTGTGGCCTGCTGGATTTTCAGGACGCGGTGCTGGGTTCCGTCGCCTATGACCTGATGTCACTGCTCCAAGACGCCCGGCGCGATATCGACCCGGACCTGAAAGCCGCCATGATCGAACGATACACCGCCGCCTTCCCCGACCTTGACCGCGACGCGTTCGACCTTGCCTTTACCGTGCTTGCCGCCCAGCGTCACGCCAAGGTCATCGGCATCTTTACCCGGCTCGACAAGCGCGACGGCAAACCGGACTACCTCGCCCATCTGCCGCGTGTCTGGCGACTGTTGGAAGCGGCATTAGAGCATCCCCGGCTGAGCCGCCTGAAATCATGGTTCGATGAACATATGCCTCCTCGAATCAGGGGTGAGGTGCGGAAATGAGCATCCCGAAAGTCGCCATGGTGCTGGCCGCCGGGTTTGGTATCCGCATGCGCCCGATTACCGAGACCCGCCCGAAGCCGCTTGTTAAAGTCGCCGGACGCAGCCTGCTGGCGCACACCATCGACCGGCTGAAAGACGTCGGTGTCGAAAAAATCATCGTCAACACCCACCATCTGGGCGAGATGATCGTCGAGCACCTGAAGGATTATCAGGGCATCGACATCGTGTTCTCGCCCGAAGACCCGATTCTGGAGACCGGCGGCGGCATCACCAAGGCGCTGGACCTGTTGGGCGACGAGCCGTTTTTCGCCTGCAATGCCGACACCTTGTGGCTGAACGGATCGCAAGACGCGCTGCAACGCCTCGCCCGGCACTGGCATGACGATGATATGGACGCCCTGTTGTTGCTGCATTCCACCGTCGATGCCTATGGCTATGACGGACGCGGTGATTTCTGTGCCGATGCCAACGGCACGTTGATGCGCCGCCCGGAAAGCGAGGTCGCGCCTTACCTGTTTACCGGCGTGCAAATTCTACACCCGCGCCTGTTCAAGGACGCACCGGAGGGAGCGTTCTCGCTGAACGTTCTGTACGACAAGGCGCTGGAAGAAGACCGCCTGTATGGCGTCGTCCACGATGGCGAATGGTTTCATATCGGCACGCCCGATGGCCTTGATGAGGCCGAGACCTACATGAAACTGCGTTACGCCGGAATCAAGCACCGATGACGGGCACCCCCACCGTCTATACCATCGGGGCGGAAACCAGTTTCGTCGACGCCCTGGCGTCTGGAATTGTGGCCCAGGTCGGTGATGCGCCTGAGGCCTTGTCGGCGGTCACCGTGCTGTTGCCGACCCGCCGCGCCTGTCGGGCGCTCGCCGATGCTTTCCTGCGCTTGGGCGAAGGCCGCGCCCTGTTGCTGCCGCAGATGTCGGCGTTGGGCGATGTGGACGATGACGACGAAGCCTTCGACGACGACCACGCGCTTGACCTGCCGCCCGCCATTCCCACCCTGCACAGCCAATTGCTGCTGACCCGGCTGATATTATCGCGCGACGACATGGCAGCGACCCCCGATCAGGCAGCGCGGTTGGCGACGGAACTGGCGCGGCTGCTTGATCAGGTGCAGACCGAACGCCTGTCCTTCGATGGCCTGAGTAGCCTGGTCGAGACTGTTGATTTGTCGGACCATTGGCAAAAGACCGTCGAGTTCCTGAAAATCCTGACCGACCACTGGCCCGGCATTTTGAAGGCCGAGGGCTACATCGACCCCATCGAGAGGCGCAACGCAGGGTTCGAGGCGCGAACTGCGGCGTGGACGAAATTGCCGCCCGCCGGGCTGGTCATCGCCGCCGGTTCAACCGGATCCATACCGGCGACCGCCGACCTGCTGAAATGCATTGCCTTGATGCCACAGGGCGCACTGGTCCTGCCGGGCCTTGATCGGGATGCAACCGACGCCGTGTGGGACGAACTCGAGGCCAGCCATCCGCAATACGGCATGGCCCGTCTGCTCGGCCACGTCGGCATCGAACGTGGTGACGTCGGCGACTGGCAATCCGATGTTATTGCCTCCGCGCCATCGTCGCGCACGGCACTGATCAACGCCGCCCTGGTTCCGGCCAGCGTCACCGACACATGGCAACATCGCACCGAGCCCGACGCCGATGCCCTGGATGGGCTCAGCGTTATCGAGGCGGCCAACGAACATGACGAGGCCGGGTCCATCGCCATGCTGATGCGAGAGGCCCTGACAGAACCTGACAAGACGGCGGCGCTGGTGACACCGGACCGGGGGCTGGCGCGCCGGGTCGCGTCGGAGCTGAAACGCTGGGACATTGATGTCGATGATTCCGCCGGACGCCCGCTGGCCGATTCTGTGCCCGCCACGTTCCTGCGTCTTGCAGCGCGGGCCGCCGCCGAGGGCTTCGCACCGATAAGCCTGCTCGGTTTGCTGAAGCATCCGCTTGCCGCCGGTGGTCAACAGGCATCTCGTTTTCGGGCCATGGTCCGCAGGCTCGAGATTGCCGTGCTGCGTGGGCCGAGACCGTCAGCAGGACTGGACGGGCTGAAAACCGCGTTGGCGGAAAGCCGTGACAAAGACGATGCCGACCTGCTGGCCCTGCTGGATGCTTTGCAGACAAGCGCCGCGCCCTTCGTTGAAGCTTTCGCACGTGAAGAAATACCGCTGAAACCCCTGCTGGCCGGGCACATCGCCTTTATCGAGGCATTGGCAACAACCCCGGATACGAGCGGGCCTGAACGCATATGGGCGGGCGACGACGGCGAGGCACTGTCCGGGTTCGTCGCCGACCTGCTCGATTCCGCCGACAGCCTGGGCGACATCGATGCCGCCGCCTGGCCGGCGCTGCTCGATGCCTTGCTGGCCGGACGCGCCGTACGCCCGCGCTATGGCCTGCACCCGCGCCTGCACATCTGGGGATTGATGGAAGCCCGCCTGCAACACGCAGACGTGACCATTCTGGGTGGGCTGAACGAGGGCTCGTGGCCGCCGCAACCGGACGCCAGCCCATGGATGAGCCGCCCGATGATGGATGCTTTCGGGCTGCCGCAACCGGAGCGTCGGCTTGGATTGACGGCCCATGATTTCACGCAAGCTTTTGCCGCGCCGAGAGTTGTTCTGAGCCGGGCCGGACGATCTGGCGGCGCGCCGACGGTGCCATCGCGCTGGCTGCTGCGGCTTCGGACCCTGCTGACCGGCACCGCATTAAAAGACAAATTGATTCCCGACCGTCGCTGGTCGGAATGGCTGCGCACACTCAACACGCCAGAGGAATTCATCGCGCCCACTGAACCCAAACCGATGCCGCCGGTTGCGCTTAGGCCACGGGAAATGTCCGTCACACGTGTCGAGAAATGGGTACGCGACCCGTACGCGCTGTATGCCGGTGAAATCCTGAAACTGCGGGAACTGGATGCCATCGACGCCGACCCCGGTGCGGCGGACCGGGGGATTCTGGTGCACGAGGCGCTGGACCGGTTTTTCAAGACCCACCCCGACAGCTTGCCCGACGATGCCTATGACAAGCTTGTCGATATTGGGCGGGAGGTTTTCGGTGAACATTTGTCCCGGCCCGGTGTGCTGGCGTTCTGGTGGCCGCGTTTCAAGCGCATTGCCCGCTGGTTCATCGACGATGAAAGACTGCGCCGCGATCAGGGCTGGCTGCCGCTGGCGACCGAAACCAGAGGGGAAATGCCGCTTGATGGCCCCGCCGGAGACTTCATGCTGACGGCGCGCGCCGACCGCATCGACCGGCATGAAGATGGAGGCTTGGGGATCGTCGATTACAAAACTGGCGCACCGCCAACGTGGAAACAGGTTGCCACTGGGCTGGCACCGCAACTGTCGCTGGAAGCGACCATGGCCACAGGCGGGCATTTCAACGGCGTCGATGAAGGCGAGGTTCGCGAGCTGCTGTATTTGCATCTGTCTGGCGGCCGGGTTCCCGGCAAGCGACACGCCAACGCCAAGGACGTCGAAGAGATGGCGGGCGACGCCATCGACGGGCTGAAAAAACGCATTGCGGATTTCGATGACGAGGCGACGCCTTATTTGTCGCGCACCACGCCGATGTTCCAGAATCGCGGTGGTGATTTCGACCATCTGGCCCGGGTCCGGGAATGGATGACCGGCGATGATGGAGACGGCGAATGAGCACGCCGCAACAACGCACCGGCCCACAGATTATCGGGGCCAACCCGGAAATCTCGGTCTGGGTATCGGCCAATGCCGGGACCGGCAAAACGCAGGTGCTGACCGACCGCATTTCGCGCCTGCTGCTGGCGGGAACCAGCCCGGAGCGTATCTTGTGCCTGACTTTTACCAAGGCGGCAGCAGCGGAAATGGCGACGCGCCTGTCGGAACGACTGGGCGACTGGGCGGTGGCGTCGGACGAAACGCTGACGGCGGAACTGGCCGCGCTGCTGGGCAAGGCCCCGTCGCCTGACCTGCTGGCCCCGGCCCGCCGCCTGTTCGCGACCACTCTGGACACACCCGGCGGGCTTAAAATCCGCACCATTCATGCGTTCTGTGAATCGTTGCTGGGGCGATTTCCCATCGAAGCTGGGGTCGCCCCGCACTTCGCCGTCATCGACGAACGCACCACCGCCGAGCTGATGGCCGAGGCCCGCGACCGGGTGCTGGCCGATGGCGAGGTCGGCGATGAACTGGCCCACATATCGATGCTGGTCAACGAAGAAGACTTCGCCCGCCTGATGCGCGAGCTGGCGAGTGCACGGGGCCGTCTGCATCGGATGATCCGCCACCACGGATCGGTCGATGAGGTCGCCCGAACCGCCCGCACCGCGTTGGGCCTGAACGACGACGACACGCCCCAGAACATCATTTCCAATGCCCTTGATGGCATCGACGAGAGCACCATGAAAGCCGCCATGGAGACCCTGCAAGGCGGCAGTCCGACCGACAAAAAACAGGGGGCCGCCCTTGATCAGTTCCTGACAACGCCACCGGATCAGCGTCACGATCTGTTCCACAGCGTTTATCTGTCGGTCTTCCTCACAAAAGATGACAAGCCTCGCAAAAACGTCATCACCAAGAAAATGGGCGAGACCCATCCCGATGTACTGGCCACGCTGGATGCCGAGCAACAACGTCTTGTCGCTGTGCTGGACAAGCTGAAGGCCGTCAGGATCGCCGAAGCCAGCCATGCGCTGGTGGTTGTCGGCGCGGCCCTGATGCAGCGTTTCGAAGAGCTGAAAGAACAACGCGCCCTGCTCGATTACGACGACCTGATTGAAAAAACCCGCGACCTGCTGCTGACCGAAAGCGATGTCTCGTGGGTGCTCTACAAGCTGGACGGCGGGCTGGATCATATCCTAGTCGATGAAGCGCAAGACACCGCCCCGGACCAGTGGCAGGTGATTCAGGCGCTAGCCGGTGATTTTTTCAGTGGCGAGGGCCGCACCGACCATCCCCGCACCATTTTTGCCGTCGGCGATGAAAAACAATCCATTTACAGCTTTCAGGGTGCCGATCCGCACATGTTCGGGGTCATGAAACAGCATTTTGCCAAAACCGCCGATGCGGCAAAGGAAACCTTTCGTGATGTCGAATTGGTGGTCTCGTACCGTTCGACGGAATCAGTGCTGAAGACCGTCGATGCCATATTCGAAAGCGAGGCGGCGCGGAACGGCCTGACGTTCGAGGACAAGCCAATCGTGCACCGATGGGCGCGCGATGGCGAGGCCGGGCGCATCGAGGTCTGGCCAACGTTGAAGCCGGGCGAAGCGCTGGAACTGGACCCCTGGGACGCACCGCTGGACCGCGCCGCTGTCGACAGCCCCCAGGACCGGCTGGCCAACAAGATTGCCGACACCATCAAAGGCTGGCTCGATGACGAGCAACAATTGCCATCGGCGGGCCGCGCCATTGATGCCGGCGACATTATGATTTTGTTGCAAAAGCGCGGCAGCTTTGCCGAGAAAATGGTCAACGCCCTGAAGCAGCGCGACATTCCCGTCGCCGGTGCCGACCGCATGGTGCTGACGGAACAACTGGCCGTCATGGACCTGCTGGCGCTGGCTCGTTTTGTACTGTTGCCCGATGATGACCTGACCCTGGCCGTCGTCCTGAAAAGCCCGCTGATCGGCCTGAACGACGATGATCTGATCAAGTTGGCGCCTGAGCGCGAGGGTTCCCTGTGGCAGGCCCTGAAAGCCGACGGGCGCTATTTGGCTACGTATCAACGCCTCGGTGAATTACTTGGACGCGCCGACACCATGGCCCCGTACGAGTTTTTCTCGACCCTGCTGGGGGCCGAAGGCGGGCGCAAGGCGCTGCTCGCCAGACTGGGGCCGGAAGCCGACGACCCGATTGACGAATTCCTGAATCTGGCGCTCGATTACGAACGCGAACACGTGGCGTCCATGCAAAGCTTCACCCATTGGATCGAGGCCGGACAAACGCAAATCAAACGTGATCTGGAACACGGACATGGACAGGTCCGGGTGATGACCGTGCATGGGTCGAAAGGCTTGCAGGCGAATATTGTCTTCCTGCCCGACACCTGCACCATGCCGCGCGCCCAGTTCGACCCGAAACTGAAATGGTTGAACGAACCGGACCCGGTGGTCCTGTGGCCCGGCTATAAAGCGGCAGAGGAAGCCGTCACCCGCACACTCGCCGACGCCGCGCGCGCCAGAATCGAGGAAGAAAACCGCCGCCTGCTGTATGTCGCCGCCACCCGGGCGCGCGACCGGCTGTATATTTGTGGCTGGCAGGGCAAGAACAAGCGGCCCGAGGGCTGCTGGTATGACTTGATATGCAGCGCCATGGACATTGACCTGGATACCGACGGCGGCATCCATGTTCAGGAAAACCCCCAAGACATCGAAATCAGCGACAAAGCCCCGGACCGTGAAGGACCCACCGACGCCCCCTTGCCCGACTGGGCACAAATGAAAGCCCCGGACGAGCCCGAACCGCCGCGCCCGCTGGCCCCGTCCAGACCGTCAGACGAAACGCCACCGGTGTTTTCGCCCTTCGATGAAGACGACGGCGAGCGTTTCAAGCGCGGCAACATCATCCACCGCTTGTTGGAAAGTGCGCCGGACCTTGCGCCCCGGGATCGCCCGGGCGCCATCAGCGCCTATCTGGCGCGTTCATGCCATGGACTCAGCGACGATGAACAGGCCGATATTCTGACGGAAACCCTGGGCGTTCTGAATGATGAGAAATTCGCCGACCTGTTCGGCCCCGGTTCAATCGCCGAAGTGCCGGTCTGTGGAATCGTCGATGGCCGGGTGATATCGGGGCGCATCGACCGGTTGCTGGTGAGTGACGATGAAATCCGGATTGTCGACTACAAGACCAACCGCCCGCCACCCGCGAGCATCGACGGCGTGGCGGAGGCCTATATCCGGCAGATGGCGACCTATCGCCAATTGCTGGGGGAAATCTATCCCAACAGGCGCATAACCTGCATTCTGGCCTGGACTCACGGGCCTGGAAACGCACCCCGCCTGATGACCTTGCCCGAAGCCCTACTCGCACCTTGACGAGGGCGGGTCCGCTGCATAGATTCGATGCACCCAAACAAAGCCGATTCCCGGTAACAAGACGACAGGATGTAAGTAAATGCCCATAGCTGTGACCGATTCTTCTTTCGATGCCGATGTGCTCAAATCCTCGACCCCGGTCGTTGTTGATTTCTGGGCCGAATGGTGTGGCCCGTGTAAGCAGATTGCACCGGCACTGGAAGAAATCTCCAATGAATTGGGCGACAAGGTCATCATCGCCAAACTGAACATCGACGAAAACCCGACCACCCCGTCAACGTATGGTGTGCGCGGTATTCCGACGCTAATGATGTTCAAGGACGGACAGGTAGCGGCGACCAAAATTGGTGCCATGCCGAAAAATCAGCTGGCCGAGTGGGTTCAGTCGAACATCTGATTTTTCCTGACGACCCTTTCAAGACACAATAATTCGCTCTTTTAAACGGTTTGCGGGCAATTTTCCGCATGCCGAAATATTGTTTGGTCGTATCCCTTACAAACGCTATATATCCGGCGAAGAAAAAAGGACGATTGAACTTATGATTAACGAAATTACCCAATTCACCCCGCCTAACCGGATTTTAATGGGCCCCGGCCCGTCAGACGTGCATCCGCGCGTCCTGCAAGCCATGGCGCGCCCCACCGTCGGTCACCTGGACCCATCCTTCGTCGGCTTGATGGATGAAATCAAGGAATTGCTGCGCTATGTCTTCCAGACGGAAAACCAGCTGACGCTGCCGGTATCGGCCCCCGGTTCTGCCGGTATGGAGACCTGCTTCGTCAACCTGATTGAGCCCGGCGACACGGTCGTTGTTTGTCAGAACGGCGTTTTCGGCGGTCGCATGAAGGAAAACGTCGAGCGTTGTGGCGGCACCGCCGTGATGGTCGAAGACGAATGGGGACACGCCATTGACCTGAACAAGGTCGAAGACGCCCTTAAAGCCAATCCCGGCACGAAGGCGCTGGCGTTCGTGCACGCCGAAACCTCGACCGGTGTGCTATCTGATGCCAGGACGTTGTGCGAGATGGCGCAAAAGCATGGCGCACTGTCCATCGTCGATGCCGTCACCTCGCTGGGCGGCAGCCCGGTCATGGTCGATGAATGGGGTGCCGACGCCGTTTATTCCGGCACCCAGAAATGCCTGTCCTGTGCGCCCGGCATCTCGCCGGTGACATTCAGTTCTCGCGCCACAGACGTTATTCAGGCCCGCAAGACCCCGGTGCAGAGTTGGTTCCTGGACCTGTCGTTGGTGATGAATTACTGGACCGACGGTGCCGGTGCACCGCGTTCGTATCACCACACGGCCCCGGTTAACGCACTGTATGGACTACATGAATCGCTGTTGATGATTCGCGAAGAAGGCATCGAGAATTCCTGGACCCGCCATCGCCGCAATTCAGATGCGCTGCGTGCCGGTTTCCGGGCCATGGGTCTTGACCCGCTGGTATCAGAAGATATCCACCTGCCACAACTGACGACGCTGAAGGTTCCCGAAGGCGTCGACAAGCCGAAATCCCGCAAAATCCTGCTCGACAACTACGACCTGGAAGTCGGCGGTGGATTGGGCGGACTGGCTGGCAAGGTCTGGCGCATCGGACTGATGGGTCAATCGAGCACCCCGGCGCATGTCATTTTGTGTCTCAGCGCCATGGAAGGCACGCTGAAGGAAATGGGCATCGATATTGTCGAAGGTGCCGCGGTTCCCGCGGCGCAAGCCATCCTGTTCGGTGGCGACGGCTCTGGCGGAAGTTCCCAAAAAGCCGCCTAAAGCGTCTTTAAGCGTTATCGGCCAAAACAGTCCCGGCCAGATACAACGAGCCTGAAATCAATATCCGGCCCGGGGTCGCCGGTGCCGTCTTGACGATATCGGCAATGGCCTCGGCAACGCTGGCCGCCGCCCGGGCCTCCATGCGCCATGACAGCGCCGCCTCGGTCACTTCATTGGCGGTAAGGCTGTTGTCCTCGCCGGGGATGGCGACACCCCTGAACAGGCCAAGACGGGCCTCCAGATGCTTCAAATAGACCAGTGGGTCTTTCGAGTTCAGCATGCCCATGACCATATGCAGCGGCTTGTCGCGCCAGACGCGCCTTTGCGCCCGGATGGTTTTTGCCGCCGCCTCGTTATGGCCGCCATCGAGCCACAGTTCCCAGCCATCGGGCAACAAATCGACCAGCGGTCCTTCGTTCAGGCGTTGCAGACGCGCTGGCCAACTGGCGCTTTTCAGGCCCAGCGCACGGGCCGGCAGCGGCACATCAAAACCGGCCATACAATCGAGGACGGCCAGCGCCAGCCCGGCATTGCGCGGCTGGTGGATACCGGCAAGCGACGGCAGCGGGTACTCGGTTATTGTCTTGGCGCCGTCTTTGTCGACAGCATCGAACAGCATGCCGCCTTGTTGTTTGCGCACGAACCAGTCGCGACCTTCAACCAGCAACGGAGCTCCGACATCCTTGGCAATTCCGGCGATGCGTTTGTCAGGTTTGCGGTCCTGTTTGGCCAGCACACACGGCACGCCAACCTTCAGAATGCCCGCCTTTTCCGCCGCAATGTCTTCGACATCGTCGCCAAGATACTGCTGATGGTCGACCGACACGGTGGTAATTGCGGTGACCAGCGGAGCCGAAATGACATTGGTCGCATCAAGCCTGCCGCCAAGCCCGGTTTCCAGCAACAGCACATCGGCAGGCGTCCTGGAAAACGCCAGAAAGGCCGCCGCCGTGGTGATTTCGAAATAGGTAATCTCGTCGCCATCATTGGCGGCTTCGCATTCTTCGAGCATTGCCGTCAGCTCGTCGTCTTCGATGAGTTTTCCGGCGAGGCGGATCCGTTCGTTGAATTTTACCAGATGCGGCGAGGTATAGACGTGGCAGCGATATCCGGCGGCTTCCAGCATCGCCCTCAAAAACGCAAGGCTGGAGCCCTTGCCGTTGGTGCCCGCGATATGCACGACGGGCGGCAAACTGCGTTCCGGATTGCCGAGCTTCGCCAGCAGCCCCTCGATACGCCCGAGACTGAGGTCGATGACCTTGGGGTGCAGCGCGCTTAAGCGTTCAAGGACGGTGTTAATCTGCGGGGACATTGATGTCGCCAGGGCTTCCCGGCGGAATGGCGACGACATCGGCAGCAGGGCCTATGTTGACCAGCAAGCCAATGACCTTGACCAGCGTGTCGCGCAGGTCGTGGCGACGGACAACCATGTCAACCTGTCCATGATCCAGCAGATATTCGGCGCGCTGGAAACCTTCGGGCAGTTTTTCGCGGATCGTTTGTTCAATCACCCGGGCACCTGCAAAACCAATCACCGCGCCGGTTTCAGCAATGGCGATATCGCCAAGCATGGCGAACGATGCCGACACGCCACCCGTGGTCGGGTCGGTCAGGACAACGATATACGGCAACCCGGCGTCTTTTACTTCTTCGACGGCGATGGTCGTACGCGCCATCTGCATCAATGACAAAATGCCTTCTTGCATGCGGGCGCCACCCGAAGACGGCACCACCACCAGCGGCGCAGCCTGAACAACGGCAAGGCGGGCAGCGGCGATCAAGCCATCACCGACGGCAACCCCCATGGAACCACCCATGAACGAGAAATCGAACGCCGCGACGACCACATCAAGCCCACCCATGCGCCCGTGGGCGACGGTCAGGACATCATCAAGGCCTGTCTTCGCCTTCGAATCCTTCAGCCGTTCCGTATACTTGCGAAGGTCCTTGAATTTAAGCGGATCAGGATCGGGCTGGCTCAGTTCGATAGACTTGTATTCACCATTATCGAACAGCATGTTCAGGCGGTCCGCCGCCGACAGCCGCATGTGGTGGCCGCAGTGCAGGCAGACCCGTAAATTCTTTTCAAGATCGCGATGAAAGATCATCTCGCCGCAACTGGGACACTTGTGCCACAGGTTGTCGGGGATGTCCTTCTGGCCGCCAACCAGTTGTTTCAGTTTCGGGCGGACGAAGTTTTTCAGCCAGTTCACTTTTCAACCGTTCCTTTTATTCCGTTTGCCAAATCACTGACAAACCCAAGAGCTGCATCAACCAGTCCGGCCGTTGCCTTGCCATCATCACCAATGTTGTCGGCAATCACATTAACCAGAGCCGAGCCAACAACGGCGGCGTCCGCAATGGCGGCCACAGAGCCGACCTGTTCTGGTGTCTTGATACCAAATCCCACGGCAACAGGCAAATCCGTGTGCGATTTCAGGCGCTTGCAAGCCTCTTCAATGTCACTGGCGCTGGCCGACGCGGTGCCGGTAATGCCGGTGATGGAAACATAATAAACGAAGCCGTGGGCATGCTCGAGAACCTTGTCGAGACGCGCATCATCGGTGGTCGGCGCGGTCAGGAAAATAAAATCGATACCGGCCTTTGTTGCCGGCAGGCACAGCTCGGCTTCTTCTTCCGGCGGCAGGTCGACGACGATCAGGCCATCGACCCCGGCGGCCTTGGCGTCAGTGATAAAGGCATCGACGCCATAGACATAAATCGGATTGAAATAGCCCATCAGCACAATCGGCGTGTCGTCGTCGTCGGACCGAAAGGCACGCACCATGTCCAGCGTCTTCACCATGTTCTGGCCGCCCTTTAGCGCGCGCAGGGACGCCTGCTGGATGGCAGGGCCATCGGCCATGGGATCGGAAAACGGCATTCCCAGTTCGATAATATCGGCACCCGCTGCGGGCAGCCCCTTCAACAACGCCAGCGAGACGTCATAGTCGGGATCGCCTGCCGTGCAAAATGTGACCAGTCCGCCGCGACCTTCTTCGGCCAGACTCTGAAAACGCCGTGTAATGCGGGTGCTCATCATTCGACCCCGAAGCTCTCGCCGCTGGCCATGGCCACCGTGTTCAGGTCCTTGTCGCCGCGTCCGCTGAGATTAAGAACGATGACGTGGTCCTTGGGCAGGTCGGGCGCGATTTTCATGACATGGGCAATGGCGTGAGCCGATTCCAGCGCCGGAATGATGCCTTCCAGTCGGGTTGTCAGCCTGAACGCGTCCAAGGCTTCGTCATCGGTGATCGAGACATAACTGGCGCGACCGATGTCATGCAGCCAGGAATGTTCCGGGCCGATGCCGGGATAATCGAGCCCGGCGGAAATGGAATGGGCCTCGGTGATCTGGCCGTCGTCATCTTGCAGCAGATAGGTGCGATTGCCGTGCAGGACACCGGCGCTGCCAGCGCTTAAGGACGCTGCATGCTCGCCGGTTTCAATGCCACGTCCGGCGGCCTCAACCGCGATGATATCGATGTCGGCGTCATCGAGAAACGGGTGGAACAGCCCCATGGCATTGGAACCGCCGCCGATGCAAGCGACCAGCGTGTCGGGTAAGCGATTTTCAGCGGCCATGATCTGCTCGCGCACTTCTTCGCCGATGATCGATTGGAAATCGCGCACCATGGCCGGGAACGGATGCGGTCCGGCGACGGTGCCAATAATGTAAAAGGTATCCTCAACATTGGTCACCCAGTCGCGCAGCGCCTCGTTCAGGGCGTCTTTCAGGCTTTGCGAGCCCGCCGTGACGGGGCGGACTTCGGCACCCAGCATCTTCATGCGATAGACGTTGGGGGCCTGACGTTTGATATCCTTGGCCCCCATGTAGACGACGCACGGCAGATCGAACAGGGCGCAAACGGTGGCCGTGGCAACGCCGTGCTGACCGGCCCCGGTTTCGGCGATGATGCGGGTTTTGCCCATGCGCTTGGCCAGCAAGATCTGGCCGATGCAGTTGTTGATCTTGTGGGCGCCCGTGTGGTTCAGGTCTTCGCGCTTGAAATAGATTTTTGCGCCGCCCAGGTGTTTGGTCAGCCGTTCGGCCAGATACAGGGCAGACGGACGGCCGACATAATGGCTCAGGTAACGGTCCATATCGGCGGCAAATTCCGGGTCGGTTTTCGACTCATCAAAGGCCTGCTCGAGTTCGAGAATCAGCGGCATCAGGGTCTCGGCGACGAAACGCCCGCCATAGATACCGAAACGCCCGTCTTCGTCAGGCCCGGCGCGATATGTGTTTGGGGTGCTCATGGCGCGTAATAAACCACAAAGCGGGCTTAAGGTCGAACCTTAAAGACTGGCGGCGAGGTTAAGAAATTGACGGATTTTATCGGCGCTTTTGACGCCCGGCCCGTCTTCGACACCGCTCGACACATCGACCGCTGTCGCCCCGGATATACGCACGGCTTCGGCCAGATTATCGGCGTTCAGGCCACCGGCCAGCATCCACGGCAGCACCTCTTCGGCACCATTGAGCAGGCTCCAGTCAAAGGGGCGGGCATTGCCGCCGGGACGGTCCGCACCTTGCGGGGCCCTGGCATCAAACAACAGGCGGTCGGCGCTGATTTCGTACTGACGCGCGGCAGTAACATCTCCCGCATCGGCGATGGGCAGCGCCTTCATGACGGCCAGACCGAACTTTTCCTTGATCCCGGCGACCCGGCCCGGGGTCTCAGAACCATGCAGTTGCAGCATGTCGAGACAGCCGGTGTTGACGGCGGCGGCGATATCATCGTCGCTGGCATCGACAAACAGGCCGACGCGGATAACGCTGTCGGGCACCTTGGCGGTGAGTTCGGGCAATTGGTCCGGCGTTATGGCACGCGGGCTTTTTGCGAAAAAAACAAAGCCGAGCATGGCGGCACCGCCCTCAACAGCAACGGCAACCGATTGGGGTGTGCCAAGGCCACAGATTTTGACCGCAACGGTCATATTCCGGCGATTTCGTCAGCGATGCGATCAGCTGCGGCGACAGGATCGTCAGCCCCGGTGATCGGCCGCCCAATGACCAGATAATCGGCACCAATCTTGATGGCATCGGACGGTGTCACGATACGCTTCTGGTCGTCTTTCGAGGCCCAGTCGGGGCGAATACCCGGCACCACCAGCTTAAAATCATTGCCCAGATGCTCGCGGATATCCTCGACCTCGAGCGCAGAGCAGACGACGCCGTCAAGGCCGCTGTCCTGGGCCAGCATGGCCAGACGCAGGACCTGATCGAGAACCTCACCGGTGACACCAATGGCATGCATGTCGGCCTTGTGCATGGACGTCAGCACGGTGACCCCCAGCAGCATCGGGCGCGAATCGCCTGCCTCTGCCGCAGCAGCAGCCGCGGCCTGCATCATTTCCGCGCCCCCCGATGCGTGTACGTTCACAATGGCTGGCGTCAGCCCCAAGGCGGCACGGACAGCACCGGCGACGGTGTTGGGAATATCGTGAAATTTCAGGTCCAGGAACACCGGCATGCCGAGTTCCGTGATCCGGCGCACCCCTTCTGGGCCCAGTGCGGTAAAAAATTCTTTGCCAAGCTTGATGCCGCCAACATGGCCTTGCAGGCGACCGGCGAGATCGACAGCAGCCTCGAGATCGGTGGTGTCGAGGGCGACGAAGGTGCGTTCGTTCGGTTTAATCTTGCTCATGCGCTGATTTATAGACCGGGAAGCGGTCAAAAGACCAGTCCGGGTCTTTAAGCCGCGTCGGCGTCCTTGTGCCCGTTTCCGGGCAGCAGCGTTGCGGACGGTGGTGGCGTTGGTGTCGCCTCCAGCTTCTTGATCTGTTCTTTCAGATAGGCCTCTTCGCGGCGCGAACTGTCGAGGGCGCGCATCAACTGGCGTGAAAAGGCGCGGGATTTTCCAGCCGACAGCCAGACGACAACGGCCCCGAACAGGAAACCGGCGAGAACGCCGACCAGCCCGACAATAAAGATCGGCGCTTCATAGATGTAAGGAAGCGGCGACAGGTCGATTTCGACATGGCTGCGGTTCGATATGGAAAACGCAACAACCGCCGCGAATAACGGCAGCATGATAATCCAGGTCAGTATACGATTCACGTGGGGTCCGATCAGCTGTTCAGCTTCTCACGCAGCTGTTTGCCGGTCTTGAAATAGGGGATGTATTTGGCCGCAACATTCACCGCAGCACCGGTGCGCGGGTTGCGACCGACACGCGCGCTGCGTTCCTTGACCGAGAATGCACCAAAGCCACGAAGCTCGACACGATCGCCATTAGCCAGCGCGTCGGTGATTTCATCGAAAATAGTCGTCACAATTCTTTCCACATCCCGTTGATAGAGATGCGGATTGGCTTCGGCCAGACGCTGTATCAATTCGGATTTCGTCATTGTCCCCAATCCTTCGTTAAGCGGCCCGGTCTGCAACCCCTACAAGCACCCAAATGCTCGTTACCAGGCAACAGGTTGCCAAAGCGAGACCAGCCCGTCAAGACTAAGTCGTTTAGAAAACAGCGTTTTTCCGATATATCCATTCACAAGGCGACGCCATTTTTCTTCGCCGTAATCGATCACGACATCCCGGACATCCAAGCTTTCCGGGACATTGCGGGTTTCGGCCAGCCAGGCTCTCGCCTGTTTCTCGCCGCCAAGTTCATCCACAAGCCCCAACTCAAGAGCCTGACGACCACTGAAAATACGCCCGTCGGAAACCTTTTTAAGCTCATCAGACGTCAGTTTTCTGCGCTCTTTGACCAGGGTTGTGAACATTTCCTGCATGTCGAGAATGACATCCTTGATCGCCTGACGGGCTTCCGGCGTCGTCACCTCAAGCGGGTTGGGCTGCGCCTTCAATGGCCCGCTTTTGATGATTTCCGGCTTCACACCGATTTTGTCCAGCAGGCCTGTTATATTCGCCGACTGCAACAGCACACCGATGGAGCCGGTCACCGAGCCTTCGTGCGCGATCAGATGGTCGCCGCCGATTGCCACCATGTACCCGGCCGACGTTGCCAGCGTGCCCATGGTCACAACCACCGGTTTTTCCTCAGAAACCTCTCTGATCGCCCGGTACAAGCTCTCGCCGCCGACGACGCTGCCGCCGGGGCTGTCGATATGCACGATCAGCGCACGCACACTGTCATCATCGCGCAATTCTTCAAGTGCCGTCTGGCGATGGGTATCTTCGACAATAACGTTTGAGACATAGAGCCGGGCAACATGGTCTGTGCCGGGCAGGCCATCAACATCGCCAACAAGGGCTATACCGACAGCGGCAAAGGCAACCACAGCCAAAGCCCGCCAGACCATCAGGCGGCGTTTCAGGCGGCGTCTGTCAACAATGCTGTCTGCATCAAGAGACATTGATTCCCTGCCCCATTCCGTTTGAAGCGGACGGCAGCGACCAATGCCACTGCCGTCCCGCAACTAAAGACCTGTTTAGTCGTCTTTCGCCTTTTTGGCGGCTGCTTTCTTCGGTGCGGCTTTCTTGGCCGCAGGCTTTTTCGCCGCAGGCTTCTTGGCAGCGGCTTTTTTCGCCGGTTTTTCTTCTGCCTTATCGTCAGCCTCGTCGGCCGTGTCTTCTTTTGCGGCAGCCTTCTTCGGTGCAGCTTTCTTGGCCGCGGCTTTTTTAGCCGGTTTCTTTTCAGCCGTGTCATCGGTGTCAGACGAACCCTGCTTTTCCTTCAGGGCGGCACCCAGAATATCGCCAAGCGATGCGCCGGAATCCGATGATCCGTATTCCTTCATCGCCTTTTTCTCTTCGGCGGCTTCCAGGTTCTTGATCGACAGGGTCAGCTTGCGGCCCGACGCGTCGATCTGGGTAACCTTGGCATCGACCTTTTCTCCCGCTGCGTAGCGGTCAGGACGCTGCTCGGAACGTTCGCGCGACAGATCGGTCTTGCGGATGAAGCCCGGCAGTCCGTCGCCGACCTTGACCTCGATGCCACCGGTGGTAATGCCGGTAACGGTGCAGGTAACGGTGTCGCCCTTTTTGATGCTGCCCATTTCAGAGGCAAACGGATCTTCGCTGAGCTGCTTGAGCCCCAGACTGATGCGTTCTTTTTCAACATCAACATCCAGCACCTTGGCCTTGACCATGTCGCCGTTGCTGAAATCGGCAAGTGCTTCTTCGCCGGATTTTTCCCAGGACAGATCGGACAGGTGGGCCATGCCGTCGATTTCGCCGTCGAGACCGATGAACAGACCGAATTCGGTGATGTTCTTGACCTCGCCTTCGACTTCGGTGCCGACCTTGAAGGTGTCGACAAAGGCTTCCCACGGGTTGGCGTTGCACTGTTTCAGGCCAAGCGAAATACGACGCTTTTCCGGATCGGCATCGAGAACCATGACTTCCACTTCCTGGCTGGTCGAAACGATCTTGCCCGGATGGATGTTCTTTTTGGTCCAGCTCATTTCCGAAACGTGGACCAGGCCTTCAACACCCGGCTCCAACTCAACAAAAGCACCGTAATCGGTGATGTTGGTAATGCGTCCGGTGAACTTGGCGTCGACCGGGTACTTGGATTTGACGCCTTCCCACGGATCGCTTTCCAGCTGCTTCATGCCAAGCGAAATACGCTGGGTTTCGGCGTTGAAGCGGATCACCTGAACCTTGACGGTCTGGCCTATCTGCAGGGCATCGGACGGATGGTTGATGCGACGCCATGCAATGTCAGTGACATGCAACAGGCCATCGACGCCGCCCAGATCAACGAACGCACCGTAATCGGTGATGTTCTTGACAACGCCTTCCAGAACCTGACCTTCGGACAGGTTGGAAATCAGCTCGCCACGTTCTTCGGCGCGGGTTTCTTCCAGAACGGCACGGCGCGAGACAACGATGTTGTTGCGCTGGCGATCCATTTTCAGGATCTGGAACGGTTGCGGGGTGCCCATCAGCGGCGAGATATCGCGCACCGGACGGATGTCCACCTGGCTTCCCGGCAGGAAGGCGACCGCACCGGACAGGTCGACAATGAAGCCGCCCTTGACGCGACCGAAGATAACGCCGTTGACACGCTCGGTAGCCTCGAACTGTTTTTCCAGCTCGGTCCAGGCTTCCTCGCGGCGCGCTTTTTCGCGGCTCAGACGGACAACACCGTCCCTGTCTTCGAAGCGTTCAACAAAAATATCAATAACGTCGCCGATCTTGATGTCCGGCTCTTGGCCGGGAACGGTGAATTCCTTGATGTCGACACGACCTTCGGATTTCAGGCCGACATCAATGGTCGCGGCGTCGTCGTCGAGCGCGATGATGGTGCCTTTGACGACACTGCCCTGAAAGGAGTTGCTGTTGCCGAGGGATTCTTCGAGAAGGTCGGCGAACACTTCGCCGGTATCAAATGGGGTCTGTTCTGTGTTGGCAGGAGCCATGATAGGTATCCTTAAGTAACTGTAACTTTCCGGCCACCCGGTCGTTGCCGGTGGACTTTGACGGAAATTGACTCGAACCCTTGCGCACCACGCGAAAGGGCCGTCGGGTATCGATACGATCAGGTGGGCCTTTTTGTGATCGGGCCCTTAGCCGAAAGGTTCCCTGGAGGCGATGAATTCCAGCGCACTCGTAAACGCCTGATCGGCGTCGAGATCGCTGGTATCCAACAGAAAACTATCTTCTGCCGGGACCAGCGGTGAGGCGTCACGACCTTGGTCGCGGGCGTCTCTTTGCTGCATATCCTCCAGAACGCCGGCATATATAGCTTCAACACCCCGATCCTGCAACTCTTTAAGACGCCTTTTTGCTCGGACTTCTGTGGAGGCCGTTATGAACAATTTGACCGGAGCATCCGGACAAACCACGGTGCCGATGTCGCGACCGTCCAGAACTGCCCCTTTGCCGTCGTATGGCGGGGTGTCCGCGAAGTCTCTCTGGAAGGCCAGCAGGGCGGCGCGGACCTCTGGCACCGCCGATACGCGCGAGGCTGCTTGCGCCGTCTCATCAGTACGCAGGCCATCGACTTCCAGGTCGGCGGCAACCAGCCCACGTGCAGTCTCACCGGCAATCTTGGCGTAGGCTTCCGGATTATCAGCGACCTCGACACCGGCATCGAGAACCTTGCGTGCGACCCCCCGGTACAACAACCCGGTATCGAGCAATTGCAGATCAAAGTGTGCGGCCAGTCTCTTCGCCAGCGTCCCCTTGCCGGCAGCCGCCGGGCCATCAATGGCGATCAATTTCGGCGTGTTGCTCATGTTACGGGTCCAATCTTTGTCCCAATACGGTTCATCAGGTTGGTGAAATCCGGGAAGCTTGTTTCGATCGGGGCGGCGTCATCAATGCTGACGGGCGCGTTGCTGGCCATGCCCAAGACCAGAAATGCCATGGCGATACGGTGATCGAGGCCGGTTTTGATGGCGGCCCCGCCGACAGGTGGTGTGCCATCTCCCTGGACGATCATATAATCATCGCCTTCTTCGACCTCGACGCCTGCGGCCTTCAGCCCGCGCGCCATGGCGGACAGTCGATCACTTTCCTTGTGCCTGAGCTCCCCCAACCCCTTCATGGTCGTGGTACCCGTGGCAAAAGCTGCGGCAATGGCAAGGATCGGGTATTCGTCGATCATCGCAGCAGCGCGTCCGGGGTCAATGTCGGCTCCCTTCAAGGGGCCATGAACGGCGCGAATATCGGCGACCGGCTCGCCCGCGACCTGATGCTTGTTTTCAAGCCGAATATCGGCCCCCATTGCATCCAGTGCATCAAGCAGCCCGATGCGTTCGGGGTTGATGCCGACATTTTCGACGGTGATGTCCGATCCCTCAACCAGCAATGCCGCGACCAGCGGGAAGGCGGCTGAGGAAATATCAGCCGGCACGACAACATCCGTGGCAGTCAGTTCCGGCTGACCTTGAAGCGAAATTGAGCGTCCGCCGTCAGAATCAGGCTCTACTGTCAGTTCGGCACCGAAAGCCTGCAACATGCGTTCCGTGTGATCGCGGGTCGGGGTCGGTTCGACCACGCGGGTGACCCCCGGTGATGCCAGCCCGGCCAGCAAAATCGCCGATTTCACCTGGGCGGACGCCACCGGCAGCCGGTAATCGAGAGGCAGCAGATCGGCGCTGCCGGTCATGGTCAACGGCAAACGGTCGCCCGAACGGGCGTTAAAAACCACGCCCATGGCGCTGAGCGGTTCGGTCACCCGGCCCATAGGACGGGAATTCAGTGAGGCATCGCCGGTCAACGTCGCCGGAAACGGATGTCCGGCCAGCACCCCCATCAACAGCCGCGCCGCGGTACCGGAATTGCCCATATCAAGGATGCCGTCGGGTTCTCCCAATCCGGCGATGCCGCGTCCATTAACCGTCCACACGCCATCACCCGTCCTGCTGATAGTGACGCCCATCATTCTTAAGGCCGCCGCCATCGCCAGCACGTCTTCGCCTTCCAGCAATCCTTCGATACGGGTTTGCCCCGTGGACAGCGCGCCTAAAAGAAGAGCCCGGTGCGAGATCGACTTGTCGCCCGGAACATGGATCGTTCCTGCGAGTGCATCGGCAGCAGATGAGATCAACGGCGTCACAATTATGGTTTTCCAAAACCCGGCATGAAAAAAATTGGCCACGGAATTTTTGTCGCCCGATGGCCCTGTCGCAAGGTTTTTAGCACACTTCCCGGCATCGCCAATAGCCGAGGCTTGGCCTGTCGGGACCTGTATTTAAATTTTTGCTTTTGACAGACCCCCTGTAACATGGCTATTGGATTTCAGGGGATGTAAATGTCTACAGCGGAGGATGAAGGTTGACGAAGCCAGCTTTGGGGACCAAGCGCACGTGTAATAGCTGCGAGGCCCGTTTTTTTGATCTCAAGAAGAACCCGCCCGTATGCCCGAAGTGCGGTGAAACAATCGTCGTGGCAAAGCCTGCCAAGCCGAGGCGAGAGCCCGCCCCGGCACCACAAGCCGCCGAGACGCCCGCCGCCACTGCGGAAACCCCGGCGGAAGACAAACCCACCGAAGACACCCTTGCCGATGGCGCCGTTGATGATCCCGCTACCGATGATGATGTCGAGGAACTGGAAGACGATGACGAAAACGATGATGCGCTGATCGAAGACGCATCGGACCTGGGCGAGGACGACGATGACGTTTCTGAAGTTCTTGAGCACGTCGACGATGGGGTTGGCGACAAGTAAAGCCGCCATGCCTTGACGTCCGTCCCCTGCAACGTTTTTTACTTGCCTTGAACCTTCGCCACGCTTATGTATCCCAGCCTTGCGGGGACACACCGGGTTTCACCCGTGCCAGCCGCATTCCCATCTAAGGGGCCGTAGCTCAGTTGGGAGAGCGCTACAATGGCATTGTAGAGGTCAGGGGTTCGATTCCCCTCGGCTCCACCATCGAAACCCTCCGGGAAACCGGGGGGTTTTGTCTTTTCGCCTCGGGTTCTGGTTTTCCGGCTCCGCCGGTCGGGCTCCACCATCGAAACCCCTCCGGGAAACCCGGGAGGGTTTGTCGTTTCGCGGCGAGTTGACGCCTTCCATCTGTGGCCCCGAATACCTTGAATTATTCTACTGAATAGTTAGGTTAAACACATAATCGCGTTATGCGTGATCGCATGATCAATAACTTGGACAAGCGTCCAAAATGACGACTGACGGGAGGATCCTCTTGTGAAAATTCTGCGTGGAATATTCCTGGTAACATTTGTCCTGGTATCAACATTTGCGTTCAATCCTCCGGCTTATTCCCAGGACGGTGTCAAAAACATCTATCTTGTTACCTGGCGTGGTTTCGAAGAGGGCTGCGAAGGGTTCAAGGAATATCTGGATAACCGTGGGCTGAAATACAAACTGATTCATCGGGACGCCGCCCGCGACAAGAAAAAACTGCCCGGGTTCGTGAAAGAGATTAAGCAAACCCGGCCTGATCTTGTCGTCACATGGGGAACATCTGTCAGCGTCGGCATTCTGGGTACTTATGATGCCGTAAACACCGAGCAAAATATCACCGACATTCCGGCCGTGTTCATGTTTCCGTCCAATCCCTTGCGCAGTAAATTAGTTGATAATTATCAATCATCGGGGCGGAACATCACGGGTGTTCGTTACGTTTTGACAGAAGAACAACAACTGTCTGTCGCCGTTGATAGCCTGACATTTAAAAAAATGGGCATTGTCGTCAACAACAACGAAGTCAACGTTGTGAATTCTATTAAAGCAATGAAACAAGCCGCTACCAAGTTGGGTGTCGAGATTCTGATCGAGGAAATCGTGTCCAGCGACAATAAGGGAGAAGTTGAAAACCGCATGACAATGTCACTCAGGAAACTTAAAGGCGCAGGTGCCGATTTAATATATTTCCCGCCCAGTTCCCTGCTGAATGCCCATGCGAAATTTTTCACGCAAACGGCTGTTAATCTGGGTCTTCCCATATTCTCGTCGGGGCAGAACCCTGTCCGCGACGGCAAGGCCGCAATCGGGGTCGGCGTTTCATATCGACAGACCGGGAAGCGCGCGGCAGTTCTGGCAGAGAAAATATTAAATGGCGACGCAACCCCGGCTGAATTGTCAATCGACCTTCCGGAAGAATTCGCCATTGTTATTAACATGGCGGTCGTCAATGAATTGAACTTGAAAATTTCGCCGCAAATGATGTCAGTTGCCGAAATTGTCCAAAACTAATAATACCCGGCCAAAAAAACATCGCGCATTGGTTCGCAATACCAATCGCCGTACCTTTTATTTCGTCACCGTTACCGTCGCCATCGTTCTGGTGGCGATGGTCGGGCTTTATGGGTATTCCCTGAACAAGGATATCCAGACGGAAAATGATAGCAACAATGAACAGGTTTCCTCCAGCCTGTTGATCTCGAAAAATCAATTGCGCAACTTGATCATCTACACCGAAGTCATCACCCAGTTGCAAGCGAGGGCCATTAAACAAGTCGGAGAAAAGGCTGGCGAGTGGGGCGTAAAGAATTTTGACTCGTACATAATTAATGTTCCGGAACTTTTCGGATTTGCCCTTGTCGAATCGGGAAAGGTCCTGATGCGTGCCGGCTTTCACACCAATGAAGTATCGGAAGAAACCATTGTCTCGATGGGTAGACAAAAGGGATTCTTTCCCGCCCGGCTTGTCGTTCACGAAGAAATTGTCACCGATAACAGTAAGGTTCCCCTGTTGCCAATGACGCAACGCATCGTTTTTGACGGCCAAAAAGTTTACGCAGTCGTATTGCTGAATTCGAATAAAATTCAAGACCTGATCCGGGCCTCGATAAACCATCACGTGACCGTATCTGCGCTGGTCGACAACTCCGGGAAAATACTGGTATCGGGAAAATCACAACTTGATGCCGACGATGTCGGCCACCAACAGGAATTGGACGGCCTTCTTGAATCATCGGGTTTGAATTTTCAGTCGGTGATCGCATCAAAACAAAATACCATCGGCGATGCTCTGGAATTCTCGGCCATCGCCGTCTCGCCCTTTCCAATGAACCTGATTGCCGTCCATGCCCCGTCTGCCCGTTTTTCTCAACAAATTATCAAGCTGACTTTGTTTGCCGGGGGAACAACGGCGGCATTCGGTCTGTTCCTTTTCTTCTTCTACAGAACAAGCGCACGCCTTGATGCTCACCAGGGAAGCCTCGAAGAGCTGGTTGTCGAGCGCACCCTCGACTTTCAAAACAGCGAATCCCGGATGCGCAGCATTATTGAGAATGCGGCCGACGGCATTGTGGTGATTAACACACAGGCGCTTATCCAAAGTTTCAGCCCCGCCGCCGAGAAGATTTTTGGCCACAAGGAAGCCGACGTGCTTGGCAAGAACGTCAAAATGCTGATGCCCGAGCCCATGCAAAGCGAGCATGACGGCTATATTATGAACTACCACCGCACCGGGAATTCCACTTTCATAGGATCAAATAGAGAAGTTACGGGCCTTAGGAAAGACGGCACCAAATTCCCCATGGACATCGCGCTAGGAAAATCGGTTACAGACCAACGAGTGCTTTATACCGGCATTATCCGAGACATCACCGAACGCAAACAAATGGAAGTCGAGTTGATGTTCTCGAAAGAGAAAGCAGAATCGGCGACCAAGGCAAAATCGTCGTTCCTGGCCGCCATGAGCCATGAAATCCGCACGCCCATGAACGGTGTCGTCGGCATGATTGACCTGCTGCGTGAAACACACTTGGATACAGACCAGCATCAAATGATGCGTACCGTCCGCGATTCCGCTTATTCCCTGTTGCAAATTATCAACGACATTCTCGACTTCTCTAAAATCGAAGCCGGCAAGATGGATCTGGAGATGATCCCCGTGTCTTTGCGCGACGTGATCGAAGGCGTCGCCGAGACATTGCTGCCCAACACAACGCCGAAAAATCTGCGCCTGATTATCTATATCGACCCAGACATCCCCTCGTGGGTGTTGAGCGATCAGGTTCGGTTGCGTCAGATTTTATTCAATCTGGCAGGCAATGCCGTCAAGTTCACGGAATCAACCCCTGACAGGCAGGGCAAGGTGATCATCCGCGCCGATTTAGCCGACAAGCGCGATGCGAAAAACATCACCGTCGTCTTCTCGATCATTGATAACGGCATCGGCATGTCGGAAACCGCCGTCACGAACCTGTTCAAGCCCTTCACCCAGGCCGAAAGCTCGACAACCCGACGTTTCGGAGGCACCGGACTGGGGCTTTCCATATGTAAAAACCTGACCGACATCATGCACGGTGAAGTAAATGTCGAGAGCGTCGAAGGGCAAGGTTCGACCTTTTCCGTTACCATCCCGTTCGGCGTCGCCGATAAGGAACGCGACCGTGCCGACAGTCACGATCTTTCCAAAATCAATGTTCTGAGCGCCGTTTACAGTGATGAAGGGCGGGAATATATAGGCAATTACCTTGAACATTATGGTGCCAGCGTCACCCTGTCGCCCGACATATCGGACATTGAGGAAATGGTCGACGAGGCCATCGCCAATGAGACGCCTTTCGATATTGTCGTCATCGGATCAAGGTGGGACCGTGATGTTCAAGAAGAGCTGCTGGCGGCCCTTAGAAACAAGACCGACAGTCTTCGCTTCGTTTTATTGACATCCGATCGCAAAACGAAAAAAGGCATGGTGCTTCCGGACAAGGTTGTGGTGGTGTCGAACCCGCTGCGTCGCTCGACCTTCGTTCACGCCGTTGCCATGGCGACGGGTCGGGCAAGCCCGGACATCGACTATGATGGCAGCAAGATCGCTAGTAATAAGAAGAAAGCCCCAAGCGTTGATGAAGCAAGAGCCGCGGGGCAGTTAATCCTGATCGCCGAAGACAACATCACCAATCAGGACGTCATTCGTCGCCAGCTTGAAATGTTGGGTTACGCCTGCGAGGTCAGAGACGACGGCGTTCAGGGGCTGGATGCCTGGAAGAATGGTTCTTATGCAGTTTTGCTTACCGACTGCCACATGCCGGAAATGGACGGCTATGAATTGACCGGCGAAATCCGCAAGGCCGAAGCCGATGCCGGAGCAGACGAACGCATTCCGATTGTCGCCATCACCGCCAATGCCCTTCAGGGAGAAGTCGACCGGTGTCTTGATGCAGGCATGGACGACTATTTATCGAAGCCGTTGGAGATGGACAAGCTGAAGAAAACACTGGCCAAGTGGATGCCCGCATCGACGTCACAAAACCTGGATGAGGAATTTGACCCGCCGTCTGAAGAGCCTGAAATCATCGTCACGGAAATCGATGAGCCCCCTGCTGCGGACGTTGCTCCTGAACCCGCTCCTTCTGATAGCCCCGCCATCGACGAGCGCGCCTTAAAGGATATCTTTGGTGACGATGACGAGACCTTCAAGGAAATCCTCGGTGATTTTGGCGATCCATCATCGGCCATCGTCAAAGAAATTAATGATGCTTTCGAGGGCCGCGATGCCGAAGCCATCGGCAGGGCGGGACATAAGTTGAAGTCTTCATCACGATCTGTCGGCGCCCACACACTGGCCGACCTGAGCGCCGATCTGGAAAAGGCTGGCAAGGCCGATGATTGGGGATGCATTGACAAGGCCATGCCACTGCTCGAACCCGCCTTGCAAGAGGTGATGGACTATATTGAAAACCTGTAATGATCAGGGGGCATATCGTTTTGCCTCGGGCTAAGCCCTTGTTCGTTCTTTACGCCGCAGCAAACACCAAGTACAACACGGCCTACATGATTTATTCCGTCGCGTTTTTGATTGCGGCGATGTGCGCCCCGATGCACAAAACCGATACTCCGAAAGAAGAAAAATGACAGATTTCGAAGGCGTCGTTCCGGCGCTTGCCCAGGCGTTGAACAAACGCGGCTATTCCGTGTTGACCCCGGTGCAACAGGCCGTACTGGCCCCCGAACTAAAAGCAGCCGACACGCTTGTTTCCGCGCAGACGGGATCGGGCAAGACCGTGGCCTTTGGCATCGCTGTCGCATCAGACCTGCTGGGGGATGCGGACCGATTTCCGCACACCAAAGCCCCGCTGGCGCTGGTCGTCGCCCCGACCCGGGAACTGGCTTTGCAGGTCAAACGAGAACTGGAATGGCTGTACGAAATGACCGGGGCGTCTGTTGTGTCGTGTGTTGGTGGCATGGACATGCGCGATGAGCGCCGTGCCCTTGGGCGGGGTGCCCACATCGTTGTCGGCACACCGGGGCGGCTGCGCGATCACATCGAACGCGGCTCGTTTAACACGACAGGGCTGAAGGCCGTGGTCCTGGACGAAGCAGACGAAATGCTCGACATGGGCTTTCGCGATGACCTGGAATACATTCTTGATGCGGCACCGGAAGACCGTCGCACATTAATGTTTTCGGCCACCGTGCCTAAATCCATCGAGGCCATGGCCAAGCGTTACCAGCGCAATGCCATTCGTGTCGCCACCATGTCGGATAAGAAGCAGCATCTGGACATCGAATACCGCGCCCTTACCGTCGCGCCCAACGACCGGGAAAATGCGATCGTCAACGTGCTGCGGTATTTCGAAGCGAAAAATGCCCTGGTTTTCTGTGCCACCCGCGCCACCGTCAACCACATGACCAGCCGCTTCAACAACCGGGGATTGTCGGTTGTGGCGCTGTCTGGTGAATTGAGCCAGAACGAGCGCACCCACGCCCTGCAAGCCATGCGCGATGGCCGCGCCCGCGTGTGTGTCGCCACCGATGTGGCGGCGCGCGGTATTGACCTGCCCAATCTGGAACTGGTTATTCACGCCGATATTCCCAAAAGCCGCGAAACTCTGCTGCACAGAAGCGGCAGGACAGGACGTGCCGGACGCAAAGGCGTTTGTGCCTTGATTGTGCCCCATAACTGGCGCAAGCGAACCGAGAGACTGTTAGGAAACGCGAACATCGAAGCCACCTGGGCGAAGCCACCGTCCGCCGAAGAGGTTATGGTACGCGATCACGAGCGCCTGCTGTCAGACCCGTCCTTGAGCGAGCCGTTAAGCGACATTGAAAAAAACTTCGCCGAGGAAATTCTGACCCGACACAGCCCCGAACAGGTCGCCGCCGCCTTCGTGCGCAAGCATTTTGCGGACCAGGCCGCACCGGAAGAATTGCTGGATGCCGGACCATCGGAACGTCCACAAAAACAACGCGAAGACTTCAAGGACGGCGTCTGGATTTCCTTGTCTGTCGGGCGCGAACATAACGCAGAGCCCCGCTGGCTGTTGCCAATGCTGTGTCGGGCCGGTCACATCACCAAGCACGAAATAGGCGCGATTAGAATCCAGCCTCGCGAGACCTATGTCGAGCTTGCCCCCCAGTGCGTCGATAAGTTCCTTGAAGCCCTAGGCCCCAGCGCCAAGATGGAAAAGACCATTTCCGTGACCCGCCTGAAAGACGCCCCGGCTATGCCCAGGAAGTCCCAGAGGGATGGCCCCGACAGGGCGCGCGGCAAGAAGAAAATATCCTACACGTCCGACAAGCCTGATGCCCACGGCAAGAAAAAGCCAAAGCGCACGTTTTCACGCAAGCCAGACGAAACGTCAGAGGCTAAAAAGCCTGGAGACAAGAAGCCTTGGGAGAAAAAGTCCGGGGAGAAAAAGTCCGGGGAGAAAAAACCTTGGGAGAAAAAGTCGAAAAAGCCAAAAGACAAGACCAAGAAAAAGCATAAGTCCAAATTTGCCGGAAAAGCAGAAAAAGGCGGCGGGCAAGACCTGTCCGGCTCCGCTCCGCTGAAGCGGAAAAAACCCAAGAAACCCCGCACATAATAGCGCCGGGTCAGGACAATCCTGCGATCAGGCCGTCCTTATCAATATGAATATTTGTCGCCGATGGCACCCGCGGCAGCCCCGGCAATGTCATGATATCGCCGCAGATGACGACCAGAAATTCAGCCCCGGCAGATAGCCTGACTTCGTGGATTGGCACCACATGACCGCTTGGTGCGCCTTTCAGGTCCGGGTCGGTTGAAAAGCTGTACTGGGTCTTGGCCATGCAAATCGGAAAGTGCCCGTAATCTTCTTGCAGGGACCTGATCCGTTCGCGAATTTTCTTGTCGGCAATAACATCTTCGGCCCCGTAAAGGGATGTCGCAATGGTCCGGATTTTATTCCACAGAGACATTTCATCCGGGTAGAGGGGATGGAAGTTCGATTCCCCTTCTTCGATTTTGGCGACGACCGCATGGGCCAGGTCTTCGGCACCCGCCCCGCCGGTTGCCCAATGATCCGCTTCAACGGCGTCGACGCCCAATTCCCGGCACCTCTGCTTGATGCTTTCTATTTCCGCCGGTGTGTCGGAAGAAAACCTGTTGATCGCAACAATCGCCTTCATGCCGAAATGGGCAATGTTCGAGATATGACGTTCAAGATTGCCGAAGCCACGTTCCAGGGCATCCAGGTTTTCTGCCTCCAGTTCCTTGATCTCGACTCCGCCGTGCATCTTCAAGGCGCGCACCGTCGCCACCAGAACCACCAGATCGGGCTTCAGACCGGCCTTGCGGCATTTGATATTGAAAAACTTCTCGGCCCCCAGATCGGCACCGAAACCGGCCTCGGTAACGACATAGTCACCAAGCTTCAGCGCCGTCTGCGTCGCGATGATCGAATTGCATCCGTGGGCGATGTTTGCAAACGGACCGCCATGGATAAAAGCCGGATTGTTTTCAATGGTTTGAACCAGATTGGGTTTGATGGCGTCATGCAGCAGGACCGCCATCGCGCCTTCTGCCTTCAGCTCGCGCGCGGTCACCGGTTTGCGCTCGCGCGACAGGCCGACAATGATATTGCCGAGACGGTGTTGCAATTCGGCCAGGTCTTTGGACAGGCACAGGATCGCCATGACTTCGGATGCAACCGTAATATCGAAGCCCCCTTGCCGGGGCGCACCGTTGGAGACACCGCCCAAGGCCGTCACAACATCTCGCAACGAACGATCATTCATATCGACGGCGCGCCGCCATGTGATGCGTCGATTGTCCAGCAGGGTCTTGTCGTTCTCGTGCCAATAGACGTGATTATCGACCATTGCGGCGAGCAAGTTGTTGGCCGAGCTGATGGCGTGGAAATCGCCGGTAAAATGAAGGTTGATATCTTCCATCGGCACGACCTGGGCATAACCGCCCCCGGCGGCCCCGCCTTTCATACCAAAACACGGCCCCAGTGAAGGCTCGCGCAGGCACATGATGGCCTTTTTGCCGATCCGGTTCAGGCCATCGCCCAGTCCAACCGTCGTCGCCGTCTTGCCTTCGCCCGCAGGTGTCGGTGAGATCGCAGTCACCAGGATCAGCTTGCCGTCTTTCTTTTTTTTCAGGCTGTCGATGAATTCGAGAGACAGTTTCGCCTTGTAATGGCCATAGGGCTCCAGATGTTCCGGGCCGATGCCAAGCTTGTCCATGGCGACATCCTGAATGGGCCGCATGGTTGCCGCCCGGGAAATCTCGATGTCGCTCTTCGGTTTTACGTGCTGGTCATTGCTGGCCTTGGCCATGGTCGCCTCCTTGGTCGCATCACCCTGCCATAGCATCCTTTGCATGTGCCGCTTCGTCAACGTCGTTCAAAGTATCAAAATCAGGCAGCTGGTTTACTTGCCTGCACAACTCCGGGGCGAGCCTTGATGTTTTTCATATTCAATTCACCCAGCAAGGCGCCCAGACGCGTATGACGCTGACGCAATTCATAGTGCGGTCCATACCAGTCGAAAGTATCGAGCAGGGTCCAGTCATGCTGCTGCTGCTTGTTCAGTTCCGGGTTGTGAACCGTGCAGATGGGCAGAAAATGGCTGAGCAGGCGCGCCTTGCGAACATTGCGGATGGCATAGGATAACGGGAAGAACGCCTTGACCAGCGCCTTGCAGAACCCAAGCAGGCTTTCTTGTTCCCACGACGGGGTCGTCAGCCTGAGCGCATATTTAATGGGCTGCAACCACGGCCAGAAATCCTTCTCGTAGAAATTCACCGCCAGACGTCCACCGGGCCTGAGCACCGATGCCATCGAGGCGACCGCCCGTTCCGGGTCCGGCGTGTGCTGAATAACACCGAGGCTGAATACCGCATCGACGATGCCCGGCTTTAACGGCAAATCGAAAATCGATGCTTGCAGGCAATTGACGTGGTCCCCATGCACGGATAAATTTTCGCGACATGCATCGACGGCCCGGCTGATGTCGACGGCGATAACGGTCGCCCCCAGTCCGGCAGCAACATCGGCGAAACGCCCGGCCCCACACCCGCAATCAAGAATGACCTTGCCCTTGAACCAGTCTGCATCCCATCCGGTTTCAGACAGCAAGCGGCCTTCGCTGAGACGATGACCGGCAAGACGGTCAATCTGAACATTGCCGAGCAGGTTCCACTGATAGCCGAAATTCTCGAAATTCTCGCTGTCGTCGCCAGCGAAACGCGGGATGCCGTCCCGGACACGATAGATTTCCCGACACCCCTGACAGGTCAGGCTGGCGTCGATTATCTCTGCGTCACCCGGCACCGGTCCGTCCAGCGACAGGTCCGCGCCACACTTGGGGCATGCCAGCCAGTCCACTAGTTTCGCAAACATCCGGATCCTCATTTTCAAAACGCCGGACAACCTACCTCATATTTCAGTTTGTTCGAAAAAATTCAGGGACTATCGTAAGGATGATCAGAGTCGGAAACCGGAATTCTTATGGGGGGGAAATTGGGACAGGGGTTTCGGGCGGTCTTCGTCAACCACACGCATCCGGACGAAAAGCACGTCTCCGCTCTCAGGATGGCGTCCTTCGCCCGTGCCCTTAGTCATAAGGGGCACCAGATTGTCCTCGTCTGCGAGACCTTGGGTGACACCGATGAAACCATCACTGACTTAAAGGCCAGCCTTGCGGCACACGATTTTTCGTCCCCCTTTGTACTGGCATGCCGCCCGACTCCAACGATGCTGCTGGCCCGTGCGCGTATCGGCAAGTTGCCCATCGGCCTGCGCCAGATGGTGCTGGCGGGCAGTTATCTGCTTAACAGTGGTGTCTTCACAGATTGGCGCAACAGTGCCCGGGCCCATATCCCCGCCCTGACAAAAGAGTTCCGGCCCGATATTGTCTGGGGCACGTTTGGCAATACCGATGTCTGGAATATCGCTCAGGCGATTGCCGGCACAGCAAGTTGCCCATGGGTCGCCGACATTAAAGACCCGTGGAGTCGGTTCCTGCCTTCGGGTCTGGCCCGTCTGATCGCCGGGCGGTATCGCGACGCCGCCCACATGACGGCATTTTCCGACGACCATGCCGAAGAAGCATCGCAATTTTTCAGTCAGACAAAGACGACCATCTACAGTGGGTTCGAGCCATGCGCGTTATCCCGGCCAACAGACGGCCCTTTTCAGATGCTTTTGACCGGCAGTGTCTACGATGACCGCAGCCTCGGCATCCTGCTCGACGGGTTGGCGATGTGGTTGCGCAAACAATCCATCAACGACGCCGTCTTTGCCTATGCCGGAAATGACATCGACCGTGTCGAGCGACAAATCCACCGCCTTGATGGACTTGCAAGGGTCGACCTGAACCCGTTCATGCCGATGGTCGAGCTTAACGACCGGCAACGCCTCGCCCACGTTAATGCCTATATCCACAACCCCCATTGTCTGTTTCAGCACAAGACGCTGGAATTGCTGGCCGCCGGACGCCCGGTCATCAGCGTTCCCGGCGAGGGTAATGAGGCCAAAAAAATTGCCCGTAACATCGGCGGGCTTTTGCTGACGCCCTCAACGCCCGTGACACCTGAGGCCGTCGCCGATGCCCTCGCGCAGACGACAAACGACACCCCTGTTGCTGACCCGGATAACCTGAACGCCTATTCCTGGCCGCGTCAGGCCGATAAGCTTGAAACGTTGTTCGAACGTATTATCGGGGAGACACCATGAAGGTCCGTGTCAGTGTCCATGGCCGTTACCATGCCTTCGAGATGGCCCGGGGGCTGCATCGGCGTGGCCTGCTGGAAAGCCTTAACACCACCTATCCGGCCTTTGCCGCACGACGCTGGCTGGGGCATGACGCGAAGATGCGTACCGCGCCATGGCTGGAATTGCGGCGTCGCCTGCATGACAAGCTGGGGCTCGGAGCGAAGCCGGACCTGGCCATCGCACGGGCCTTCGGGCGATTTGCTGCGCGCAACCTGCCCGGCTGTACCGCCGATATCCTGACAGGTTGGAGTTCGGCCACCTTGGAAGCCATTCCCGTTGCCCATGATTTAGGGCTAAAGGTGGTGATTGAGCGCGGGTCCACCCATATCGTTCATCAAACAGATGTTCTGACGGAAGAATACAAACGCCACGGCCTGACGTTTCAGGCAACCGACCCCGGAATCATCGAACGCGAATTGGCCGAATACGAACAGGCCGACGCCATCGCCGTGCTGTCGCGGCATTCGGCACAGACCTTTGCCAAAAGCGGCATCGACCTGAACAAGCTGATCGTCAATCCGCTGGGCGTCGACCTCGACGGATATAGCGCCCCGGATCGCCCTTCTGATCGCCCTTCTGATCGCCCATGTCGCATATTGTTTGTTGGTTCGGTCGGATTGCGCAAAGGGGTGCCGACGCTGATCAATGCATTTGCCCAGATAAAAGACCCGGCGGAACTGCATCTCATCGGCCCCATCGAAGAAGAATTCAAGCCGACGCTGGACCGACTGGCATCGGACAACATCCATGTCCGGGGCCCCGTAGCGGGGCACGATCTGCCGAAAATTTATGCCGACGCCGATATTTTCTGCCTGCCGTCCATCGAAGAAGGATTCGGCATGGTCGTCCCGCAAGCGATGGCGGCGGGACTGCCGGTTGTCGTCAGCGAGCCCGTCGGGGCGGCAGATATCCTGATCCATGGCGGCAGTTCCGGCGGCATAATCGTTCCCCCCGGCAATGCGGCTGCCTTGTCGATGGCGCTTGCTGGTCTGGTCGCAGATGCGAGCCGTCGCACAAGCATGGGACAGGCGGCGCGTGACACCGTCAACGACGTATACGGCTGGGATGACTACATCGACCGGCTGGTTGCGGCCTATGAGAGATTATTGGATTAAGGCAGACACCCGGGGCTGCGCCTTCACCCGTTCAACGAAATGGCGCGTCCACAGCTCGCTGATAAAAGGCTTCCACAAGGCTGTCGCCAATCCGCCTTCACCGGCGCGCAACCGGCCGAGCGCACCTTGCCACCACGATGCGTCCCAGATGGAATTGGTGATAAATGACGGGCTGTTGAACAGGTCTTCGGCAACATCAAACAATTCGCCCCGCAACCAGTCGGCTTGGGGTGGCAGGAAACCCTGTTTGTTCCAACGGGTGCGGATGGGCTCCGGCAAAACGCCGCGCATCGCCTCGCGCAACAGGCGTTTGGTCTGGGCCTCGCCCATCAACAGGCGGGGCGGCAGAGAAAAGGCAAATTCGGCGATGCGATGATCGCAGAACGGCAACCTGACCTCTCGCGAATGAGCCATCGAGTTTCGATCGCCATAACGCAGCAGGGTCGTCAGAAACCCGTCGCAAGAGTCCCGGTGCAATGCCTGTAGCAGACTTTCGGGCGGGCTATCGGACCCTGACATGGCATTGTCCCATTCAGGCCGGATGCCAAAACGCAGGTCCGTGCCACGCTGAAACATGTGGGCGGCAAAACGCCTGATCCCTGATGGCAACGCCTTTTTCCAGCCCTGATCGGCGTTGGAGAATGCCATTGGGTAGCGTTTCCGGATTTTCGCCTCCTCAGACCGGCCCGCAGGCGTCTGGCAATAGGCAACGAAATATTGCTCGTATCCCCCCAGAATTTCATCCGCCCCCTGGCCGTCGAGCAGCACAGTTACCCCGGCATCAGCCGCGGTGCGAAAGACGCACCACTGGGCGTATTGGCTGGCGCTATCGACCGGCAGTTCATTCAGCCAAATGAAATTTTCCACATCGGTCATGAACCCTTCGGCATCGGGAAATGTTTCGTGGGCCTTGGCAGACGTCGCCGCCGCCACCTGTTCGGCCCACGCCCCTTCGTCAGCCGGGCTGCCCGGGAACCGCCCGGTGAAAGTGTGATAGGGGGCATCATCGCCCTGCAGCCCCCGGGACAGGTATGTAATGGCACTGGAATCGAGGCCACCGGACAGACACGACCCGGTGGCGACATCGCTGCGCAAGCGGATTTTCACGGCATCGGCGAGCAAGTCGCGAAACCGGGTGATGGCATCAGCATCGGATATCGCGTCATCGCGGGGCGCGACCACGCCGGTCCAGTATTTCGTCGCCGCCCATGACAGATCATCCAGTTCGACGGTCAGTTTTTCGCCCGGCAGCAACTGACAAATTCCCCGGAATACAGTATCGCGATCGTGGTCCAAACCACTGGCCGGTTTGTCAAAAAAGTTGATCAAGGCGCGTTCGTCAATATCGACATCAACACCAGCCAATACGAACAGGGCCTTGTATTCGGACGCAAATGCAAAGACCCCGTCCTGTTCCAGAAACAGGAACGGTTTTTCACCAAAACGGTCGCGGGCACAGAACAGACGATTCTGCCGTCGGTCATAAATAGCGAAGGCGAACATGCCGTTAAATTCGCCGAGGCAGTCCTCGCCCCACGCCCGATAGGCCTCTAGCACCACTTCTGTATCGCCACTGGTTCTAAAAATTACCCCCTCGGCCTCGAGCCGAGATTTCAATTCAAGGTAATTATAAATCTCGCCGTTGTAGGTCAGCACCAAGTCTTCATCGACGCTGGTCATCGGCTGGGCCGCACGGTCGTGAAGATCAAGAACCGCCAGCCTGCGATGACCAAGACAGGTCCGACCGTCTGTGCTTTGCCACAGCCCCTCGCCATCAGGGCCGCGATGGACCATCAAGTCCGTCATCGCCCGAACGGCATCACCATTGACCGGGGATTGTCCAACGATTCCCGCGATACCGCACATCAGTTATTGTCCACGTTCTTGAATATTGGTCATTCCTTTGCCTTTTGTCGGAAGGCGTCTGGCTGCATACTGTCGCATCCCGCATCAGATAGCAAAGGCGGGACCGGGGGATATGAATGACAACGGCCAACAGCAAAGAATTGAAAATTGGCGGCGGCTTTCTGGTTTTCGGCCAGGGGTTTCAAGCGGTGTTGGCCTTTGCCGTCAATCTGGTTCTGGTTCGATATATTTTCCCCGAGGAATTCGGCCGTTTCGCCATCATTCTGGCGGGGGCATCCATCGTCTACACCATTTTGTCGCCGCGCCTGAACATTCTGATTATCCGCAAGGCCGAAGCCGATTTAGATGGGGCAACAAAAGACATTTATTTTTCAGCCCTTGCTTACGAAACCGTTGTGGCGACCTTGATTATTTTTCTGTGGATGGCGGCGACAAACTCGCTGGGCCAATGGGAAGCAATGTTGGTTCTGGCCGTCGGCCTTCGTCACTGGACCGGCGTTAACCGGGCCTTTTTCGAACGTTCCATGCCGTTCAGGAAACTGGCGATCATCGAAACTGGTGCCAGCATGGTCGGGCACCTCGCGGCGCTTGGGCTGGTTCTGATGGGCGGCGGATGGGTCGTGCTGTTTGTCCGCGAGATGATTGTTTCCATTATTGGCCTGCTCGGCCTCTGGAAAATTGGCGGCCTGACATGGCGGACAATTCAACCCCTGTCGTGGACTGACATGCGCACCCTTTTTGCTGAGGCCCGCGGCGGTTGGCTCGACGGTGTGCTCGAAGGAAGCTTCCAGAGATTAACCATCCTGCTTGCCAGCCTTATCGGCGGCGAGGCGACGGCCGGGTATTTCTTTCAGGCGCAGCGCCTGGCCATCGTTCCGCATCAGATAATTTCGCCAATAACCGACCGCATCATGGCCGTCTGGTTCGGGCGTACGGAAGACCGATGGCGCCGCCGTGCCGGGCGCAACCGGGTGCTGATATACATGTTCTTCCCGCTTTTTGTGGCGGGCGTTCTGACCGTTCTGTTTGCCGAACCGGTGATCCCCTGGTTGTTTGGCGAAACATGGGCCCCCATCGTTGATATTGTTATCGCCCTGTCTGGTATGCTTGTTTTCTTAAGCCTGTTTGAAACTCTTAAGTCTTACTGTCTGACCGCGCGTCACGCCCACAAGATTCTGGTTGGGCGGGCCGTTCAGTACGCAGGGTTGTTTTTTATGACAGCGTTAGGTTTTACCAGCTTGATGCACGCCGATATCTCGCTTGGACTCGGGTTGTCCGTCGCTTATTCAGCCAGCTTCATCGTCGTCTTGTTTTTACTGTTAAAAGATGAAAAAACATGGGAGAGCGTTAGCGGCGACGAGCAGCAATAACCCGCTCGAAAATATCAAGCAGCCGATCAACGTGGTCTTCCCACGAGAAATTCGATTTTACGTATGTCTGACCCAGTTCGCCCATCTGCTGACGACGGCTGGGATTAGCATCCAGCTCCCGAATCTGCTGCGCCAGATCCGACGGCAACAGGGGCGAAAAATATTCTGCCGCATCCTGACAGACCTCTCGGTGGACCGGCGTGTCAGATGCCATGATCGGCATTCCAATACTCATCGCCTCGGCCAATGGGTGGCCAAAGGTTTCCGAAAGGGACGGAAAAACAAACAGGTCATTTTCCTTGTACAAATCGGGAAGTTGGTCATAGGGAACATGCCCGAGCATGCTGACCTGTCCCCTTTCGATGCCCTTACCCAACAGGAAATGATCCTGTGCCCCACCTCGTGTTCCGGCGATTTGTTCCATCTCCATGGTGACGCTTAGATGACACGAAAAGCCCGCCTCGTTAAGTAGCTTGACGGCTTCTGAAACCAGCCCCGGTTGTTTGTGCGGATAATATGCTGAAACAAAAAGCAGTTTCAGAACACCATCCTGATTCCAGCCCCGCTGCTCGCCCTCAGGTGTGAAAACATCGGACAGGGTGCCGTATTGGTTTTTTTCAACACGGCCTTCCAGCCCCCCGGCCCATGACACCAGAAGATCCTTCATGGTTTGGGTCGGCGTCATCACAACATCAGACGCCTGCGCCGAAGCGACAATCAGTTTGCGCCGTGCAATGCGGTGAAATATTGGTTTCGTATACAAACTCGGCGCGACGTTGGTCAGATAATAGGGATCGAACAGCCCACCCTCGCGAACCAGCAATACCTGCGGCACCGGCGGTGCCAACAATCCGAAATTGGCCGATGAAAACAGGATGTCAGGCTTGTGGGAAGAAACAGTTCGCCGCCACATGGTCTGCTCCCATAAAAGTCGGGGAACAGGGCCCATGCGATCAGCGGGCATGTGAATGACCGGAACATCCGCTTCAAGGTTGGTTTCAGATGGCAACGCGAACACAACATCGACGCTGCGCTTGGCCAATGATCGCATCAGGTTTTTCGTATAGGTCATAATACCACCGGTCTTGGCGGAAATCGCATTAACGATTATCTTCATGATTTCCCACCTGCACCTTGTGACCCTGCCGCATTGAGAATCCGGACAACGTTTGATTCGTGTGACAAGTCTAGCTCAAACGCCCTGTTACGTGCGGCCTGGCCAATACGCCCGCGATCATCATCCCGCCTAAGCCAATTTTCGCACGCCTCGACCAACGCATCATTATCAAAAAAGTATACTGCCTCCCTGTCCTCGCGAAACAAAGCTGTGATTTCGTCATTCCGCTCGTGGACCATAAAGCCGCCACAAGCCGGAATCTCGATGGAACGACAGGTTTGCAAATCACGATTGGACTTGCGCAGGAAACACAGGTTGATGTCGCTGGCTGCGATAACGCGAGCAAAGTCATCGTTATAGGCAGGCCGGTTTTCAATTCGCAGATTATCGTGCCGCCCAACCCAGTCACCCCATCCATTACCCCAGACGCGAACGGAGAATCCCTGTCTGGCGAGGTGTAAAAGACTCTGAGCACGGGGCTCTTCAAAGGTGCCGATAAAACTGACAGGGCTGCCGAACTGTTGTTTATCCTGGTCGGAAGCAGCAATGGGACGATGCAGGTTCGCATCGAAACTGTTGTTGACGAATAACACGTCAATGACACCCAGAGACGGCATTTCGCTGACGTCTGCATTAAAGGACTTGGTCGTTACCCAAAGGTCAAACAGACTTAAGGATCGCTCCAGCCAACGGGTACGCAAACGGTGGTTCATCATGTCATCTTCGGCATACCAGATAATCTTGATATCCGGATTGACACGTTTTGCCTGCTGCAATGTCTTTGGCCAAATCATATCGGCTGCATCAAGCCACAAGACGTCCGCGCCCTGAGCAATGGCAGCGAGCAAGGATTCATTACTGCCCGCGACATCGGCGGGCAACCGTAGTCGATAGCGTAGCCGCTGCATTAACGACGGTGGTGTCTCGTAATCCTGTCCTGGCGGTGTCGTTGGCACCTGGACCACCCGACACCCAAGCGCCCGCATCGCCGCCACCCGTCCTGTCGTGCGTGACGCATCGAAAGTTTGCCCGACAACAACAATGGCTGGCGGTTGCGGCCATGAAAGGGCGAGCGTCATGCATCACCTTTGAGGGCATCAAGTGCCGTTGTTAAGCCACGCACATCGGCATCGAAGTCCCAGCCCGTAATTTTCTCAGTCGCTGCCTTGCCCATGGCATCGGCATTTTCGAGGCAGTGCAGAAGAGCCTCTGTCAAAGCTCGGACATCACCGGCAGGGAACACCCGGCCGCAATCCGGGCCGATAAGATCAACGGCACACCCGACCTGGTCACTGACGATCACCGCCGTGCCGCAAGCCATTGCTTCGTTGACGGCCAACCCCCAGGGCTCCCGCTCCGACGGCAATACGAAAACATCGGCAAGATCGTAAAAGGCTGGCAATTCCGATTGATTCTTGAAACCGGTGAAAATCGCCTCTGGGGCCATGCGCCGCAATTCCCCATCCATGTCGCCGCTGCCGACAAACACCAAAACCGGCGAACCGTCGCCAAGCAGCGGCTTCATTGCCTGAACCAACAGGTCGGGCCGTTTGCGGTGTTGAAATTTTCCGGCGAACAAAACCACCTTTTGTTCCGGTGCAATGCCGAGAGATGCCTTCAGGCTTGCGCGCTGCTCTGCCGCCTTCAGCGCCTTGTCCGCAAACGTGTCATTATCAACGGCATAGGGCATCTGAAAAATATGCGAAGCCGACACCCCGCGGGCGCGATAGTAATTTTCGTTCTCCGTACCGATGGCAAGGAATCCCTGGCATTGCTCGAAAATTCGGCTCAGATAAAAACGCTTCAACCAACCCTTGGGGCCCCATCCATCGGGCATTGCCAGATCGCAATTCTCGCCACGCATCAACACCGGAACGGCTTTTTGCCTGGCCAGCATCAGGGCATGGCGAAGCATTGGCGTTTGCCATCCGTGCAACCACACGATATCGGCGTCCGCGATTTCCGTCTGTAAATCGGTGTCGGAAAGCACGACGCTGTCATAGCCTTCGCGCAGCGGAACGTCCCATTCAACCGTACGTCCGAAGCCGGAATCGAAATGATCCGCTTGCGAAGACGTGCGTTCGAAGACGACCCGCAAATTAATGTCACCATGCGCGGCGATCCGGGCCAACAGGGAAGCCTGATACTGGATCGGGTGTGACACCAGATATGTCAACTTGGTCGCTATGGTGTTTCCCCCCATGTCTGTTGCCATGCAGCGGCAAGGCCGTCTGCGAATTCCTGACGGCCATAGTGTTGGACGGCAAAAGCCCTGGCCTTGGCCGACATTTCGTCACGCCGCTGTCTTGAAGAAACGATGTCGCCGATGGCCATAGCCATGTCTTTTTCATCGAACCCGACAAGCTGGCCTGTTTCGCCATCAATGACATAATCTTCTGGGCCGCCCGAACGGGTCGAGACAACAGGAACACCGGACGCCATCGCTTGTACCCCGGCGATGTTAAGTCCTTCCTGCAGGGAAGGAATAACGAAAATGTCCAGGCCCCGATAAAATTCCGGCAGGGCATCGTCATCCAGCCAGCCGGTCCAGGTGATATGGTCCGAAATACCAAGACGGCGGATCACGGGTGACAATTCCGAAGGCTCATCGCCGGTCAGCCGCAACGTGACAGATTGCCCCTGATCGAGCAGTCGCTTCAGGGCACCAAACAAGAGCCCAAGATTCTTGCGAGGGTCGCCAGGCCGCCCGGCAAAGCCGATGACCCCTGTATCGGCAGGTGTCGATGGCAAATGAAAGCGGTCCACGTCAACCGGGATCGGAACGCGGGAAATATTTTCGGAATTCCCGCCCGCTTTAATCAGCGTGTCCCGTGTGTAGGAACTGACTGCCATAATCTGAGTTGATGCAGACAGGATTTTCTTTTCCATGGCGCGTTGGACCGAGCCGACAATAAAACGGTCTAACAGTCGCCGCGCCACCGGCATCGCCGCCCGACGGTCGACCCTGTCGGCGATCATGGTGCTGGCACACCAAACCAGATGCGGAATACCGGCGCACATCAATGGATAGGATGCGAGCGTGGTGCCTCCGACGGCGATGTGTCGGTCGTGGCTTTCTATCAGTTCCTGCCAGAAAGCTGATGGCTTGAAGTACTGGAATTCCAGTTCCGGGAAGCGGCAGCCAACCGCCACCGACGAAAAATCTCCAAAGCATTGACCTTCCCGCATGGCCGGGCGTTTGCCTGACAGCATCTGCCAGGATGGCACCACCAGTTCGGGATAATCACTTAAGGTCGCATAATGTGACACCGTCACCGGATGACCAAGGCTGCGCAGATGTCGGCAAAGAATTTCCGTTTTTGCCGGAACACCCCCGGTCAATGGCGGCAAGGTGACGATCAGGACAGATCGGCTCATCGGACCGGTCTTGTGATCTCGAACCAGCGTCCGGCAGCATTCTTAAGCACCGTGGCTGTTTCACTGGCCGTGTTTTTCCAGACGAACAGCTTTCCCCTGATGGCGGCCTTTGCGCCAAGTTCCTTGCCAAGTTTTTCATCAGACAGCAAGGCCTCTATCTTCGCCGCCATGTCCTGATGATCCCTGGGATCGAACAACATACCGGTATCGCCAAGCACTTCCGGCATTGCCGCCTCGTTCGAACACGCAATCGGTGCGCCAACCACCATTGCCTCTAACAACGGATTGCCGAAGGTTTCGACCAGAGACGGAAAAACAAACAACCTGCAATTCTGATACAACCCGTCCAGCTCTTCCGTCTCGACATGCCCCTTGAAGACGACGTGCGATTCCAGATTCAATTCTTTGGTCAATCGACGCAGTTCGAACGCGTAATCGGCGTCGATCTCGCGCCCGACGATGAAAAGCTTCAGGTCCGGATGTTTTTTTACAAGCACCGCATGGGCACGCAGCAGGGTGTGATAGTTCTTCTGGATATAGATGTCGGAGACCGCGAGCACGCAACCATCCGGATGCGGCGTATGTGTTTTTCCGCCATCCACTTGTCGGGTGCCATGATGGACAACCTCGACCTTGCGACCGAGAAACTTCGGCATGCCAAAAGACAGCAGTTTTTTTGCATAACCCGACACCGCGATTGCCTTCTTCGCCGTTGCCAACGAAACAAACGTCGCCGCCGCCAGAACCGCCCAGTACATGATCGCCCCGATGCGGCGCGTGAACTGGATAACCGACACCGCGTTGCGCAACAAGATGACATGGTTTCGTCCAAATATCGGGCCGTAATTGGCTGGCGAGAAAACCACATCTGTCCCCATTCCCCAGGCATTCAGGGGGATGGCGAATTGCTCCCATATCAGGGTTCTAAAAAATGTCGGCTTGAAGCGGAACAGGGTCACCCGGACTTTCTCGTGAACCGGATAAAACAACTCCATCTGATCGGCATGCAAGAAAAGGTGTAATTCCAGGTCCGGTATCTCGGCCAGTTCCGGCAACAGATTACGAAGATACGTAACACCGCCGCCACTCTTTGCATGGGTGCCGTTAATGGCAATCCTGAGCGGGCGCTTCTTCGGGGCCGGGGTGTCGTCCGATGGCATTTAAGGGATCTCGTCTTTTCGGTTGTTATCCAAGAATGCGACAATAAAGATCATCGGCAGCATTATCAGGAAAAACTTCACCAAGTTCGCCACATACAGGACAAAATCCTGATCAAAGTCTATCCACCAGGGCAGCAACGCGACAACAGTCAAGGATGACAGACTGCCGGGTGATCGCGTCGCCCAGGCCAACCCCCCAAGCCCGAATAGCAAAAGTCCCCCATGCAGAATGAGCCCCGTCATTCCACCATGAATAATCGGCTGACCCAGCAAAGTGATGGAGGCGCTGTGCCGTCCGGTTGGGCTGGGGGCTCTGCCTTTAATAAACTTGCAGTAATCTGTCGCATAATCGTCCCCCTTAGACATATTCGGCTTGTCTGGCCAAAGAGCGCGCGGCACCAGGCCCTCCAACCAGAACAACTGTCTGGAAGCCTGCAGCGGCGTGTCCCCATGCGCATCAATGACATTGAGAAGGCAATATCCTGTCTCCGTCTGACGCCAAACGGCTTTCCTGACAAGAACCCGCAAGATCGGATTGTCATCGGTCAAGTTCGCCAACATCGACACATGGGGCGTGCGGATAATTTGTGATATCTGGATCAGGGAAATGGCCAGCAAGATAACTGCCAGCCCACTTAAAAATATATTTCTGAACGGGACATTTTTTAATCGCAACCAGTAAAGCCATCCGGCAAGAACCATAAATATGGGAATCTTACCTTCGCGAGTAACAATAAGGACGGCGACCGTAGCGGCAAACATCGTGATCGTCAGCACCTTCAGGCCCCAGCCACCATCAGCAGCCCAGCGCACAAGACAGATCATCAAAAACGCCAGTGTGGGTATGGCAAAGGTCTTGAAAGGTCCAAAAATTGATGAGGCCCATGGAAAACTGTCCGCCATCCAGATCAGGGCACCATAGGTTAGAAACAGGACAGATGAGAAAACGGCGACAAGAGAGAAAGTCATTTTTGTATGAGAAAGTAGCCCGCCACCGGATTGCCGGAGGCTTGATACGGCAAAACGGCAAACGACCCCATGAATTACCAATGCGGCCATGGAAAACACAAGGATGATGCGTTCTGCATCACTGCCTATGTAGCTCAATATTTCCGGTCGGAACCGGCCAATCGGGTTGATAGACAGCAACCCCGGCAGAACAGAAAAAAATACCGTCGGTATGGCCGCTAACAGGAACGGCGGCGAGGTCAGAAACAGCGATCCTGTGGCGCGGCGCTCGACCCACACCTGGGCTGCCAGGACGGCGAGGGCAACAAACCTCAGAAATTCTAACGGAACGCCGGGAACCAGTGTTCCCGCAATCACAAAAATGCAGGCAGCAACTACCGCCATTTGAAACGGAAATTCATGAACTCTTACTTCGTTCATCCGTCGTCTTCCGCCCCCTCTTGGTGTAGCGCCCTGTATAATTACTAAAAACGAGGTCCCTGTATTCTTGAAACACTTGCCGTCAGAACCAATCGGGGCTAAAGCCGCGGGATGCTATTCTTGCGACTAACCTAATGCATCATCAATTCAAACAAGCTTTTGAGGATTTTTTATTTTCTGGCCCGGTTACATAAAAACACCCGCCCATTGCACAGACTGAATGGCGAACATAGGTCATCTTACTGAAATTTTTTATCTCATCCAAATAGGCAAGGGAAGCGTCCGTCTCCATCCACTCGCTGTACCCTGCTCCCATTGGGAATGAATAGTACAGATTAGGATAGCCCAAATTCTCTACGATACTTTCAAAGCGCTCCGATTTTTCCAGCTTTCCCTGAACATCGTCACTCCAGAAATCATAGTCCTTAAACACGTCACCCCCGATAAAACTCCTCAATCCCAGGCCCGGTTCGTAATAAAAATACATGACGGGACGATCGACGATGCACTGCCACTCCGCTGGCGACCTATACGTATCTTTTAATCCGCGTGCGATGGCTACATCGGTGTCAGAACTCAAATAAACCTCGGTTGCGTGCTGATACCATTTGGTGATGGCATCATATTTTATCACCACCCCTAGCGCGATGATGACAATCAAGGCCGGTCCGCCGACTTTCGATAATAACTCAAGCCTCGACGCGGCCGTTCTCCAAAAAGGGGGCAATTGCACACGAGACAACAACCAGCACGGATACCAACTAAAGAAAAATATTGAAACAACGTACAGCTTGCTAAAGCCAAGGCCTTTTCTAAATCCGGTTAAAAGCTCGACCCCCAACGGGGCCAACAGCAACATGAAAGGCGACAAGACAATCGCAAACGCTTTTAGTCTGTGCCCCCGCCAACCGCCTTTCATATAAATCAAAACAAGCAGCATCAGGACTGCTGGCAGAATAATCGGAACGGGGTAATTAAAATGCACGGTGTCGGGTACAATTCCCCAATCCCCCAAGGTGCCGAATAAAGTTTTGTCAAAGGACCGTGGATGAATTTCCATCATCTTGAAGCGAGCTTGAAATACGTCCCTGTTGAAGACGACGGGAAACATTTCACGAAATGACAGAGCACCAAGGACAAACGCGTAGGCGACCCAGCCCAGAAAGTTTCTTTTCCAGATTCGCGCTTTCACATCGGCAGAGAATCCCAGCAACCCAATAAATGCCGAATATACGGCACCATAGGATCGAGATATAACCATCATGGAAGAGGCAAACGCGGCACCAAAACGGGCGGTGCGTCCAGCCTCGCCTGTGACCATGTAATACATGGCCGTTGTGCCCCCTAAAAAGAGAGCCGTGTCATCCCAATCGTTTTTTGTTACCACACCGAAGCTTGAGCTGTGTCGATAGAAAACCAAAAACATCAACGCAAATGCCAAAACGGCAAAAATATTACGCCTGAGACCAAACAAAAGAATTCCCACGGCGGCGATCACGGCGGCTACTGAATACGCGTTCGTCGCTGGAAAAGATTGAACGCCGAAAATCCATTTATTCAAGGCTGCAAGCCCTAGCCCCTCTACCGCATAGGCGATATTGCCGGTCGTCATAAACCCACTTCCTTGAGCCATATGTTGTTCCAGGAGAAATAAATTCTGCTGAAAACTGCTATCCAGATAGAGTGGGTTCCACGCCTGATAGATTGAGTAAGCAGCGGCCGGATACGGCATTAGAATACGAACGCCCCATATGATAAGCGTTAGAAAGCCAAACGCATACCAAACGGTGGGACCCGCCGGTTGACCTGGATAAGGTCGACAAAAAGCGGTCGCTTTCAAAATGGCAACCAGCCCGACGATAAAAGCGATACTCAGGATTCCGAAGAAATCGATACTCACCCCAAGCCAGCGAGTCAAATATAGAGCCACGCCACTTCCCGCAGCCAAAATGAGCAACCCGATGCTTTGACCCTCAAGCCACGGACGCCTGAGAATTTTGCCAATCAATCCGGCGGCAACCAGATAGCCCAAAACACTTGTGGCTATGCTTGACGGCATCGTTCCCAAAAGGAAATTATCCAGAAATGAGTTTGTTAAATGAGACATTTCCATGGGAGCTTGCGCTTTCTGCCTTTAACCGAAATCTTGCGGGAATGTTAGGCCACGAAGGCTCATTGATACGTTTTTTTAGATGTTTTTCATCCACATAGCACGTCAAATCTTTAGACGCATTTTCACCGTGACTTTCCTGCACTTACCAGGTCAGCCACCTGAGCACAAAGGGGTTTCCGCGGCGCACGAAGACGCGGCGAATTTCATCACCGAACAGGATCAACAGCGCGAACGGAATGCTGAGGCTCAACTGCCACGCTTGCAGCGGAGCGGTGCCGAAGAACGTGTTGAAGGCCGGAATATACGAGATCATGCTGAGCAACAAAAGTTCGGTGGCAATCCCGAACAGCACCAGATGATTGCTGAAAACGCCCACCGTCAACAGGCTCTGGCGACGGGTGCGGCAAATGATGACGTCGGCGATCTGGCAAATAATGATTGAGGCGAAGAACCCCGTCACCGCCATCCGATACAAAGCATCATTGCTGGCCAGCGCCTCGCCCCACTGCCAGCCACCAGCATTCAGGATAACGAAGAAGCTGAAAAATCCGGCAGCCGCCTGAACCATGCCAATGATGCCGTAGCTCATGCCCAGCATCTTGTTGGTCAGCAGCCGTTCGTCCCGTGCGCGAGGTGGTTTGTGCATGACATCGCTCTCAGGCCTTTCCGCGCCCAGCCCCAAGGCCGGAACGATATCGGTGCCAAGGTCGATGCTCAGAATCAACACCACCGTCAGTGGCAATGGAATATCGAGCAGCACGAAGGCGATAAACGGCAGGATTTCCGGAATATTACTGGTCAGAATGTAGGCGACGAATTTCTTGATGTTCTCGAAAATTGCCCGACCTTCCTCGACGGCAACGACGATGGTGGCGAAGTTGTCATCCATCAGCACCATGTTGCTGGCTTCTTTTGCAACGTCGGTCCCGACAATTCCCATGGCCACGCCCATGTCGGCGTTCTTTAGCGCCGGGGCATCGTTGACACCGTCGCCGGTAACGGTCACGACCTCGCCCGCGCGTTGCAGCGCCTGAACGATGCGGAGTTTCTGTACCGGCGAAATGCGCGCGAAGATCAGCGAGTCATTGCCAAGTACCCGGTCAAGGTCGTCATCGTTCATGGCTTCCAGGTCGGCACCGTTCACAATGGTTCCGTGACCGCTGATCATGCCGATCTGTCGGGCAATGGTTTCCGCCGTCAGGCCATTGTCACCGGTCATCATGATCACCCGGATTCCGGCGGTTCGGCATTTTGTCAATGCATCAGGGACTTCCGGTCTGGGCGGATCGCGCATGCCGGTGATGGCAAGAAAGACATAACCCTTTTCGCTGATGCTTTCGTCTTCGGCGTTAATGCTGGCAAAGGCCAGGCCGCGCTCGCCGCGTCCGGCCAGCCGTTGATAGTCTGCAAGCACATGTGCCTGCCGCTCGTCGGTCATATCCAGCACCTCGCCGTCGATCAGCACCCGGTCACACATATCGAGGACGATTTCCGGTGCCCCCTTCATGTAGGATCGGGGGCCCTTGCCATCGGGCCTGGGGCAAACCACGGCCATCCACTTGCGGGTCGAGTCAAACGGTTGCTCGGAAATTCTCGAGCCCTCGCCGGTGCCGGTAATCGGGCGGATGGTATGGGCGAACTCCAGCAACGCGCCTTCGGTCGGGTCACCGGCGTAGCCGTCGCCGGTCAGATTGGCGTTGTTGCACAGCGTCATCACATTCCACAGGTCTTCGAGCCCTTCTTCGTCGAGAACCGCCAGACTGTCGGCAGCATGCTCGTGACCGTTAATGACCAGGGTCGAGACCGCCAGCCGATTTTGCGTCAGGGTGCCGGTTTTATCGGTACAAATCACCGTCGTGCTGCCCAGGGTTTCGACACTTTCCAAATTCTTGATCAGTGCCATCTTGCCGGCCATGCGCTTGCTGGCCATGGTCAGCGACAGGGTCACCGTCGGCAACAATCCTTCGGGCACGTTGGCGACAATGATGCCGATGGCGAAAATCAGGCTGACGATGGGGCCCTTGCCGATGCCTACACTGACCAGAAAGAACAGCACGCCCAGGGTAATGGCAATGCTCGAAATAACCTTGATGAAGTGGGTCAGTTCCCGGTGTATGGGGGTCGGCACTTCTTTGGTTTCTTTGGTCAGCTTGACGATGTCGCCCATCTGCGTCGACATGCCGGTGTTGCTGACCATTACCTTGCCGGTGCCGCTTTGAACCATGCTGCCGGAAAACACCATATTACGACTGTCGAGCAGTTGCTCGCTGGTGGCGTCGACCCGCAAGCGTTGCGGCTCGCTCTCGCCTGTCAGGCCGCTGATATCGACCCTGAGAAGGCTTTCTTCGATTAACCGTCCGTCGGCGGGAATGCGGTCTCCTTCGGCCAGACGGATAACATCACCCGGAACCAGAAATTTAGCCTCAAGACGCTGCACCTCGCCATCGCGCTGCACCGTCGCCATTGATGGCAGAAGCTTCTTGAAGCTCTCCATGATTTTTTCGCTCTGGTGTTCCTGGGCATAGGTAAAGGCGGCGTTCAAAACGACGACGCCAAGCAGCGCATAGGCGATGTACAAATTGCCCTGACCGGGGTCGAGCCGTTCGGCCAGCAATGCCAATGCACCGCCGACCATCAACAGCAGGGCGAAAAAATTTTTGAACTGGCGCAGGAACTTGATAATTTCAGGCGTTGCCCGACGCACCCTGAGCTCGTTCTTGCCATAGGCCCGAAGGCGATCCCTGACCTGTTCGCCGGTCAGCCCATCAGGGCTGCTACCAAGGTTGGCGAACAACTCATCAAGCGACGTTTTGTGTGGCTCTGTTATGGATTTGTGCACGCGACACACCCTTTCCCGCAAGGCCAGAACAAACCCCGGAACAGAATGATTTTACAATATGTATGACGGGGCCCACTAGACCCCGGTTAAGTGTTGCCAAATATTTTCAAAAACCGCAAATCACTCAAAACCTTGACTTTTCCACCCCGTCGCACGGATGATGGCAACTATCGTCGGTGCCTATTGAAGGGCCGTCGTGGAGATACTCGCTCAAAGAGGAGACGCCATCATGTCACGTATGTCCGCCTTCAATAGTCCGCTATTGCTCGGCTTTGACCATTTCGAACAAATTCTCGACCGGGTCTCGAAAGCCGGTGGCGACGGATACCCGCCCTACAACATCGAACAAACCGGTGAGCATGCCCTGCGCATTTCCATTGCCGTCGCCGGGTTCTCCATGGACGACCTGTCTGTCACCACCGAGGACAACCAGTTGATTGTCCGGGGTCGCCAAGTCGACGACGGTCCGAAACGCACCTACCTGCACCGTGGCATCGCCGCCCGACAGTTTCAGCGCAGCTTCGTGCTGGCAGAGGGAATCGAGATTATCGGAGCCAACATGGATAATGGTTTATTGCACATCGACCTTGAACGCCATGTGCCGGAACCGGAAATACGCACCATCGAGATAGAGGGTGCGAAAAAAACCAAAACAATTGAAGTAGATCCGCAAGAGTAGTTTTTACGCAGCCTGATGCGCTGCGGATTCAGTCAGCATGGCAAACAGCGCTTCCTGGCTGTCGGTGCCGCGAAGTTTTTCGCAGATTTTCTTGTCACGCAGCAGCCTGGAAACACGCGCCAGCGCCTTCAAGTGATCAGCACCAGCCGATTCAGGGGCCAGCAGCAGGAAGATCAAGTCGACCGGCTGTTCGTCGATGGCCTGAAAATCAATCGGCTTGTCGAGCCTGGCGAACAAGCCGTGCAGCTTGTCCAGATTTGCCAGCTTGCCGTGGGGAATGGCGATGCCGTTTCCGACACCCGTGGTGCCAAGGCGCTCACGCTCCATCAGCACATCAAAGATAACCCGTTCGTGCAGGCCGGTAATTTCAGCAGCCGTCTTCGACAGTTCCTGCAGGGACTGTTTTTTCGACGTTACGCGAAGGTCGGCAACGACACTGTCGGTTGTTATCAGGTCAGAAATTTCCATCAGACCACTCCCTAAACAGTCAGGAATTATCGGCGTTGTTCGGATCAATCCATCCGACGTTACCGTCGGCACGGCGATAAACAACGTTAAAGCCACCGTGGGCACTGTTGCGGAACATCATCGCCGGGCTGTCAGCAAGGTCCATGCGCATCACCGCCTGACTGACTGTCAGGGTTGCAATTTCATGAGGCATTTCGGCAACGATAGCCGGTTGGCCCTGTTCCGGCAATTCTTCCTCACCCTCTTCGGGTGCGAGAATCGCATACTGAGCGGCGACCAAATCGGCGTCGTTGCCCTTGTGGTGATCGCGGATCCGGCTTTTATAACGGCGCAGCTGCTTGGCGATACGCCCCAGCGCACCATCGAAAGCGATGTAAGCGTCTGCACCATTGCCGCCGCCCTGCATGACCATGCCACGTCCGGCATGCACAGAGATATCCGTACGGAAACCGTGACCTTCCTTGGAGAAGATAACGCTGGCGTTGATCGCTTTCTCGAAATATTTGGTAACGGCGTTGTTTAATTCATTTTCAGCATGACCACGCAGGGCGTCACCGACATCCACGTGCTTGCCTTTAACTGCTATTTCCATTGATTAAAACCGTCGTGCCCTGACGGGCTGTTCGGCTATCCATGTTGTTGCGTGTTATGTATTTTCCTGCCGTCTTGGCAGACCGTCTGCCAAGTCAAAACCCGGCGAAGGCCCGGAAATTAGAACCCCCGGGTGCAGGTGTCAATTGTTTTCCCCGAAAGTTCGCATTATGCCCGGAAAACTCACGTTTTTTAAAGGGCCGAGCATTTTTCACGGCGGCGCTGAACCGATGATGGAATCCCCAGCGCCTCGCGATATTTGGCAACTGTCCTGCGCGCAATATCGATACCGGCGTCGTTCAGGACCGTCACTATTTTATCATCCGACAGAATCTTGTCGACGGATTCGGCATTGATCATCTCTTTGATACGATGACGCACCGCCTCTGCGGAGTGCGTATCACCACCCGACTTTGAGGCCAGTGCCGCAGAGAAGAAATATTTCAATTCGAAGATGCCGCGCGGGGTCGAGATGTATTTATTCGAGGTCACCCGCGACACCGTGCTTTCATGCATCTCGATGGCGTCGGCGATATCGCGCAGCACCAACGGTCGTAAATGCTGCACCCCGTGGGCGAAGAAAGCGTCTTGCTGGCGAACCAGTTCGCTGGACACTTTAAGGATGGTGGTGGCGCGCTGGTGCAAAGATTTGACCAGCCAGTTGGCCGACTGGAAGCATTCGTTGATGTAGTTCTTGTCGGCTTTGCTGGCCGTCTTGGAAACACGGGCGAAATAGGTGTTGTTGACCAGAACGCGCGGTAGGGTTTGCGCATTAAGCTCGACAATCCAGCCGCCGCCCGGTTGCGCCCGCATGGTGACATCAGGGATAACCGGCTGGGAGATGACATCGTCAAACAGGTCGGCCGGTTTCGGATTCAACTCTCGGATTTCTTCAACCATGTCGATGATATCTTCTTCATCGACACCGCAAACCTTGACCAGTGCGGCAATCTCGCGCTTGGCCAGCAAATCCAGGTTATCGAGCAGCGTCTGCATGGCCGGGTCATATCGATCGCGTTCCTGCAGTTGCAGCGCCAGACACTCGCCCAGATCGCGGGCGAAAATGCCCGGCGGATCGAACTTCTGTAATTTTCCAAGAACGTCTTCGACCTGATCCAGATCACAACCAAGACTGTCCGATACCTGTTCCAGGTCGCCGCTGACATACCCTGAGTCATTCAACATATCGACCAGCATGGCACCAATCATCCGCTCGACCGGATCAAACAGGGTCATCGCCATCTGACTTGTCAGGTGATCACGAAGACTAATGTGTTCCGGCATCATTTCTTCAAGGTTGGCACCGCCACCACCCATGTCGGTGCCCGACCCGCCGCCTGAACCCCAGTCGGAAAAGGCCTGTTCGCTCATCGAGGCCGCAGCAATCTCGGCGTCGCTGACTTCTTCTGTGTTCCAGTCGTTGTCGATATCGACGTCCATATCGTTGGCGTGCGCTTCACCATCTTTGTCAGGGTTGCTGAAATCGACGGCTTCCAGCCCTTCGCCTTCGGCGCTGTCGCCAGAATTCGCATCCGCCGCGCCGCTATCGGGGCCACCGAGCCCATCGCCGCTGTTGTCTTCTGCCTCGGAACGTTCGAGCAGTGGGTTTTCTTCCAGTTCCTGCTCGACATATTCGCGCAGTTCCAGGTTCGACAATTGCAGCAGTTTTATCGCCTGCTGTAATTGCGGCGTCATCACCAAAGACTGGCTTTGGCGCAGATCGAGTCTGGGTGTTATGGCCATTTTGAAAGCCGTCCCAAACAGGGCGGAGGGTTATAAGCTGAAGCGATCACCCAAATATACGCGCCTGACATCTTCGTTGCCGACGATGTCCGACGGCGCGCCCTCCATCAGCATCATGCCATCGTGAATGATGTAAGCACGGTCGATGACGTCCAGTGTCTCGCGTACATTGTGATCGGTAATCAGAACCCCGATGCCTCGGTCTTTCAGGTGGGCGACCAGCTCGCGGATATCGCCAACGGCAATCGGGTCGATGCCCGCGAACGGTTCGTCGAGCAGGATGAAATGCGGATTGGACGCCAGTGCGCGGGCGATTTCAACACGGCGACGTTCGCCACCGGACAACGCCAGCGCCGGGGTGCGACGCAAATGGGTGATGGAGAATTCGGCCAGCAGGGCATCGAGCACCGCTTCGCGACGTTCACGGGATTTCTCGACCACCTCGAGCACGGCGCGAATATTGTTTTCGACCGTCATGCCGCGAAAGATGGATGCCTCTTGGGGCAGATAACCGATGCCAAGGCGGGCACGGCGATACATGGGCAGGTCGGAAATATCGTGTCCGTCCAGTTTGACCGAACCGTAATCCAGCGGGATCAGGCCGGTTATCATATAAAAACAGGTCGTCTTGCCAGCCCCGTTCGGCCCCAGCAGACCGACCACCTCGCCGCGCTGAATCGACAGGCTGACGCCGCGGACGACCGGGCGCTTCTTGAAGCTTTTGCCCATGTTATCGGCGTGCAGGCCCTGATTGTCGGCAACCAGCTGCGGGGTGCCGTCTGTTGGGCCGGTGATGGTGTTTCTGTTGTCCATAAACTCTTGTCTATACCGATAGTCTTAAAAAATTATTTTTTGCTGCGTGGCTTGAAAACGCCCCCGACCTGTCCACCGCCGGATTTTCCACACCCAAACAGCTTGCTGACGCCACTGTTCATATTGAGTTCGGCCTTACAGCCATCCAGCTTGTTGCCATCGCGTCCGATCTGGACGGCACCGGACAGCGTCGCGATACCGCTATTGACGTTATAGACGCCACGGTCAGACGTTGCACTGTCTTTGCCGGTATCGATGTGAACATTGTCAAAGGCCTCGACCCGATGGATGGCGCTTTTCCCGGCTTTATCCTTCTTGAAATAGGCAACCAGAATATCGGCAGCGAGTTTCTTGTCGCCCTGCACCGCATTGGCTTTGCCGCGCGCTACCGCCATTTGCTTGCGTTCCCAGTATTCGATCTGGTCGTGGGCGGTAATTTCCTCGTTTGCCGTGACCAGTCGTGCCTTGCCGCCACTGATAATCAGGATTGCATTGTCGACGTCATAGACACCGCGCTCGCCATAGGCCGTCTCGCCGGGCGTCACGATACGGACATTGCCGATGGCATCCAACTGGCGGATTTCGGTGCCGCCCTGGGGCAGTTGACGATAATAGGCTCTCAGTTCATCGGCAAAGACGGTGACTTCGCCGCGTACGGCGCGTGCATTGCCCCGGGCCAGAAACGTCAGTTTGTCCTGTTGCCATTCGATGCCTTCATCGGCAAACACCTCGATCGGCTGATCAGAATCGCCACTGCCGAAATTCAGGCTCTGGGCCCCCACCGGCGATGCCAGCACCAATAAAATAAAACCGAAAATCCTGATCATCATATTCCCGTTCATAGTTTACCCGCTCCCGGGTACATCGTCAGCTTCGACTTGCCGGTGAAGTAAATCGTCTTGCCCTTGTCGATAAGCCGGAAGCCTTCGGCATTCAGTATCCCGAACGGCCCTTGCCCAACGACCGCGACGGAACCGGTGGCTGAACCGTCGGTCAAGTTGATGTCAGCCTGTTCGGTGCGAAATTCGTATCCGGAATCATGAAACATATTGACCGAGCCCTTGAGCTCCAGTGTTTCCTCGAGGCGGGTAAAGATACCGGTCTCGGCCGTCAGCACCAGCCATGTGCCGTCGTCCAGCGCGATATCGGCCTTCGGCATTTCCAGCTCGACGCTTTTTTTGTTGTTAAGAAGGTTTTTGGCGATGTCGGCGGTTACGGAGAAGGTCTGTTGGGTTTTGTCGGCACCCAGAAACCGCGGATTCAACATCGACGGGTCTTCTGCATCACCGGCCTTCAACGCCGAAAACCCGATGCGAAAGCGGGTGTCCTGTAATTTCAAATGTGGCCATGCGACGACCAATATGATCAAAACCAAAGCAACGCCAGGCAACAGCACCTTCATCCATGTGACGAAGCGGCTGTAAAGCTGTGTCGATGCGCCATCGGGGCGTGAAGCGATTTCCCGCTTGATTTTTCTGGCGGAAGTGGGGGGCGGGGCGGGGGATAGTCCGCCGACGGTCGATGGCTGGACCGTCACGCGACACCGAACCTGAGGCAATCGTGAATGTGAACAATCCCCACAGGACGATCATCTTCAATGACAAACAGGGTCGTGATGGACTTGGCGTTCATCTTGCCAAGCGCCTCGCTGGCCATGGCATCCGGGCCAATGGTCGTGGTGCCACACGTCATGATGTCACCGGCGGTCTTGTCGATCAGGTCGGCGCCCATGTGGCGGCGCAGGTCACCATCGGTAATGATGCCTTCCAGTTGACCGTCAGGGTCAACGATGCCCAGGCAGCCAAAACTTTTCGCCGTCATTACAAGAATGGCATCAGACATCGCCACCGTCGCTGACATCAGCGGCAGGGCATCACCGGTGTGCATGATATCTGCGACCTTCAAAAGCTGCTGGCCGAGCTTGCCACCGGGATGGAAGACCTGAAAATCGTCGGGCGAGAATCCCTTGCGTTCCAGCATCGCCACCGAAATGGCATCGCCGAGCGCCAGCATCACCGTCGTCGAGGTCGTCGGGGCGAGACCCATCGGGCAGGCTTCCGTCAGGGCCGGCAGTACGAGGGCAACGTCGGCCGCCTTGGCCAGGCTGCTGTCAGCCCCGGACGTCATGGCGATCAGCGGAATATCGAAACGCCGGGTATAGGCGAGCAGGTCGGCCAGTTCCGTCGTCTCGCCGGAATTCGACAGCGCGATAACGACGTCGTCGGTGGTAATCATGCCCAGGTCGCCATGGCTGGCTTCTGCCGGGTGCACGAACATCGCGGGCGTTCCGGTCGAGGCCATGGTGGCGGCGATCTTGTTGGCGATGTGGCCGCTTTTACCCATGCCGGTAACGACGCAGCGTCCCTGCATCGCCGACAACAGATCAAGGGTTTCGATGAACAAGTCATCAAGGCTGTCGGCCAACGCCTTCAGGCCATCGATTTCATGTGCCAGAACCCGTTTCGCGGATTCGAGCAGGTCGTCGGACGAGCGCGTCTTTTTTTTGGTACTGCTGGACGTCATAATTTGGGCTTCTAGCTATGCAACATACGTGCCGAATGAGCCCAAGAGTATGGAGCCAACGCTTTGATTCGTCAACAAAATCAACGTTAAACCAGCACGTTTCAAGCGTTATTAGTGACTGAAGATATCGAAATCAGGCCAACCTTCGAGGTCGAGGCGGCAGCGGGTGCTGATAAAGTCGAAACACTGGGCCGCCAGTTCGGTGCGCCCTTCACGTTCGAGCATTTCATCAAGGCGCGCTTTCAACTGGTGCAGATACAGCACGTCGGACGCCGCATACGCCAGCTGATCGGCGCTCAGTTCCTTCGCACCCCAGTCCGAAGACTGTTGCGCCTTCGACAAATCAACGTCGAGGATTTCCTTGCACAGATGCTTCAGGCCATGCTTGTCCGTATAGGTGCGGGCCAGCCGCGAAGCGATCTTGGTGCAGTAAACCGGCTCGCAGGTAACGCCCAGATAGGCCTCGATAATGGCGACATCGAAACGGGCATAATGAAATATTTTGGTCAGGGACGTATCGGCGAACAGCGCCTTCAGGTTCGGCGCATCGTATTCGCCGGGTGCAAACTGAACCAGATGGGCATTGCCGTCACCGCCAGACAACTGCACCACGCACAGCCGGTCGCGGTGCGGGTTCAGGCCCATGGCTTCGCTGTCAATCGCAACGGAACCGCTGAACGTCAGACCCGACGGCAGATCGCCCTGGTGCAATTCTATGTTCGGTGCTTTGTTCATATTTACTGACCCTGAAGAGCCTTAAAAAAAATGGTGCCCAGGAGAAGACTCGAACTTCCACGATCTTGCGATCACTGGCACCTGAAGCCAGCGCGTCTACCAATTCCGCCACCTGGGCATTGTGTTAGGGGCGTCTTCCCGCCGTCATTGAAGGCAGCGAAGGCACAGTCGATACCCTCACAGTTCGATGATGTCAACAAAATCGGACGGCTTTTACTCAACACCGGCCTGTGGCATGGTATGTTTACGTTACACCAGACAAATGGAGAAACTTCATGGCGCGGCGTGTGGTCACAGTTTTCGGCGGTTCCGGATTTATCGGCAGGCACCTTGTCCGCCGCCTGACCCAGGATGGCGCGATGGTCCGAGTCTGTGTTCGCGACACCGAAGATGCGGCCTTTCTTAAAACCATGGGCGACATCGGACAGGTGGTTCTGATACCGACCAACGTCACCGATTCTGCCCAAGTCAGCGAGGCGCTCAGAGGGGCCGACGAGGCGGTAAATCTGGTTGGCCTGTTGTCGGAATGGGGTAAACAGACATTCAAAAACATTCACGTTGATGCGGCGGCCAATATCGCACGTGCTGCGAAGGACAACGGCGTTAAGCGACTGGTTCATATCTCTGCAATCGGCGCGGATGAAAAATCCGCTTCCGCTTATGCCCGCACCAAGGCTGCCGGTGAAGCGGCGGTCAAGGCGGCCTTTCCTGATGCCACCATCGTGCGCCCCAGTGTCGTCTTTGGCCCGGAAGACCGGTTCTTCAATCTGTTCGCCAGCATGACGCGATTTTCACCGGTGTTGCCGGTGTTTGGCTGCCCGGTGATACCGAAGGTCACCGTGTGCGCGTGTCAGGGCCGCGAGCCGGGAATTGATTTCTATGGTGAAGGCGGCACCCGCATGCAGCCGCTTTTCGTCGGCGATCTGGCCCGGGCCATCACCGGTGCCCTCGCCGATTCAGGCAGCAATGGTGTGACCTACGAGCTGGGCGGGGCTGAGGCCTATAGCTTCAAGCAACTGATGGAAATGACGCTCGAGGCATCGGCCCGCAAACGTCTGCTGGTGCCGATTCCATTCTTCTGGATATCGTTCTGGGCCTGGTTCCTGCAAAAATGGCCGGCACCGCTGATGACCTGCGATCAGGTTGAGTTGCTAAAATCGGATAATGTCGTTGATGGCAACATGCCCGGACTGGCCGATCTGGGTATTTCACCGGTATCCGTGCGGTCGGTACTGCCAACGTACCTGAGCCGCTTTCGGCCACAGACCGCCGACCTCGCCCGCAGTTTATAGGGTTATAGTTTTTTTGCCGCCTCGACGATCAACTCGCCGAATTCGCGCAGGAAGACAGAGCCCCGGACCGTTCGCTGAATAAGCACGCTGCGACGGTCGTTTTCATCGGGCTTGCGACGAATCATTTGCAGTTCGCTCAAACGATCAAGTGCACGGGTAATCGCCGGTTTCGAGACGTTCAAGGCTTCGGCAAGGCCGCGCACCGTGTGGGGTGCCGGCATCAGGTAAACCGTCAGCATCAATGCCATTTGTCGGGCCGACAGGTCAGGCGCTTCGCGGCGAACGCCGGTCACCGTGGCGCGACGCCACATTTCCAGGGCTTTCAGTTCTTCGCGTTCTTCCTGATAGAGGGACATGCCGATCCCGTTTCCCCGCATTCGTTACGACATCAAAACTTCTATCCGACACACCCCCCGTGACGCAACAAAAAAGTGACGAAATCGTAATGAAATTTGGAGCCGGGCTTATTTTCCGAACATTCCCTTGAGCTTGCCGCCGACACCCTTGATAGCGTCTCCGGCTCCCGAAGCGCCTTCTTTCAAGGCTTCGCCACCCTTGCCAAGCTTTTCGGTAACCGCTTTCGCGCCATCGCCGACAGCGCCAGCCAGGGCATCAAGGTTCAGCGCACCAACGGCCGAGCCAGCACTGCCGAGAATTTTGTCGATCAGTTTAGAGGCGACCTCGCCGGGACTGGCGCCTTCATCGTCCTTGCCAATGTCTTTCAGGTGGATATCGGGCAGTGGCGTCGTCAGGGCCTTGCCTTTCAGGAACGCCGCGCTGACATTAATTTCGCCACCCCGGACATACAGGTTTTCGATAATCAGCTTCGGTGAATCGCCGCCTTCTGATTTATCGGCAGAACCGCCGCTGCTGTTGGCGGCAATGAATTTATCGACGTTCTTCTGGATGGCGTCGATATTGCTGCCCGACCCGCCCAGTTCGTAAGTGACGTTCGGCTTCGAAATTACAATTTCCTTGATTACAACCGGGTCCGACATGGCCGTCGCGGTATCCAGGCTGACGGAGACGCTGCCCAACTTGAACGCACTGTCGGTATTAAAACCTTTTGGGTTGCCGACGCTAAGCCCGCTCAGGCTGCCCTTGCCCGATGACAAAGAAACAGAGGCATTGTCGAGGCCGACAGAAACGCCGGTCACTTCCGAGCCGATCCGTCACTGAATTGATCGACTATCCTTATCCCTCGCGGTTTCCCAAGAGGGGCTGTCAAGGCCACGCAATTCGCGATGACTTCGTTGGCAGTTACCTCCTCAAGGGAAAGATCAAGTTGGTGGGCTTCGACCTTGGCTAAATCAAGAATATCGTTGACGAGTTCGAGAAGGTGATTGCCCCCAGTCAGGATGTTCTCGACGTGCTCATTTTGAGTCGTTGAAAGAGAGTTATCAGGATCCAACTGCAGCATCTGGGCGAAACCTAATACGGCGTTAAGCGGTGTTCGCAATTCGTGGCTCATGCTTGCCAGAAACTCTGACTTGGCCCTATTGGCAACCTCAGCTTCTTCTTTAGCCACGGTCATCCGGGCCTCACTCTGCATGAGTGCGTTCTGGGCGCGAATATATTGATCAATATCCGTATGGACGCCGATTACCCTGAGGGGTTCCCCATTCTCGCCTCTTTCGACGATCTTGGCCCGCGCCATGATCCACATCCAACTGCCATCTTTGCGGCGAAACCGAAATTGAGGATGATAGGTCTGTGTGCGACCCGACATGAAATCTTCCACGTCTTTGCCCACCCGGGAAATATCATCCGGATGAACCCGACTGGCCCAATTTTCAAAGTCCATGGGGAAGTCATCGGGTTCGTACCCAGCCATGGTGTAATAGCTTGGCGCAAAGATGACGACATTAGTCGCAACATTCCAGTCGTAGACACCGTCACCGATGGTTTCCATCGCTTGTGAATATCGATATTCGTGATCTTTTGATGCCTGTGTCGTATCCATGCAGAATCTTATGAAGGTTAATGTTTCAGTGCAACTTCAATTGCTTCATGGCAATATTCCATCCTGATAAAAGCGTTCTGCAATGGGGAGCGCTTGCTAAGCTATTTTAGTCCGGTCGCATTGCAGCCGCACTCTCCCTGAAGCAGGGTAGTTTATATACTGAATTACGATGCAATGAGGGGAGTATTGAGCCATAAGGTCTGGGGCTAATTTGCACCCCATTTTGCACCCCATAATGAAATAGACCATCAAAAACATAATATTTTCAATGGGCTACTCAAGAATTTTGGCCCAGCGAGAGGGGTTGTGAAAATGCGCTCAAAACGCATTTTCATCCTCAGGGCGCAACAGCCCTTCGGACCGCTCCGCGTCGGCAACGCCTCTTCGGCGTTGCCACGAACCAGGGTTCGTCTACCGATCCCCTTCGCCCAAAATAAAAACCGGGCCCCCTTTGGGACCCGGTTGAATTATGGCGGAGGGAGAGTAACTCGACTTCAACACTCTCCTAGCGCCACAGCGTTTAGCTGCGAATTTCCAGGAATTTCTGACGCAAATTTAACGCTCGCAGTTCACATTTCTATCTCATAGACCTTATTGTCATCTGAAACGTCCTGGATCATATCGATGCGATTGCCATCCCAATGATAAGTAATGTGACGACCCTGGATTGGTATTCCCATGACATTTGGTAGGAAGGTGGCAAAACATTCTCCTCCCCTGTGACGGACACTGGGATAAACGATGCCATTGTCACCTGCATCTCTGGTCGTTCGGGCAAATGCT
>JABHGV010000073.1 GCA_018671895.1 Rhodospirillaceae bacterium | reverse complement strand
TGTCTCCAACGCTTTAAAAACGGCTGGATACACGGTCACCCCAATCGATGTTCAACGCGACATGGGGGCGCTGTTGACCCGCCTGTATCCGAAGCCCGACGCAGTGTTCAACGCCCTGCATGGCCGTTTCGGCGAAGACGGCTGCGTGCAAGGGCTGCTCGATATCCTGAATATTCCCTACACCCATTCCGGCCTGCTGGCGTCGGCCATGGCGATGGACAAGCCGATGGCCAAGAGCATGTTCGCGACCGCCGGAATTCCCGTCGCCCCGCATATTATTGCATCGCGCGACGACGTTCTGGCCGGCGACGTGATGGAACGTCCATATGTGATCAAGCCGAGCAACGAAGGCTCCAGCGTCGGTGTCCACATTGTCGGCGTCGATGCCAATGCCGACGAGCTGAGCGAAGACAGCTGGCCCTATGGCGACACGGTAATGGTCGAAAAATTCATACCCGGGCGCGAACTGACGGTCACGGTGATGGGCGGAAAACCATTGGCCGTGACCGAGATTAAAACCGGTGCCGGCTTCTATGACTACGCGGCCAAGTACACAGACGGCGGTTCCATACATGTGCTGCCCGCCGAGATTGATTCTGAAATTTACGACGAAGCCTTGCGTCTGTCGGTGCTGGCCCACCAGACACTGGGCTGTCGGGGTCTCTCTCGCGCCGACCTGCGCCTTGATGGCGATCAGTTGACGATGCTGGAAATCAACACCCAACCGGGCATGACGCCGACATCGCTGGTCCCGGAACAGGCGGCACACGTCGGCATCAAATTCGAAGAATTGGTGACCTGGATGGTTAATCAAGCGGAGTGCGATCCATGAGCGCAGCGAGCAAACAACATGAGCGCAGCGAGGCAAACAACATGAGCGCAGCGAGGCAAGCAACATGAGTATTAGCGTGAAAAAGAAAGCCGCATCGAAATCGAAAAGCGGACAGCCGAGACGCCGGATAATCCCCGTCTGGCGTGGACGCCGGGCAATCGCCCTGGCCGCCACTGTCGTCGTCATATCAATGGCCGCCGGTGGCTGGTGGTCGGTACGCGAAGGCATCGCCGAGCGGTTGGTGGAAAAAGCCAAATGGGAACTGATCGCCTTTACCGGCAGACTCGGGTTTACCGTTGAAGACGTTCTGGTTATCGGTCGCAATCAAACAACCCGTGATGATTTGCTGAAAGCCGTCCGTCTGGCGCGTGGCGCACCGATCATGGCGTTCGAACTGGCGGCGGCGCAAAAACGCATCGAAGGACTGGACTGGGTGCGCACCGCATCGGTCGAAAGGATGCTGCCCGACACCATCCTGCTCAGCGTTGTCGAACGCATGCCGCTGGCCCTGTGGCAGGACAAGGGGCGTTTTCAGCTTATCGACCGCGACGGCGAGGTAATCCTCAGCGAAGGCATCGAGAGGTTCTCGGACCTGTTGGTGGTGGTCGGCGAGGATGCGCCTGAAAACGCTGCCAACCTGCTCGATATCCTGCAAACCCAGCCGAAACTGATGGACCGGGTTGAATCCGCATTCCGGGTCGGTGCTCGACGCTGGAATGTGCGCCTGAAGGGCAACATCGATGTGCGGTTGCCTGCCGAGGGCGCCGCCGATGCGTGGACCCGGCTGGCCGAATACGACGCCCGGCACGGTGTGCTCAGCCGCGATGTCAGGGTGCTGGACCTCAGGCTGCCCGATCGCCTGATCGTCAAACGCGATAACAATTCAAAGCCGCAGTACATCAGCAAGGGGCAGGAAACCTAAGCGCCATGGATACAACGAAAACCCCGAACAAGGTCTCGTCGACCACCACCAACAAGCCCCTTCCGGGTCTGGTGGCGGCGCTTGATATCGGCACGACCAAGGTCTGCTGCCTGATCGCCAAACCGGGCGGCGAGGCAGAGATGGAAGTCGTCGGCATCGGCCATCATGTATCGGGTGGCGTCAAATCCGGGACCATCATCGACATGGAAAGAGCCGAAGCGGGTATCCGTTCCACCGTCGAGGCGGCCGAGCAGATGGCTGGCGAGAACATCCGTGAAATCACGGTCAATGTCAGTTGCGGCGAACCGCGCTCGCGCCTGATTGCCAGCAACGTTTCCATCGCTGGGCACGAGGTCACCGACAACGATCTCAGGCGCGTCCTCGATATTGACGGTCTGCCCGACAGCGAATTACAAGATCGCCAGCTGCTGCACACCATTCCGGTCGGCTACAGCATCGACGGCAACAAGGGTGTGCGCGACCCGCGCGGCCTCAGGGGCAAGGACCTGGGCGTTAACATGCACATGGTCACGGCTGCCGATGCGCCGTTGATGAATCTGGAAACTGCCGTTTCACGCTGCCACCTGCATGTCGCCGACAAGGTCGTCACACCGTACGCATCGGCGCTGGCAACCCTGGTCGAAGACGAAACCAGCCTTGGCGTCACTTGCCTCGACATGGGCGGCGGCACGACATCCATCGCCGTGTTCTTCGATGGCGAGCTGATCCATATCGATTCAATTCCCGTTGGCGGCGCACACGTCACCAACGATATCGCGCGCGGCCTGTCGGCCCCGCTGGTCGACGCGGAACGCCTGAAAACGCTTTATGGCAGCGCCATCCCGTCGCCATCCGATGATCGCGAGGTAATCAAGGTGCCGCTGATCGGCGAAGAAGAAAGCGGCGAGACCAATCAGGTGCCCCGCTCGGTGCTGGTCGGCATCATCCGCCCACGTATAGAGGAAACCTTCGAGATGGTTCGGGCGCGTCTAGAACAAGCCAATTTCGACAAGGTATCAGGTCGCCGCATCGTGCTGACCGGTGGTGCCAGTCAACTGCCCGGTGCACGTGAACTGGCGGCGACGCTGCTCGACAAACAGGTCCGGCTGGGCAAACCAAAGCCGCTGCCTGGCCTTGCCGAAGCGGTCAGCGGCCCTGCCTTTTCGGCCTGTACCGGCCTGCTGCAATTCGCATTCAACAACCCGGCCGAGGCGTCGAAAAGCGCCTACCGCCCGAACCAGAATCCCGGTGGGCGGTTCGCAAGGCTGGGCCAATGGTTAAGGGAGAATTTTTAAATGAGCGCTCTCAGAATGACGGCGTCAACAAGGGGTGGAAACACAACCGCCTCACCGAAGACACGACACAATCTTGGCAATCACTCACACAATTACGTATAAGTACGGAGGCTTATTATGAGCATTAACCTGAGTATACCAAAAGACCCTAAGACACCGGAGCTGAAGCCCCGGATCACCGTTATTGGCGTCGGCGGAGCCGGTGGCAACGCGGTCAACAACATGATCGACAGAAACCTCGAGGGGGTTGAGTTCCTGGTCGCCAATACCGACGCCCAGGCATTGTCGAATTCCAAATCCGATCGTCGTATCCAGTTGGGTGCCAGCGTCACGCAAGGACTGGGCGCCGGATCGCATCCGGAAATCGGTCGTCAGGCGGCGGAAGAAACTCTGGCTGAAATCGAAACCGGACTCGATGAATCCAACATGCTGTTCATCGCCGCCGGTATGGGCGGTGGCACCGGTACTGGTGCCGCACCCGTGATCGCGAAAAAGGCGAAGGAACGCGGCATCCTGACGGTTGGTGTTGTCACCAAGCCGTTCCAGTTCGAAGGTGCCCACCGCATGAAGCTGGCAGAAAACGGCATCGAGGATCTGGAACAGTTCGTCGATACCCTGATCGTCATTCCGAACCAGAACCTGTTCCGTATCGCCAACGAACAAACCACATTTGCCGATGCCTTCAACATGGCCGATCAGGTCCTGTATTCGGGCGTTCGCGGGGTGACCGACCTGATGGTGATGCCGGGCTTGATTAATCTGGATTTCGCCGACATCCGTTCGGTGATGACCGAAATGGGCAAGGCGATGATGGGAACCGGCGAAGCCGACGGCGAACGCCGGGCGCTTGATGCGGCGGAAGCGGCAATTGCCAATCCTCTGCTCGACGATACCTCCATGGCCGGTGCCAAGGGTGTTCTGATCAACATCACCGGTGGACAGGACATGACCCTGTTCGAAACCGATGAAGCCGCCAATCGCATTCGTTCGGAAGTCGATGATGACGCTTACATCATCTTTGGCTCCACCTTCGATGACAGCCTAGAAGGCCGCATCAGGGTTTCCATCGTTGCCACCGGCATGGACCGTGCCGCCATGTCCGCACCGAAGACGACCCTGTTGTCGATCGACACTCCGGCGCGTGCATCGGCGACTGTTGCTCCGGCGGACGAGGAAATCGCCAGCGAAGCCCCGACCATTGTCGAGGCCGCCGGTCTGGCAACCGCCGGACAGGATGAAGGGGAAGAAGACTTTTTAAGCATTCCGTCCCCAGAAGCTGAACCGGAACCTGAAATTGCTGCGGAAGCCGAAACCGAAATCGAGACAGAAGAAATCGCGGCTGAAATGCCGGAGCCCGAGGCGGAAGAAATCGCCGCCCCGAGCACCGATATCGATCCCGGCGAGGCGGTTCCGGCAAGCCCCGGCACCAATGCGACCGACTCGTTCATCCCGCCGGCACCCGCCGAAGCCAAAGCCGACGAGGAATCGGCAGCCGTCGATCCTTATGCTGCTGCGGCCATGGTGAATGGTTCCAGTACCGATTCCGGTACTGCCAGTGCAGAAACCGCATCGGAACCGAAAGCCAAAAGCACTGACCGCAAGCTGTCGCTGTTCGAACGGGTCACCGGTATCGGTAATGTCTCGTCGGAACAGCCTGAACAGATCGAGCCTGTTGCCGAAACACCGGAACCTTCGCTGAAGCTGGCGGCATCGACGCCAGACCCGATGCCAGAGCCGGTCGAAGAGACGGCGGAAGTGGAAGAACTGGGTGGTCTTGATGAAAGCGACCGCGTCGTTCCCGCGCAACCGGAAGAGGACCTGCTGGACATTCCGGCATTCCTGCGCCGACAGGCGAACTAAGGGGGCTTGCCGCTACCTCTGGACGCCAAGCCAGAGGCCGCCAAGGCTTTCGATATGTGATTGAGTGATCCTTAAAAGGGGTCAATCCGCCAGAATGAGCGGGTTGGCCTCTTTTTTTGTGTCCTGCGGGGCAAAGTCTCTGGAAGTCAGACATGTATGGTGCCCTGCGGGGCAAAGTCTCTGGAAGTCAGACCATAATTGGCGAGGGAAGACATATCCAGATGGAAACTTCCCTTAAACGTTTGAGACAACGTAACAATTCGTAACAAAGAGTGATTTGTGCGCGACACCGGGGATTGCTAGAAAACAACATCGAGATGTCCCGGTTTTGAGCGCTTTTCGGGGAGTTACACGGAATTTAGCGCTTACCGGATGTTAACGGGTGAAAACGCAGTATTTAGCAAGATTCGCGCAGATTTAAGCGCATAGAAAGAAAAAGAAGCGGCAATGATCAAGCAAAGAACACTCAAGACCTCCATCAACTGTTCCGGCGTCGCCCTGCATTCCGGCGACAAGGTAACGATGACCCTGCTGCCGGCCGATGCGGGCAGCGGCATTACCTTCAAGCGCACGGACATTGCCGGTGGCGGTGCTGAAATCAAGGCAACTTGGGATAATGTCGTTGAAACCACCATGTGCACGACGCTCGGCAACGACGACGGCGTTACCATCGCCACCGTCGAACACCTGATGGCGGCTTTGGCCGGTTCCGGCGTCGATAACGTGATTGTCGAAGTCAACGGCCCGGAAGTCCCGGTGATGGACGGCAGTGCCGCCCCCTTCGTCTTTCTGGTCGAATGCGCCGGTATCGTCGAACAGGATGCGCCGCGCCGCTATATCCGTGTTCTGAAAGCCGTCAGCGTCGATGACGGTGACAAGACCGCGACCCTGCTGCCGAACGAAGCGGGTAACGGCCTGAGCATGGATTTTGAAATTAATTTTGACAATGCCGCCGTCGCGCAGCAGTCGATTTCCGTCGGTGCCGCCGACACTACGTTTAAAAAAGAACTGTCCCGCGCCCGTACCTTTGGCTTCCTGCACGAAGTCGAAGCCTTAAGGGCCGCCGGTCTGGCCAAGGGCGGCTCGCTTGATAACGCCGTTGTTGTCAGCGGTGACAAGATTCTCAACGAAGACGGTCTGCGTTATGACGACGAATTCGTTCGCCACAAGGTTCTGGACGCCGTTGGCGACCTGTATCTCGCCGGTGGCGGGCTGTTGGGTCACTTCACGGGTGTCTGCACGGGCCATGCGGCCAACAACACCCTGTTGCGCACCCTGTTTGCCGACGACAGCGCCTGGTGCTACGAGGAACTGTCGGCAGCAGACGTTGCCGATGTCGACGAAGTCACCGGTTGGCGTCCGGCAGATTCCATCGCCCAGACGGCCTGATCGGGCATATATGGCACCCTACGGGGTGAGGTCTCTGGAAGTCTGACTCTAAATCCTTACAGGCATTTTATTCTTTAATAATTCAGCTCCTGTCAAAAGGTGTGTCTGATTTCCAGAGATCGCGCCACCGAGTGCGCCGACAAAGTGGCTTTGGCCGGAACCCCAGCCCTGATATAGTCTGCCCGCATGTGGAGTCTTTCGATTAAGAAGATGGGTATGACGTTAAAAGCCAACACACTTTCCCTTATCGCCGCCTCGGCGCTTCTGGCGGCGGCCTGTACTCTTGATGAGGCAGAGATCGAATACGTCGAGCAGCCTGTCGAGACGCTCTATAACGACGCCTTGCTGGAACTTGAAGCCGGGGAATTCGATACCGCCGCGATCATGTTTGACGAGGTCGAACGCCAGCATCCTTATTCTTCGTGGGCGACCAAGGCACAGCTGATGGCGGCCTACAGCTTTTATCAGGACGATGCCTATGACAGCGCCGTTGTCTCGCTGGACCGCTTTATCCAGTTGCACCCGTCGAATTCAGATGTTCCCTACGCCTATTACCTGAAGGCGCTGTGTTATTACGAGCAGATTTCGGAAGTTTCGCGCGACCAGAAAATGACCGAACTGGCGATGAATACCCTGTCGGAACTGATCAAGCGCTTTCCAAGGAGCAAATATGCCAAGGACGCCAAGCTGAAACGCGACCTGACGCTGGACCATCTGGCGGGCAAGGAAATGGAAATTGGTCGTTATTATCTGACCCAGAAACAGTATCTGGCCGCCATCAACCGCTTTCGGGCGGTGATCGATAATTTCCAGAGCACCACCCATGTGGCGGAAGCCCTGTTGCGCCTGACCGAGGCCTTTATCGCACTGGGGATTCCCGAACAGGCTCAGAAAACGGCCGCCGTGCTGGGCCATAATTTCCCCGGCAGCGACTGGTACGAAGACGCCTATGTTCTGGTCGAAGGCAAACTGGTGAAGCCGGTCGAGGGCGACCCCTGGTACAAGCTTTGGTAGGCGAGGCTAGACCCTGATGTTGCAGTCCCTTTCCATTCGCGAAGTGGTCTTGATCGAGAAGCTTGAGCTTACGTTCGGGGCCGGCCTTGGCGTGTTGACCGGCGAAACCGGGGCCGGCAAGTCGATCCTGCTTGATGCACTGGGTTTGGCGCTGGGCGTCAGGGCAGAGGCCCGTCTGGTCCGTCATGGCGCGAAACAGGCCTCGGTCACAGCCTCTTTCGATGTCGACGGCAACACAGGCATTCAGGCGCTGCTCGATGAACAGGGGCTGGAAATCGACGACGGATTGATGATCCTGCGCCGGGTGCTCAGCCCCGATGGCCGGTCTCGCGCGTTCGTCAATGACCAGCCGGTCGGCGTGGCGCTGCTGAAGACGCTGGGCGAAGCGCTGGTTGAAATTCACGGACAGTTTGAAAGCCGCCGTCTGCTAAGTCCGGCCAATCATCGCGGCCTGCTGGATCAATTCGGGGGCTTGAAGGCCCCGTCACAGGCAACACAAACCGCATGGCAAACCTGGCGCACGGCGGCCGATGCTCATGCCAAGGCACGCCAGGACATGGCGGCGGCGGCGCGCGACGAAGAATACCTGCGTCACGCCGTTGACGAACTTGAAGCCATCGAGCCCCAAGCCGGTGAAGAAGACGACCTTGCGGCACGCCGCGCCTTGATGATGCACGGTGAAAAGCTGCAAGATGCGATGACCAAGGCGTTACAGGATTTAAGCGTCGGCGACAGTGCCGAGGCATTGTTACGCAAGGCACAGCGCCGTCTGGAAGCGGTCGCCGAAGTCGCCGAGGGTCGCCTGACTTTAAGCATCGATGCGCTGGAACGCGCCGCCATCGAGGCCGCGGAAGGCCACGCGCAACTGGAAGCGGCGCTGGGCTCGCTGGATATGGACCCGAAAAGTCTTGAAGACGTCGAAGAACGCCTGTTCACCCTGCGCGCGCTGGGGCGCAAGCACGACGTGCCGGTCGATGACCTTGCCCGACTGCTCGGCGATATGCAGGCAAAATTGACGGCGGTCGAAGACGGCGGCGCCCAACTGGCCGAACTGGCCCGGGCCGAGGCGGCGGCGAAAGAAACATACCTGAAGGCGGCGCAAACTCTCAGCGACGGGCGGGCCAAGGCAGCGACCAAGCTTGATGCGGCGGTGGCTGTCGAACTGGTGCCGCTGAAGCTGGAAAAGGCGGCGTTTTCGACCGCGCTGGAGGCCCTTGGTGAAGACGACTGGGGAAGCCATGGCATTGATGGCATCGCGTTTCAGGTCGCAACCAATCCCGGCGCACCGCCGGGTCCCCTGAACAAGATTGCGTCGGGCGGTGAACTGGCGCGGCTGATGCTGGCGCTAAAGGCGGTGTTGGCCGAACGTGACCGCATCGCCACCATTATCTTCGATGAAGTCGATGCCGGTGTCGGCGGGGCGGTTGCGGCCGCCGTCGGCGAACGTCTGGCCGGACTGGCCGCCAGCGCCCAGGTGCTGGTCGTCACCCATTCGCCCCAGGTCGCCTCCATCGGGGCTTATCACTGGCGGGTCAGCAAGGCCGGAACCGATGCGGTGGTGACCAGCGTCGATACCTTGAGCGAGGACGAGCGCAAGGAAGAAATCGCCCGCATGCTGGCCGGAACCAACGTCACCGACGAGGCCCGGGCCGCTGCCGACAGCCTGTTGCAGGAGGCCGCGCTGTGAGCACCTCCCAGGGTCCGTCAGAAATGACGCCGCTGGAAATCATGGCGGTCGAAAAGGAACTCGCGGAACTGGCCGACCAGATCAAGGCCCACGATGCGGCCTATTACCAAAATGATGCTCCGAACGTATCAGACGCCGATTACGATGCCTTGCGCCAGCGCAACGACGCGTTGGAAAAACTGCACCCGGATCTTGTTCGCGACGACAGCCCGTCGAAACGGGTCGGGGCCGTTGCAGCCGACGGCTTTGGCAAGGTCACCCATTCTCAACCCATGCTCAGCCTCGGCAATGCCTTCAGCACGGACGATATGGCCGACTTCACCGATGGTGTGCGCCGCTTCCTGAAGGAACTCAGCGATGACGAAATGCTGCCGCTTGAATTGGTGGCCGAGCCAAAAATTGACGGCCTGTCCATATCGCTGCGCTATGAAGACAGAACCTTCGTTCAGGCCGCGACCCGTGGCGACGGCACCACCGGCGAGGATGTCACCGCCAATATCCTGACCCTCAAACAATTGCCGAAACAGCTACCTGCCGACGCCCCGGACGTTCTGGAAGTGCGCGGCGAGGTCTATATGTCTAAACCTGACTTCCAGAAACTGAACAATATGCAGGAAAAAGCAGGCGACAAGGTCTTCGCCAATCCGCGCAATGCTGCGGCGGGCTCCCTTCGGCAACTGGATGTATCGGTGACGGCGGGCCGTGCCCTGTCGTTCTTTATTTATGGTGTCGGCGATACCAGCACACCGTTATCGGATACCCACTGGGGCGTGTTGCAGAAATTGCGGGACTGGGGCCTGCCGGTGAACCCGAAAACGCAGGTCTGTGCCGACGGCGCGGCGGCGGATGCCTATTACGAAGACCTGAACGACAGTCGCGCCGGTCTGGACTATGACCTCGACGGTATCGTCTACAAGGTCGACCGCCTGGATTGGCAGGACCGTCTGGGTGCCGTCAGCCGCGCTCCGCGCTGGGCCATTGCGCGCAAGTTCCCGGCCGAACAGGCGACGACGGTTTTGAAAGAAATTGATATTCAAGTTGGCCGCACCGGTTCCTTAACACCGGTCGCGCGGCTGGAACCGGTGACCGTTGGCGGCGTCGTTGTTTCCAACGCCACCCTGCATAACGAAGACTATATTTCTGACAAGGACATCCGCATTGGCGACACGGTGGTTGTCCAGCGTGCCGGTGATGTCATTCCGCAAGTCGTCCGGGTGGTCACCGATAAACGCTCCACTGATGCAAAACCCTACACGTTCCCCGACACATGCCCGGAATGCGACAGCCGTGCGGTGCGCGAAGAGGGCGAGGCGAAACGTCATTGTTCCGGCGGCTTGGTCTGCCCGGCGCAAGCCATTGAGCGCCTGAAACACTTCGTCTCGCGCGACGCCTTTGATATCGAAGGGCTGGGCGGCAAGCACATGGAAACGTTCCTGAAAGACGGGCTGGTCAAATCGCCCGGTGAAATTTTCAAGCTGACAGAACAGGACCTCGCCGGACGCGACGGCTGGGGCGAACAATCGGCGAAGAACCTGCTCGCTGCCATTGAAGACCGCCGTACCATTGCGCTGGAACGCTTTATCTATGCGCTCGGCATTCCACAGGTCGGACAAGCAACGGCGAAGCTTCTGGCGCATCGCTATGGGTCACTGGGTGCATGGCGCACCGCCATGATCGCGGCTCATGTGCATGGCTCGGAAGCCTATGGCGACCTGGTCAGCATTGATGGCATCGGGGACGCCATGGCTCGTGACCTGATCGCGTTTTTCGACGAACAACACAATCTGGATGTTGTGGCGGCGCTTGAAGAGCAACTGGACGTTCAGGACTTCGTCGCACCCGATGTCTCGGACTCTCCATTTACCGGCAAGACCATGGTCTTCACCGGCGCGCTGGAAGCCATGAGTCGCGGCGAGGCCAAGGCCCGGGCCGAGGGCTTGGGCGCGAAAGTCGCGGGTTCGGTGTCGAAAAAGACAGACTACGTGGTCGTCGGGGCGGATGCGGGCTCGAAGGCGAAGCGGGCCGCCGAGCTTGGCGTCACGGTGCTGAGCGAAGCCGAATGGCTGGAGATGTCAGGGCAGAGCTGAGTGCCCTTGTTTTCTACCTCTGCATCCGCTTGACCAGCGAGAACAATCCCGGCGTGTGCAGGAACGCCATTTCCTTGATCAGTCCGGCGACGTTCGGCGCGAAATAATTCGGACAGAACGTATTCAGCCGACGTTCTTCGAAGTGGCACTTCTGTCTTTCGACGCCATCCCCGATCATATCCTTACACGCCGGGGCCACGGGAAAGGGGGGTGTCATAACCTCGACGCTGGTGCCCCTTGGCGCATGCCACATGCTCAACATATGGCGCGGCATCGACGACGGGTTTGCGGCTCCCCGATGCAGCAGGGTCGGATACCGGATAACGGCGTCGCCGATTGCTGAGTTGATGCGAATGCCGTGACCCTGCATTTCCATGGCTTCAATACTGCGAAACGAATGTGGTTGTTTGTGTGAGCCAGCAATCAGTTCCAGACTACCGTTGCTTTCGTCGACATCGATCAGCGGAATGTTGATGATCAGGCTTTCCATGCCAACCGGTTCTGTGTCGGAATGAAAATGCTGGTTGGTGCTGCCGGGCAGGTTGGTGTTTCCCGAATAGACGACGTTGACAACGTCGGGCCCTAAAATATGGGATGTGATCTGAAAGAAGATATCGTTCAGCAGGGCCTCTTTCAGCAGGTATTCCGGTGTCGCCGGGGGCATTAACTGCACATGGCCGATATGCCGCCCGCCACCGATCCATTTGTCTTTTGATTGATTAAAGGCCGCCCACTCGTCGTTCAGAAAATCATTCAGCTTTTCAAGCGGGGCGCTGGAAACGGCATTCGGCAGTACCAGATATCCGTGCTCATCCAGCAGGTCGCGGCAATGGTCGAGTTTTTCCGGGGAAATACTGCCACAGCGCCGTTCGTCATCGGTGATGTCGAGGACTGGCTCCATGGGGGCAGGGCCTAATTCAGTTTGTCTGAAATCTCGTCGATGGCGTTGTCGATCAAAACCTCGCCTTTTTTGCCGCCGACCTGTGCCGCCAGCAGGGTTTTCGCCGCCTCAGTCGCGACGTCGATGGCGGCGTTCTGTATTTCATCACGGGCCTGAATTTCGGCGTGCTGAATGCGGTCTTTTGCCTGACGTTCGCGCCGCGCCATCATCAATTCCAGATCTTCAGCAGATTTCTTGCGCATGAAGTCGGCTTCGGACTTGGCGCGTTCGGTAATCGCCTCGGCGTCTTTGATAGCTTCGCGCTGTTTGCGCTCGAACGATGCCAGCAGGTCCTGGGCATCTTCACGAAGCTTTGTTGCTTCTTCGATTTCGTCGCGGATGCCCTCGGAACGGGCGTCCAGTGCTTCGGCTATCTTGGTGTAGACGGCCTTTCCGGCAAGCGCGAAGGTAATGATGAAACAGATGAGAACAATGAACGTCGGGTCCTCATAAAAGGCGTGCGGGGCGGCCTGTCCGGCGGCGTCTGCTGCAAGGGCGGTGCTCATTGGCGGGCCTCCAGCGCGGTGCCGACGGCTTTCGAAATGTCCTTGTCCGATACATCTCCGCCGGTCAATTGCTCGGTCAGTGCCCTGGTTACCTCGGTGGCGATCTCGCCAAGGGATTCCAACGCCTTTTCCTTTTCTTGCACCAGGCGATCTTCGGCCTGTTTCAGATTGTCATCCAGTTTGGCGCTTAAATCGGCAAGCTTGGCAGCCGCTTCGCTGGCAACCTGGTCGTGCACTTCGACCATCACACTGTGGGCATCGGCACGGGCCTTGGCCAGGGCTGCCTCATAGGACGCCTCGGCTTCGGCGGCATCAGCCCTCAACGTTTCGGCCTTGGCCAGATTATCCTCGATGCGGTGCTGGCGTTCCTCGATCACCTGACCGATACGCGGCAGGGCGATACGCGACATCAGCAGATACAGGACGACGAACGTAATCGCCAGCCAGACCAGCTGCGGCGTGAAGGTGGCTATATCCAGCTGCGGCAGACCAGCAGCCAGCGCCGGCGATGCCAGCTGGGCGGCCAGTACGCCGCCAATAACCCCAAGGATGTGTTTCCGATGCGTGTTCATCTGGATGCCCCGAAGGGCGTTCCATTTTTGGATCAGGTGAACAGGATCAGGAACGAGATCAGCAGCGCGTACAGCGCCACAGCTTCGACCAGCGCAAAGCCCAGCATGGCAAGGCCAAAGACCTGACCACGAGAGGCAGGGTTGCGGGCGATGGATCCAATCAGCGACGAGAAGATATTACCAATACCGGCGCCAACTCCGCCGAGTCCGATAACGGCCAGACCAGCACCAATCATTTTAGCGGCATCAAGTTCCATGATTTCGTTTCCTTAAAAGCGTGTCTTATCAAGTTGGGTGTTAAACGGGTTAATTTAATGTAGGTGGATAGCGTCATTCAGATACAGGCATGTCAGCACGGTAAACACATAGGCCTGCAAAAAGGCGACAAGAAATTCAAATGCTGTCAGCGCGACAATTACCGTCAGTGGTGCCCAGCCGCCAAGAATGCCCAGCGGAATAACGAAGCCGGCGAACACCTTGATCATCGTGTGTCCGGCCATCATGTTGGCGAACAGACGAATGGACAGGCTGATCGGGCGCGACAGATAGGATAATACTTCGATCGGCACCAGAATCGGGGCCATCACCATCGGCACGCCCGTGGGCAGGAAAAAGCTGAAGAAGTGCAGTCCGTGCCGGATAATGGCGATAACGGTAACGCCAAGGAACACAACCATCGCCATGGTGAATGTGACGGCGATATGGCTGGTAAAGGTAAAGCTGTACGGGATCATACCGATCAGGTTGGCGAACAGGATGAACATGAACAGCGAAAAGACGAACGGGAAATAGCGTCGGCCTTCGTTGCCGACATTGTCGCGGATCATGCCTGCGATAAATTCGTAGCTAAGTTCCGCCATCGATTGCCAACGGCCGGGAACGGCGGCGCGGCGGGTCATGCCCAGCGTCAGAAACAGGGTCACGGCGGCAACGGTAAGAACCATGAACAGACCGGCATTGGTCAACGATGCGTTAACCTCGCCCAATTGAATGGGTACCAGGGTCTTGATGGTAAATTGCTCTAGCGGATTAGCCACGTTTCTTGTCGTCCGTTTTATTGTCTGCGTCTGTTACCACACTCGATTTAATCGTCGGTGCCGGGTCCTTGTATCCCGGTGCCATACCAATTCCGCTTGCCGTCCTGTAAACGTTCATTATTCCGGCACCTGCGCCAAGGAAAAAGAACACTACCAAGAACCAGGGTCCTGTATCCAGCCACTTATCAAGAAAATACCCGATAGCGACACCGACAATAAGCCCCGAGACAAGTTCTGTTGCGTAGCGCATGGCCGCGCCGAATCCCGACATTTCCGGACCGTTGCCCTGATCGCTGCCCTTGCGGGCCTTTGCGATACGGGCGTCCAGCTGTTGAAGTTCCGGCGAAGTTTTATCGTCGCTCATACAATCAGCAATCTCAGGGTATAACCCTACAAGTCGGTGCGGACGCTACAAGCCCGCCAAGGGCCTGTCAAGGGCCAAAGATGCACCTATAAGTAGTTGAAAAGAAATACTAAATAATCATCTAGAATCCCGCTTTCGCGGCAATGACGATAGACGATGGAAAACAACAAAACTCCTGTAAAAAAGTAGAACCTGACTTCCAGAAGCCGCGCCACGCAGTGCGCCTATGACTAAGCCGTTGCCCGGATATGTTCGGCCTGTTGCAGGTCGACCGAGACCAGTTGTGAGACCCCACGTTCGGACATGGTGACGCCGAACAAGCGGTGCATGCGGGCCATGGTCAGGCGGTGATGGGTGATGACCAGGAAGCGGGTGCGACCAGCCGCCGACATCTCGTCGAGCATGGAGCAGAAACGGTCGACGTTGGCGTCATCCAGCGGTGCGTCGACTTCGTCGAGCACGCAAATTGGGGCCGGATTGGTCAGGAACACGCCGAACAGCAGGGCCAGCGCGGTCAATGCCTGCTCGCCGCCCGATAACAGCGACAGAACCTGCATGCGCTTGCCCGGCGGGCTGGCCATGATTTCCAGACCGGCATCCAGCGGGTCCTCGCTGTCGGTTAGCGACAGGTGGGCGGTGCCGCCGCCGAACAGGCGTACGAACAGTTCCTGGAAGTGCTTGTCGACTTCGTGGAAGCTTTCCAGCAGGCGCTTGCGGCCTTCGCGGTTCAATTCAGAAATGCCCTTGCGCAGTTTGGCGATGGCCTCGATCAGATCGTCGCGTTCGGTCTCAAGGGTCCCGACCTGTTCGGTCAGTTCCTTGGTTTCCGCCTCGGCCCGCAGGTTAACCGGCCCCATAGTGTCGCGTTCACGAATCAGGCGTTCGACCCGGCGCTCGGTGGCTTCCAGTTCCGGCAGTTCCTTGTCTTCGGACAAACCGGCGATTTCAAACAACTGGTCCGGCGTCGTATCCAGTTTATCCAGAACCCGCTCGATAATGCCTTCAGACGCCTGTTCGGACTGTTCGACAAGGCCTTCGGCGCGCACCCGGGTTTCCCGCGCCAGTGCCAACCCGGCTTCGGCTTCGCGCAGCGCCTTGTCGGCTTCGGCCAGGCGGTTTTCCGCCTTGGCCAGATTGTCGGCCAGTTGTTTGCGTGTCGCCGTCGAGGTGTCGATGCTTTCCATCAGGATCACGCGCTTTGCCTCGATATCGGCGGGCAGGGCGACCAGTCGTTCGCGCTCAGTTGTCTCTGCCCGCTGGCGCTCTTCCAGTTGGGTGATCTGCTGGACCGCACCCTGGGCGCGTTCATTCCAGTTTGCCGTTTCGCGTTCGATGTCGGCAAGCCTGCGGTGTCGTGCTTCGGCGGCGCGCTGCAACTGATCGAATGCGCTCTGGCGTTCGATCTGGATGGCCCGGCGTTCGGTCAGCTTGCCGCGCAAAGCATACAGATCCTGACGGGTCGCCTGAATATCGGGCAGGCTGGCGAGGGACTGTTTGGCTTCTTCAAGCCCAGCCTGGGTTTCTGTCAGCTCGGTCTGAAGCCCGCCGATGGTGTCGCCCAAGGCCGCCAGTTTCGAGTTTTGGTGTGCGGCTTTTTCACGAATCGCCGTCTGGCTGTCGCGACAGCGCCCCAGCGCGGTTTCCGCTCCTTGCGCATTGGCACGCGCCTCGGCAGCCGCCGTCTCAGTCTCGCTGGCAGCAGTTCGGGACCGCCCGGCAGTCGCTTCGGCGGCCTCGGCCTTGGTACGAGTCGCGCCCAGACGGTCACGAATTTCAGCCAGTCTGTTCAGTTGTTCAAGTCGCGCGGCAGCCGCCGTTTCGGCACCGCTTGATACCGTAAAGCCGTCCCAGCGCCAGAATCCGCCATCGCGGCTGACCAGACATTGCCCTTGGCTCAATTGTTCGGACAGGCGCTGGCCTTCGGCTTCATCAGAAACGACGCCAATCTGGCTCAAACGCCGGTTCAGGGCGGCCGGCCCAGACACAAAGTTTGACAGCGCCTGACAGCCAGCGGGCAGGGCGCTCGGATTGCTGAACGGCAGCAACGTGCGCCAGCGGATCGGGGCTGACTCATCGGTCGGGGCCGACAGGTTCTCGCCCAGTGCCGCGCCCAGCGGTGTTTCGTAACCCGGGGTCACGGTCAGCTCGTCAATCAGCGGCGGCAGGTCACTGTCGGTATCTGATTTCAGCACCTCGGCCAGGGTTTTTTCTTCGGTCAGCAGCCGGGTCAGGGCGGCGTCCGTTTCGTGTTGGGCGGAAACCGCTTCGCTGGCAGCATTGGCGGCGTCTGTGCGTGCGGCCTCAGCCGCCTCAAGGCGTTCACGGGCGCTTTCCAGCTCGCTGCGGGCCTGATTAAGGGCGGTGTCGGCCTCGGCCAATGCGGCGTTGTCCTGTTCTTCGGCGCGCAACTGTTCCTGCGATGCGGTGGCGTCTTCAAGCCGTTCACTCAGCCGTCCCAGGCGTTGTTCCAAATCGCTGACAGACCGGGTCAGGCTGGCCTCTCTGGCCTCGTCATTGGCGGCCTTGTGGGTCAGGTCGGCAGTCTTTTCGTCAAGCTCGGTAACGGTGGCGTTGGCCCGGTCCAGTTGTTCGCGCGCCTGTGCTCCGGTTTCCTCTTCGCCTTCACTGGCGGCCTCGACCTCCAGGCGTTCGTCGTTCAGGCGGCTGTTGGCGCGGGCCGCGTCATCTGAAAGGGTGCGTTCGCGTTCCAGGTCGGCGGCAATCTGAACAAGCCGGGTTTCGGTGTCGGTGCGCGCCTCGTTGATGCGCTGTTCTTCTTCGTCCAGCCCGTCGCGCGCCACGGTCAGGCGATGCAGTTCGGCCGCCGCCGTGGCCTCGGCCTCGCGCAGGGCAGGCAGGTTCGATGCGGCATCGGCCTGATTGGTCGATGCGCCAGCGGCGATGCGCGACAACTCTTCGACCTTTGTCGTGGCTTCCGCCAGTCGCTCGCTGTTGGCCTCTGCTTCCGCCGTGGCGATTTGCCAGCGCAGATGATACAGGGTCGCTTCGGCCTTGCGGATATGATCCGATATATTGCGGTAACGGGTCGCTTGTCGGGCCTGTTTTTTCAGTCCCTTCATCTGAACATCCAGGGTGCCCAGAATATCTTCCAGACGCTCCAGATTGGTTTCTGCGCCGCGCAGGCGAAGCTCAGCCTCGTGACGGCGGCTGTGCAGGCCGGTGATACCGGCGGCTTCTTCCAGCAGCGAACGGCGCTGGATCGGCTTGGCGTTGATAACGGCACCGATGCGGCCTTGGCTGACCATGGCGGTGGACCGGGCACCGGTCGATGAGTCCGCGAACAGCAGTTGCACGTCCTTGGCCCGGACTTCCTTGCCGTTGACCCGATAGGTCGAGCCTTTTTCACGCTCGATGCGGCGCGACACGTCCAGGTCTTCGAATTCGTTGAACTGAGCAGGTGCGGAGCGCTCTCGGTTGTCCAGTTGCAGGACGACCTCGGCAATGTTGCGGGCCGGGCGTTCGGCGGTGCCGCCAAAGATAACGTCATCCATGCCGCTGCCGCGCATCTGCTTGGCCGATGTTTCGCCCATCGCCCAGCGCAGCGCTTCGACCAGATTGGACTTGCCGCAGCCGTTCGGGCCAACAACGCCGGTAAGCCCTGACTCGATGGTCAGTTCGGTCGCGTCAACGAAGGACTTGAAGCCCGTTAGCCTGATTTTGTTAAATTTTAACAACGCGCGGTCATCCGATTTCCGTTATTTCGCCAGAGCTTTATCAAGGACGTCCTTGAAATCGTCGAACGGCATATTGCCGGGGATTTTCTTTCCCTCGACGAAGAAGGTCGGCGTCGATTGCACGCCCAGCACTTCGTTGGCGTGCTTGGCGCGTTTTTGTAGCTCGGCCAGCAGCGCCGTGTTATCGAGACAGGCATCGACGTCGTTCTCGCTCATACCGCTAAGGCGCGCAATGCCGACCAGCGCCTCGAACGGGGTGTCGCTGTGGGCCCATGATTCCTGCGAGGTGAACATGGCGCCGATCATCGGAAAGAAATTATTCTTGCCCGAACAGCGCGCCACCATGGCACCCGCCATCGCCAGATTGCCGAGCGGGAAGTCATGAAAGACCAGTCGCACCTTGCCGGTGTCGATATAGGCCTTCTTGATTTGCGGCATGGTCTTGGTGTGAAAGTCGGCGCAATGCGAACAGGTCAACGAGGCATATTCATGCAAGGTGACCGGTGCATCCGCACTGCCGATGGACATTTCCGCAAGGGCCTCTTCGAGCGGCGCGTTGGCGGCTTGGGCGTCTGAGCCTGAAAGACCCGCCAAAAGCAGGATTGAAGCAGCTATACCTAGTATGAAACGGGGCAAAACACCCTCCTAAAACACAATATGTGGACAAATTATAGAATCGCGTGAGATGCAGAGTCGACTCCCATTTTGGCCCTAATGAACGGTTCCTGGGGATAGTTTTCAGGTTTTCTCTGTTTTCCGGCCTCTGACGGCGCGTCCCAGTGCCGCCAGGGCATCCTGAATCTCGGGGTCGTCAATATCCTGCAAGTCATTCTGCAGAATAAGGTTTTCGTCCTCGCTCAAGGGCCGCACGGCGTCGGATGGCTGTTCTGGCTGGTCGGGCAGGGGGCCTTGGGTGATTTTCAGGTCAGCAACGGCGCGAAAGCCGAAATAGCTGTTAATGCGCTCGATCAGCACTGGCGACATATGCTGAATCTCCATCGCCAGTCCGCCGGAGTCGATGCGCAGGTGCAAGACCCCGGCATCCTTGCGCCCGGTCCTGAAGATAATTCGTTCAGGGGTCGAATGGCGGGCCAGCAGATCGCCGACAATTTCGCCCCAGTGGCTGACGATGGACCCGTCGGCCAGACCGCGCCCGCCAAAGATCGGCTTGGTGATCTTGCCGGCCTGATGGCCAAGCGTTTTTGGCGCGCCGCCTCTTTTGATGTTTCTTGGTGCTGGCATGTCTATAGGATAAGGCCATGAGCGCCGATCAACAACAGCTCCTGCAAACGTCCTTGCTGGCATGGTACGACGTCAACGCCCGCGACCTGCCATGGCGTCAGGTGAGGCGGGTGCAAGGCGGTCCCGCCGACCCCTATAAAGTCTGGCTGTCGGAAATCATGTTGCAGCAGACCACCGTCGCCACCGTCATTCCTTATTATACAAGGTTTCTGGAAGCCTGGCCCAGGGTGGTCGATTTGGCGGCAGCCGATCAGGACCGGGTTCTGCACCAGTGGCAGGGGCTTGGCTATTACGCCCGGGCGCGTAACCTGTTGAAATGTGCACGCGCCGTCGTCGCTGACTATGGCGGGGAATTTCCCGACGCAGAAGATGAATTGCTGAAATTGCCCGGCATCGGTGCCTATACCGCCGGTGCCATCGCCGCCATCGCCTTTCAGCGTCCCAGCACCCCCGTTGATGGCAATATCCGGCGTGTCATTGCGCGTCTTTACCGGCTGGCCGAGCCACCGCCGGGCCTGGGCGCAACGGTAACGACGCACATGTCCACTCTGGTGCCCGATGATCGCCCCGGTGATTTCATTCAGGCGCTGATGGATCTGGGCTCGGGCATTTGTACGCCGAAGTCGCCGAACTGCCATGCCTGTCCGTGGGCTGCCGATTGCATGGCCCAGGCCGCGGGGGATGCCGAGACCCTGCCCGCCAAGGCACCGAAAAAGCCTAAACCGACCCGTATGGGCGTGGTTTTCTGGGCGGTCGACGAAAATGGCGGCATTCTGCTGCGCCGCCGGGCCGACAAGGGATTGCTCGGCGGAATGATGGAAATGCCGTCCACAGACTGGCGCGAAAAGTGCTGGAGCATCGAAGAGGCGACCGCCCACGCGCCCATCAAGGCCGACTGGACGGCGCTGCCATCTCACGTCAGCCATACTTTTACCCATTTTCATCTGAAACTGACGGTGTTTACCGGACGCACGCAGCAATCGACCGACGGAATTTGGAGCAAGCCCGATGAATTGTCCGATCACGCCCTGCCGACGGTGATGAAAAAGGTCGCCCGGCACGTCCACACGCACATTGCCTGAACAAACAAATTATTGTCAGGCCCGTTGATGGTCCCCACATGAAAAGGGTCATGAACCACACCGCCAACCGCCGTCGTGTGTTGCTTGTCGAGGATACGGCCTCGCTGGTTCGCACCTATCAGGAATACCTGAAAGGCGAGCCCATTGAATTGCTTGTCGCCGATACCGGTGCCAAGGCCATGGCGGTGCTTGCCGATCAGGTGCCCGATGCGGTGCTGCTCGATCTGATGTTGCCCGATGTCAGCGGGATTGATGTTCTGAAATATATTCACATCAACAAACTGCCGTCAGAGGTCATCGTCATTACCGCCCACGGGTCGGTAAACACGGCGGTCGAGGCGATGCGCCTGGGGGCGTTTGATTTTATTATCAAGCCGTTCACCGCCGAGCGTCTGCGCGTCACCCTGAACAATGCGCTGGAACGCGGCCACCTTAACCGCATCGTCGAGACCTATCGCGACATTGACCGACAGGAATATTTCGGATTTGTCGGCTCGTCGCTGCCCATGCAGGCGATCTATCAGATCATCGACAGTGCGGCTGAAAGCAAGGCAACAGTGTTCATTGCGGGCGAAAGCGGCACCGGCAAGGAAGTCTGCGCCGAAGCCATCCACAAGCGTTCGAACCGGGCCGGTGGGCCGTTCGTTGCCATCAATTGCGGGGCGATCCCGAAGGACCTGATGGAAAGCGAGATTTTCGGTCATGTGAAAGGGGCCTTTACCGGGGCGGTGTCCGATCATGACGGGGCGGCGTTCAGGGCCAGTGGTGGCACGCTGTTCCTCGATGAAGTTTGCGAAATGGATATGGAATTGCAGACCAAGTTGCTGCGTTTCGTGCAGTCGGGAAGCTTCCAGAGGGTCGGCGGAGAGAAAACAGAACAGGCCGACATTCGCTTTATCTGCGCCACCAACCGCGACCCTCTGCAACAGGTTGCGGACGGGCGCTTCCGCGAAGACCTGTTTTATCGTCTGCACGTCATTCCGTTGGCGATGCCGCGTCTGGCTGAACGGGGGGGCGATGTGATGGCCATTGCCGAAAAGTTGCTAACTGACTATGCGGCCGAGGAGGGCAAAATATTCGAAGGCTTTGCCGACGATATCCGGTCAGCCTTCATGGATTATTCATGGCCCGGCAACGTGCGCCAGTTACAAAACGTCATCCGCAGCGTCGTCGTGCTGAACGATGGCGGTGCCGTCACCATGGAAATGCTGCCGGCCCCCCTTGACGAGGTTCCCGATGCCCCCGTTCCACAGCCATCCGGTATAAATGCCATTCGTCCACTGGCCGAAGTCGAGCGGGAAATTATCGAGCACGCCATTCGCCTGTCTGGCAACAAGGTGCCGAAAGCGGCCCACGCACTGGGCGTCAGCCCCTCGACGTTGTATCGAAAAAAGGCGATTTGGGAACAGGTCGCGTCTTAATATGAGCGCGCTGCGCGGCGAGGATTCTGGAAGCCAAGTTTTAATTGGCGGAGCGAGCCAGTGTATTCAATAGCCCTTTAAGAGCTTCTTCCACACCAGTCTCGATTTCGATCAGGTGTTCACTTGCCCGTTTATCGTCGCCGTCGGTACAAGCAGTCTCTAGTGCGTCTGCGGCCCGGGCCAGCCCCGACATGCCATAGGTGGCAGCAGTGCTTTTCAGGGAATGAGCATCTTTGGTGTTGTCATCTGCCTGCATCATGCGGGTGATTCGCTGGCGGGTCTCATCAGCGAACAGGCGGACCAGTTCGTCTGCTGCCCCACCAACATCGGCCGTGAATTGAGCCAGTACGTCCTCGTCGAGGTCGTTCAGGCTCATCGTCTAATCATCATAAGAAGCCAGGGCATCGAAGGGGATGCCGTTCAGCTTGTCGCGGCCATTCAAGAATGACAACTCAACGATACACGAGGCGCCGACAACATTGCCGCCGACCTTGTTCAGCAGTTCGATGGATGCAGCCATGGTGCCGCCGGTGGCCAGCAAGTCGTCAAGCACGACCACGCGTTGGCCTTTCTCGATGGCGTCATGCTGGATTTCAAGAATGTCACTGCCGTATTCCAGATCATATTCATGGGCGATGGTCTCGCCGGGCAGCTTGCCCTTCTTGCGGACCATGGTGAAGCCAAGGCCCAATTTCAGGGCCAGCGGGGCGGCAACCAGAAAACCACGGGATTCAATGCCGGCCAGAATATCGGGCTGATGGACGCTGACGGATTTTGCCATCCGGCTCATGGCCACGGCCCAGGCGTCTGGATGCGCGAGCATTGTCGAGATGTCGTAAAACAGGATGCCCGGCTTGGGAAAATCGGGGATCGAGCGAATGTGGTCCTTGATGTCCATGGGTGTTTTTCAGTCCGTTATCTGGGTTGATTTCAGTGCGCATACTAACGTCTCGGTGTGGGAATTGAAGCCAAAAACGCCACCTGCTCACCATGGAATGCAAAAGGAATCATTCGTTTCAAAATTGTATCGCGCGTTTCATTTTGTTGCATTTTCCTTTCTGCTGGTTCTAGAATTCCTGTAACAGGGAGTTAGAAAGACAAAACGAAGATGGAATTCGCGACTTTTACAAAGCGCATCGCGGACGCATTCCCCGACCTCAGCCCCCAGCTGCAGGTAGCGGCACGTCACGTGCTCGACCGCCCTGACGACGTCGCATTGATGTCCATGCGGGCGTTGGCGGCGAGCGCCGGTATCCATCCCTCGACCATGGTGCGGCTGGCCAAGGCATTCGGTTGCGACAGCTATAAAAAATTCCGCACACCCTTTCAGGAACGTCTGCGCGTCCTTCCCAAGGGCTATCTGGCGCGCGCTCGCTCGCTTCAGGAACGCGGCACCGAGGGCGAGGAGACGCTGACCCAAGAGGTGTTGTCGGCAAACCTCGCCAATTTGCGCGATACATTTTCCATCAACAGTTTCGAGAAGTTCGAGGCCTCGGCACAGGCGATATCGAATGCCCGGCGGGTCTATGTGGTTGGCATGCGGGGCGTTTTCCCGGTCGCCTATTTCTTCCACTACACATATTCAATGTTCCGCGATAACGCGGTGCTGCTCGACAGCCGTGGCGGGGCTTTTTCCGATGATCTGCGTCATTTCGGCAAGGATGATGTGATTTTCGCCATCAGCTTTGCGCCTTATACGTTCGAAACCGTACGCGCCGTTGAATTTGCCTGTGAACACGGCGGCACGGCGATCGCCATGACCGACAGTCCGGTCTCGCCGCTGGCCAAAAACGCCGAACATGTACTGATCGTCAAGAACGAGAGCCCGTCGTTTTATCATTCTGTCGCCGCCGCGGTGACGGCGACCGAGGAATTGATCGCCCTGATGATGGTCGAAGGCGGCCAGCAGGCGCTGAAATCAATCGAGGAAAGCGAGCAACAACTGGAAGGCTTTCAGGCCTATTGGCGTCAGAACCCGAAGAAAAAGAACAAGCCCAGGAAGCGCAAGTCATGAGCCAGACCGGGAGCAATGTTTTCCAGCGCAGCATCCGGGCCGCGATGCCGATGGCCGTCGACGGCGAGGGGCTGTATCTGATCGATGCCGAGGGCAATCGCTATATCGATGCGTCGGGCGGGGCGGCGGTATCGTGCCTGGGCCATGGCGATGCGCAAGTGGTTGCGGCAATTCAAGAGCAAGCAGGAAAGATGGCCTTCGCCCATACCGGCTTTTTAACCTCGGAACCGACCGAAGAACTGGCCGAAACCCTGATCGACGGAGCTCCGGACGGCATCGGCTGGGTGTATTTTGTTTCCGGCGGTTCGGAAGCCGTCGAGTCGGCGCTGAAAATGGCACGCCAGTATTTCGTCATCACTGGTGAAGAAAAGCGCCATCATGTGATTTCACGCCTTCAGAGTTACCACGGCAATACGCTGGGTGCGCTGACCGTCGGCGGTCATGCCCGCAGGCGTCGGCCCTATTTGCCGATTTTGGGTGAGGCCCACCATATTTCGCCGTGTTACGCCTATCGCGGCATGGCTGATGGCGAAAGCGAAGAGGACTACGGCCTCAGGGTCGCAGGCGAACTGGAAGACAAGATCCTCGAACTGGGGCCCGAGACGGTGTCGGCCTTTATCGCCGAAACGGTAGTCGGCGCGACACTGGGTGCTGTTCCTGCCGTGAAGGGTTACTTCAAGCGGATCCGCGAGATTTGCGACAAATACGGCGTGTTGCTGATCCTCGACGAAGTGATGAGCGGCATGGGCCGCACCGGCACCATGCATGCCTGCGAGCAAGAAGGCATCGCGCCCGATCTGATCTGTGTCGCCAAGGGCCTCGGCGGTGGTTATCAGCCGATCGGGGCGACTCTTGTCAGCCAGAACATTTTTGATGCCTTCCGTGACGGCCCCGGTGCGTTTGAACACGGCCACACTTATATGGGTCATGCTATTGCGTGCGCGGCGGCGTTGGCGGTGCAGCGGGCCATTGTCTCGCGCGGACTGCTGGAAAATGTCGTTACCCAGGGCGAGGCCCTGAGCAACGCACTCAATGAGCGTTTCGGCAATCATCATAACATCGGCGATATTCGCGGCCGGGGGCTTTTCCGGGGGCTGGAAATCGTTGCCGACCGGGCGACCAGAGAGCCGTTTTCGGCAGACCTCGGGATCGCCGGAAAACTGAAAAAAGCGGCTTTCGCCAGGGGGCTGATTTGTTACCCCGATAACGGCACCATGGATGGTGATCGGGGCGACCATATTTTGCTTGCACCGCCCTTTATTATCGATGCCGACGGGCTCGGCGAAATCGTCGATAAACTGGGTGCGGCCTTTGATGAAGTGATGTCCGGTATCGCTGAATAATGATGAAGCATTTGTAATGAAAGTTGGCATGCGTGAATCATTTGTTGCGTTCAGGGGTTTTTCCTGAATAAGCTTATGATTACGTATTTTTGGGAGGGGCTCGAGCGGCAAAAACAAGAGAAACCAGCCGGTTTCGAGTCAAAACTATTTCGTTAAACCAGGGAGTAAAAAGACTATGAGGAAACTTACCATTTCGACTATGGCGCTTGCCGTCGCTGTTGGGGCATTTGCCCTTACCACGACCGAAAGTGCCGAGGCTGCTGATCAGAAGTTCATTACCATCGGTACCGGCGGTATTACCGGCGTTTATTATCCGACCGGCGGCGCTATTTGTCGTCTCGTCAACAAGGGTCGCAAAGACCACGGCGTTCGCTGCTCTGTCGAAAGCACCGGCGGTTCGGTTTATAACCTGAACACCATTCGTGCTGGCGAGCTGGATATGGGTGTTGCCCAGTCCGATTGGCAGTTCCACGCTTACAATGGCACATCGAAGTTCAAGGACGCAGGCGCCAACAAGAACCTGCGCGCCGTCTTCTCCGTCCATCCGGAGCCGTTCACGGTTGTTGCCCGCAAGGATTCGGGCATCAAGAACTTCATGGACCTGAAGGGCAAGCGCGTTAACGTCGGCAACCCCGGTTCCGGTCAACGCGGCACCATGGAAGTCCTGATGTCAGCCCTTGGCTGGACAATGAGCGACTTCAAACTGGCGTCGGAACTGAAATCTTCCGAACAGTCGAAGGCCCTTTGCGACAACAAGATTGATGCCATGGTCTTCACCGTTGGTCATCCGTCTGGTTCGATCAAGGAAGCAACCACCACCTGTGACACAGTGCTGGTGACCGTCGATGGCAAGGCCGTCGACAAACTGGTCAAAGACAATGATTACTACCGCACGGCGACTATTCCGGGTGGCATGTATCGCGGTAACGACAGTGACACCAAGACCTTCGGTGTCGGCGCGACCTTCGTTTCTTCGACGGCTGCTCCGAACGATGTCGTTTATGTGGTCGTGAAGTCTGTGTTCCAGAACTTCGATAGCTTCCGCAAACTGCACCCGGCGTTCGCTAATTTGAACCCGGAAGAAATGGTCAAGGACGGTCTCTCCGCTCCGGTCCATGACGGTGCCAAGAAGTTCTACAAAGAAGCGGGATTGATGTAGGTCCCTTCTACAAATACAGGGGACGAGCCTTCGGGTTCGTCCCCTATTTTTTTAATAATTTTATTATCCGATAAGTTCATACTCAGTTTTCTGTTTGGGGGGGAAGCACGATGAGCGACGAACAGGCTGCGGCTCAAGATATCGACGAACAGAAACTTCAAGATATGGTCGCCGAGACCGACACCGGTGCCCGTTCGCCCAGTGGTCTGCCGAAGCAGATTCTGTGGGTCGTTCCGCTGATCTGGTCCGTCTATCAAGTTTATGTGTCTTCGCCGCTGGTGCTGGAATTCACTCCGTGGATGAACGAAGACGTGGTCAAACGTTTCCATCTGATGTTCTCTATTTTCCTGGCGTTTCTCGCTTATCCGGCGTTCAAGCGCTCTCCCAGATCTTATATTCCCACCATCGACTGGGTGCTTGCCGCGGTTGCCGTCCTCAGTATTCTGTATCTGGTCGTTTTGAAAGACGAACTGGCTCAAAGGCCGGGTGCACCAACATCAATGGATGTCTATACCAGTGTCATCGGCGTCGTGCTGCTGCTGGAAGCGACCCGCCGGGCGCTCGGCCCGCCATTGATGATCGTCGCCATGGTATTTCTTGTGTACACCTTCGCCGGGCCTCATATGCCCGACGTTATTGCTCACAAGGGCGCATCCCTGAACAAGGGGGCATCGCATTACTGGCTGTCGACCGAAGGCGTGTTTGGCGTCGCTATCGGCGTGTCGGCGACCATGGTCTATTTGTTTGTGCTGTTTGGCGCGTTGCTGGAAAAGGCCGGCGCCGGGAATTATCTGATCCGCGTCGCCTTTGCCCTGATGGGCCATATGAGTGGTGGCCCGGCCAAGGCCGCCGTCGTTTCATCGGCCATGACCGGCATGATATCGGGTTCTTCCATCGCCAACGTGGTGACCACGGGTACCTTTACCATCCCGTTGATGAAGCGGGTCGGCTTTTCCGCCGAAAAGGCGGGTGCGGTCGAGGTCGCATCAAGCACCAATGGCCAGCTGACGCCGCCGATCATGGGGGCTGCGGCTTTCCTGATGGTCGAATACGTCGGCATTCCGCTGGTTGATGTCATCAAGCATGCATTCTTGCCTGCGGTAATTTCCTATATCGCGCTGGTCTATATCGTGCATCTGGAAGCCCAGAAGGCTGGAATGAAGGGCTTGCCCCGGATTCACAAGATGGGCGCCAAGGGCAAGATGATCGGCTTTCTCAGCATCGCCATTCTGTCCGGGTTCCTGGTTTATGCGCTGCCGCCGTTGATGGAATTGATCAAGTCGATGGCCGGGGATGCGACCGGCTGGGTCGTCGCCGTGCTGCTGTTCGGGGCCTATGTCGTGCTGTTGTGGTACGCGTCGCTTTTCCCGGACCTTGAAACCTCGCACGAAATTAACGAATTGCCTGAGATCGGCCCGACGGTCAAGGTCGGCCTGCACTATATCCTGCCGGTGGTTGTTTTGATCTGGTTGTTGACGGTCGAACGCCTGTCGCCGGGAACGTCCGCATTCTGGGCGACGGTGTTCATGGGCTTCGTGGTGATTACACAGAAACCCCTGATCGCCCTGTTCCGGGGCCAGGGCGGCAAGGAAGCAGAGAAAATCCGCGAAGGGTTATCTGATCTTGTCGATGGCATGATATCGGGTGGCCGCAACATGATCGGCATCGGTGTGGCGACGGCGACGGCGGGCGTGATCGTCGGCACGGTAACGCTGACCGGTATCGGTCAGGTGATGACCGAATTCGTCGAATTCATTTCAGCTGGCAGCTTGATCCTGATGCTGCTGTTTACTGCCGTAATCAGCCTGATCCTGGGCATGGGTTTGCCGACGACGGCCAATTACATCGTCGTTTCAAGCCTGATGGCACCGGTGATCGTGACGCTGGGCGCGGAAAACGGACTGATTATCCCGCTGATCGCGGCCCACATGTTCGTGTTTTACTTCGGTATTCTGGCCGATGACACGCCACCGGTGGGTCTGGCGGCCTTTGCCGCTGCCGCCATATCAGGTGGCGATCCCATCCGCACGGGTATTCAGGGCTTTGCCTATGATATTCGTACGGCGATCCTGCCGTTCCTGTTCATCTTCAACACCCAGTTGCTGATGATCGGCGTCGAAGACTGGATCGATCTGACCTTGACCATTTCCAGCGCGGTGATCGCCATGTTGGTCTTTGCGGCAGGGACTCAAGGGTTCTTTATTGTCAGATCCAAACTGTGGGAGACGGCTGCCTTGCTGCTGGTTGCCTTTACCCTGTTCCGACCCGGCTACTGGATGGATATGGTCTATCCGCCGTTGCAGGCGGTGTCGGCGACCAATATTTATGAAATTGCCGGAAATATGACGGACGGCAGCCAGATCCGCATCGAGGTCAAGGGTGAAAGCCTGGAGGGCAAGGAGGTCCAGAAGATCATCATGCTACCCATGGGGAGCGTTGCTACCGGTGAGGAGCGCCTTGCATCTGCCGGGCTGGAACTGCGCAACGATGACGGTCGGATGATTATTGATAACATCGTTTTTGGCAGTGTCGCGGAAAAACAAAAACTGGACTTCGATTGGGAAATCCTCAGCGTCTACAGCAAGACTGAAAGGCCGCCGAAGCAATTGTGGTTTATTCCCGCAGTAGTGCTTCTAGGCGGCATCATTATGATGCAACGCAGACGCCGCTCTGCCGCAAAAATGGCTTAGGGAGACCACCATGTACAAAAATATTCTTCTGGCCGTCGATCTGAATGATGAAGCATCCTGGAAAAAGGCACTGCCAACGGCGCTTCAACTGTGTGAAGGAAAAGACGACCAACTGCATGTGCTGACCGTTGTTCCCGATTTCGGAATGAGCATCGTCGGCCAGTTTTTCCCCAAGGGATACGAGAAAGGCGTCGCCGACAAGGTCATGGAGGCGCTAAAGACTTTCGTTACCGAAAATGTACCCGATGACGTCAAGGCGCGCAGTATCGTCGGCGAGGGCACGGTTTACGAAGTCATTCTCGACATGTCTAAGAAAGTCGGTGCCGACCTGATCGTCGTTGCGGCGGGTCGCGATGACCTGAAAGACTTCCTGCTCGGCCCCAACGCGGCGCGTGTCGTGCGTCATGCAAAATGCACGGTGATGGTGGTTAGGGACTAAGGCCTAGAGAGCTCTTTCCACACTTCGTAGTTCTTTCTGAAATCACTTAAAGACCGCCAGACGATGCGGAAGTCGGCATCAGCCGTGGCCTTTTCAGCCGCTACCGTGCGCCAGGCATCCTGCATCGCCGTCATGATCTGCGCGGGCCAGCGCTTGATTTTGACGCCCTTGGACGTCAATTCCTTCAATGCCTCGTACTGGGCGGCCTCGCTTTCGGCCAGCCCGAAGCGCACGTTGTCGCCGCAGACGGTCTCGATTTGCGATTTTTTGCTGCGCGGCAAGGCATCCCACTTGTCCTTGTTGATCATCAACTCGAAAAATGTCGCCGGACGATGCCATCCGGGGAAGTAATAATGTCCGGCCATATCATGAAATCCAAGTTGCGCATCAATCACCGGCAGCGAGAATTCCGCGGCATCAATACGACCGTCTTCAAAGGCCATAAATATATCGGCTTCCTTCAAATCAATGGCAGTGACGCCAAGCTTGCCCATGACATCGGCGGTCAGCCCACGGGTGCGCATCTTAATGCCGTTCAAGTCGTCTGGCGTCGTAAAGGCACGACGAAACCAGCCCGCAGCGGCGGGGGCGGTCATCCCGCAGGCGATGCTGTGGATGCCCTGTTTGCGATAGATATCAAGCATCAGGGTGCTGCCGCCACCAAAGTAGTACCAGGCCATGTATTCGTCCGGTGACGGGCCAAAGGGAACGCTGGCGAACAGGGCCACAGCAGGGGCCTTGCCATCCCACAGGGCAGGCGAAGAAAAAGCGGCTTCGATGGCACCCGATGCGACGGCCTCGAACATGTCTTCGGTTGGCACCATCTGGCCAGGTTCGAACATCTTGATCTCAATGCCGCCGTCCGAAACTTCCCAGATATTCTTGCCAATACGCTTGGCCATGGACCCCAGCAGCGGCATCGACGAGGCATAGGCGCTGGCCATTCGCCAGCGAATGACGGCGCGTGTCGGCCCGGCCGGTGGCATGATGATTTCCTGGTGCTCTTTCTCAACATCGACCTTCTCGGCTTCAGCACCGTCTTTTGCTTGCTTGATAGCGGCCTTGCTGGCCTCAGGCGTCAGCCGGGGTGCAATCACCGTGGTGCCAAGCATGACACCGACGACGCTGCCGATCACAATCCCGATAACCGCCGTTCTCATTGCTGTTTACATTCCATTTTCTGCGGAGATGGCAGCTTACAGGGGCGGAACTCGTGTTGCCAAACTTGTTTTGACTTCCAGAGAACCAAAAAAGCCAAGCGAGCAGAGCGGAGCGCCCGGCCTTGTGGGGAATGGGCAAAAGAAAACCCCCGGTAACGTTTCCGCTACCGGGGGTTAATCTTTTTGGTATCAGCGCTTCGATTTCTATCTACGTCTCGTTTTCGATCTGAAGATCGTAATCTCTCCGCTTTTACCGGAAAGCAATCCGGGCTCCGGGGGTTCCGGTTTCAGGGGCCTGGGTCTTTGACAACCCGACAGTAAGACCGATGTTACCAACAGCAATACCGCTAAACCCTTGAAATACACTTCATGCCTTCCTTTAAGCAGTCTTCAAATCAACTTCTATATTAGAAGCTGACTTTCAGTCCGACCCAACCAGCAGTGATGTCCTGGTACTTCAGGGCAACGGTCGAGTACTCGTGGTTCTCGATGGAACCAAAGATGCTCGCGCCGTATGCGGACAGATCCTGTTCAACATGCAGCGCAAGGGCTTCATACTTGTCGCCATTGACGCTTCTGTCTTCGTTTTCTTCGTAGCTGATCTTGAAGCTGGTTTCACCGGCGTCGACCATAGCGGCGTCGTAACCGATGTGTGCGTTCCAGCCTTCCGGATCGTTAACGGTGGAGGTGCCTACGCGGTCGTTCTTACCCCAACCGGCGCCACCGTTCAGGCCGTTGGCCAGTTCGACAGCCAGGCTAGCCTGGATTTCGGAGTCGATGGTGGTGCTGCCAGCAGCAGAGTTGTTGCCGGAAACAGCAGCAGCAACCTTGGTTCCATCATAGTCAGCACTGTAGGAGATCTGACCGGATGCGCTGGAACCCATGCTATCAGTACCGGAAGATTCCATACCAATCTGGAATGCGAAGCCGTTGAAGCTCGGCGAAGCATATTTCACGGTGTTGACACGGCCCAGAACATAGCTGTCGTTCTCAGTGCCAATCGTAACGCCCGATGCGGTGTAAGCAGGAGTTTCCATGCCAGCCGTCGTGCCCACTGCGATGAAGTTAATGTCGGTCATGCCGCCATCAGACCAACCATGGGTGCCGACGCCGGAGAAGGACTTACCACCACCGGTGTAACCAGCAGCGGTGGTACGACCAACGGACAGGGTGCCCATGTCGTTAGCGACAGAAACGTAGGACTGACGCATGGCGAAAGTGCTGCCATTACCCGTGTTCTGTGTGGTGGTTTCGCCGTCGACAACGTTGAATTCAGCATAAGCCTTGACGGTCAGAGTTTCTGACTTGGCCTGGCCGGTGAATTTCAAACGCGAGGACGAGTTGTCATTGTCAGCGCCATAGATGGTGGTGTTAACGCCATCATCAACGATCATTACCTGACGGGCAACCTGGCCAGCCACGGAAACGGTCTTTTCGACTTCACCAGCGGAAGCCGGGGCAGAAGCGACGGCGGTAATGCCGGCGACGGTGCCCAGAAGCATCATCTTAAACTTACTCATTTTGTATTCCCTCTCTCTTAAAATAGGGTGTTGTACTTGGTTATGAGAGGGGGTTGTTGGTTGGGTGTACATAAATAACGCACCCCCCTCGCTCTTAGTTACTGCCCACATTTCTATGATTGGTGCGGGTGTTCGTCAATCGAATGATGCCCTTTAAACACATTATGTCACACCGAAGTGACAAAAAAGACACACATCATTTGCATGCCCGAGTACTCGTTTATCCTCAATCGATACTGTCAGTGCAGTAAATTTACCGAATTCAGTGACTCGCAGCAGCGTTGAAACTCCAGCCATCGTCTATTACTAATCAATTCAACGTAATGATATTTAACGCCGTTCGAGGAGACCATCATGAGCGACCTGAACAAGATTCTGCATGTCGAGGACGAACCAGACATTCAGGAAGTCGCCCGTATGGCGCTCGAGACCTTTGGCGGTTACACAGTGGAAACCTGCTCGTCTGGTGAAGAAGCCATGGAAAAAGGGCCAGGGTTTAACCCGGACCTGATTCTGATGGACGTCATGATGCCCGGCATGGATGGCCCGACGACCCTTCAGGCGATGCGCGAGACGGCTGAAATGAAGGATACGCCGGTCATCTTCATGCCCGCCAAGGTGATGGAGACCGAATTGGAGCGATTCCGCGAACTGGGTGCCGCCGATGTCATCCCCAAGCCATTTGATCCGGTGACGTTGGCCGATCAGGTCAAGGAAATCTGGGATAGAGTCACTTCATAGGCGCACTACGTGGCGCGGATTCTGGAAGCCAGACATATATAGTGCCCTGCGGGGCGCGGCCACTTTGTTAGCGCATCCTTCGGATGGCGCGGATTCTGGAAGCCAGATTTAAATTTTGCCTAAGAATACCGTTTCGCCAGGGCCGGTATCAGGCGCTCCAGAAACGGGTACATGGTGCGGCTGACGATCTGAAGATTGGCACTGAAATCATCCGATGCATTGTGATCGGCGGTATCGGACAATCCGCGAACGACCACACACGGCACTTCATTCAAATGACAGGTATACCCGAACGCGGCACCTTCCATTTCGGTCGCCAGGGCCGAAAATTCCCGTTGCAGCCAGCGCAGGGTTTCGGGGTCCTGAATAAACCGGTCGCCCGATGCGATGGTGCCCAGCATCAAGTTCGGCCCGACACCGGGGTCGGGGAACATGGCGTCATAGGCGGCGGCCGATTCCTGCACCATGTCAGGATCGCATTCGATCATTCGGTCACGGCCCGGCAATTCCCCATGGCGGCGTCCGAATGCCGTCAGGTCCATGTCATATTGTATAAGGTGACTGGCGATAATAATGTCGCCGACCTGCATGTTCGGCATTAATCCACCTGCGACGCCGCTGAACAGCATGGACTCCGGCTTGTACAGGTCAATCAGCATCTGTGTGCATATGGTGGCGTTAACCTTGCCGATGCCGCATTGGGCCAGCGCGATGTCAGCCCCTTTGAATGTCCCGTGGGTGACCTGAACTCCGGCGTGAACGGTTTCATCCGTAATCGTCATATCGTCGCGCAAATGCGTGACTTCTTCGTCCATGGCGCCCATGACAGCCAGCATGATCTATTCCTTGTTGTTCTTTGGCGTCCAACAAATCACACTGGTCGTTGAGGGACAAGAGAACAGACGAGATACTTTGTGCTAGATTAAACGCCGACCGACGAGTCGCTGAGTGTTCTTGTACGAAAGGCATCGAGACCATGACCAAAGCCAAGGCCCGCGAACGTGCCAAGGCGAAAGCCTTGCAGAAAGCCAAAAAGCGAAAGGCCAACGCCGACAATCCTGCCCAACAAGCCAAGCCGGGGCATTTTGATCCCGGTTCGCAATCGATCAAGGGACCGGGGACCAGTGCCAACACCAAGAGTTTCGGTGCTGCCCGGCGCGGTTCGGCACGCTCAGGCTAAATATAAATCAGGACCTGACTTCCAGAAACCGCGCCGGCCTGTATGGGCGCGACCTAATTATGTGCCGGTTTCGAGCTCCCTTTAAGAATCCTCAAACAATTCCGGGTGGCTATCGAGGAAGAAACGCGAGATCCGGACTGTCAGGTCGACCTCGCAGGGATCGAGACGCTTCAGGTAATCGCGTTGCCGCTCGGAATCTTCAGGCGTGTCGGTGATGTGTCCATCCAGCCGGGCCAGCATTTCAATGACGGCCTCTCTGATTTCATCGGCCGTGTTATCAACGACCTCCAGTCCTTCGTTCTCGAAATACAAAGGCTCCATGGTCAGCAGGCGCGGCGCATGGACGGTGCTGGCGATGTCGATGATGCGCCCGTTCTGCTTTGATCTCAGCAGCTTGTGAATGGCCATGTCATGGCGTGATGGCGGCACCGTGCCCATGGGGAAATAATTGGTGCCCAACACCGGCACGCCAAAGGCCGGGGCGACGCCTTGCGGGCCAGATGCCGATCCGAACAGGAAACGGCCCCCGCCGATCAGAAAGATATCCATCCAGTCGCTCTTCAAATCGTCGCTGTTTGCATAGTCGATGACGCGCTCCATCGGTGGCAATGGCGTCATCGAAGCATCGCCGATGCGGATGACCCAGCCGCCAGCCGCCGTGATCGCCTCGATGGCCGGGATGTAGTCCTCGATGCGTCCGTTGCGATACCGATTACGGCTCCACGACGTTTCTTCATCGAAATACCCGGTCTCGCGCACATGCAGGCAGGCGAACCATGCGTCTTCAGCCACGCCCGCCTCAGCCAGCCGCTTACGCCCACGGGCGATATGGTCGGGTTTCAGCTTCAGCACCGCATCCAGGCCACGGCGTTCCCATTCGGCCTGAACCGCCGACAAGGCAATGTTGCGATGCAGGGTGCGCCCGTCGGGGATGGTCAGGTAATTGGTATCAAACCAGGCGTTGGGATAGCGCGCCAGCAGGTCATCAATTTCATCGGCGTTCGAGACGATGCGGAGGTGTTCGGAAAAATAATCGACCAGACAGGGATTGACGACTTCGTCGGTCGGCGCCAGCAGGATTGTTTCTTCGTCATCGACCGGGTTCAGGCGGCGGGTCTTGATAAAATAATCCAGCCTTCCGGCCATCTCGCCGAAATAGCGCATGATGACCTTGCTCGGGCCCAGAAACCGGACCACCTTGCCGTCTTCGTTTCGCGGGTTGGCACGCGCTTTTTCCGTCTGTGCGGCGATAACCTGCTGATACGTGGCAGACGCTTCGTCGAGGCGACCCAGACGAAACAGCGCATCGCCCAGCCGATAGCTGAAATCGCTGACTTCGGGGCACGCCTTGCAGGCCGTTTGATAAACACCCGCAGCCTCTTCGAATTCGCCCCTCAACAATCTTAGATTTGCGAAGCAATCAAGCACCGCCGCCGTGTTGTTGTCCTTGTGGCCATGGTTGAACGTGTGGGCCAGCGCATGGGCCAGATAGGGCAGGGCATCCATCTGCAATTTCTTGCGGCCGGACAGGAAAAGCCCCAGTCGCACATTGGCGTCGTATGATTGTGGGTCTCGCGCGTGCTCTTCCAGCAGCGTCTGATAGATCCTGTTTTTTTCTGAATCGGCAGTCGATGTCATGCGCTCCGGCCCATTGCTAGAACATGATTCCCCGTCCGGTTTTATCAAGCCCGTCGAGACGCTCGAATTCCACCAGGTCTTCAAGGCTTTCCCATTCATCGGGAAAAGCCAGTTGGGCGGCCGAGGCGGCTTCAGAATCGATCATTGAAAAGGCGTCCTTGATCACCGGGTTTCCGGCGCCACCGGCAAAGTGCATAAAATATGAATTGCGGAAGGTGACGTTGGCGCACAGCCGCAGCATTTCATCGTAATTGTCGACGCGATCGCGGTTGAACAAAAACGGATAATGTTTGACGGCAACCGACCGCCAAACGTGGTTAAAGCGCCCGTCGATGTATTGGACCGCGTCGTTGGCCTGAAACTCATAAGACAACGGCGTGTTCTCGAAATCCATGTAGTCCTGATCGTATTTCTGATAGATGCCGGCCAGAAAGGCGCCGTGCTGCTTTGGGGAAAAGACGAAGACGCCGGTGTTGATGAAGCGCGTAACTTCTTTTTCGAACCCAAGAAATTTGTAATAGGCTGCCAGATTACCATCGGTGATGGTCACCTTGTCGACGCCACCGGGCTTGGCCCCGCCCATTCGTATTTTCATCAGGTAATTCAGAATCAGGAAACGGGCGTGCAGGTTGTAAACATCGTCGCCATAGTGGAATTCCGGCGAGGCATCGATGACACCGATCTTGTCGCCGCTGACTTCATCAACAATGGACGGTGCCATGCGGTGGTTGATCAGAATGTCGCCGTCGATCCAGACCACACGGTCATAATCCTGTAACTGCGGCAGAATGCCGACCAGCAGCTTTTGCCAGTGGATGGATTTCTTCGAAAAATCACAATCCTTGTCGATCAGATCGGTCAGCAGAATCGCATCGTATCCGTGGCGGGTACAGTACTTTGCCCACGTCGGTTCGGCGTGTTTCATGAAATCGGCGACGTAATCGTCGCCAATGGCAAGGGTGACAAGGGCGTTGCGGTTTTTCTGGCTCAATATCCCGTCTCTTTCCCTGGATCAGCTCGGCGACTCGCCCATACTACCGCGCCCGGGCATCGATAAAACATCGAAATCGAAAGGGCCAGCGCCATGGATGCTTACTGTCCTGCGAACTTATAGCCATGTCCCGGCACGGTGACGATGTAGACCGGTTTGCGGGGGTTCTTCTCGATCTTCTTGCGCAGCCGGCTGACGAAGACATCGATCATGCGGTCGGACGGTGGTTCGTTGTCTCGGACGACGGCGTCTAGCAGATGATCGCGCGACAACACCCGGTTCGGGGCCTTGGCGAGGGCGACCAGCAGGTTGAATTCACCCCCTGTCAGGGCGACATCGCTGTCATCCGGGGCGGTCAGGGTGCGCGCCGACAAATCCAGCCGCCAGTCGTCGAAGTCAATGGTTCGGGTTTCGTTATCAGAATCATCGGAACTGCGTTTCAGTACATTGCGGACCCTGAGCACCAGTTCGCGCGGATCAAACGGCTTGGTTAGGAAGTCATCGGCACCGATGTCCAGACCGGCCAGCCGGTCTTCCATGCTTTGGCGCGCCGTCATGATGATGATCGGAATATCGCTGCGTGCGCGTAACTGCCGGGCCAGGGTCAGTCCGTCTTCGTCGGGCAGTGTCAGATCAAGCAAAATAAGGTTGGCCGGGCGCTTGTTCAGGGCTGAAAACATATCTTTGCCGGTAGTTACACCGGTGATGTCATAGCCTTCTTGCTCAAGGTACACCGACAGTAACGATTGCATTTGCTCGTCGTCCTCGACGACCAGCAGATGCAGTTTTTTGTTCATATCAATTCTTGAAACCAATAGCCCCGATCCCAATGTGTGTAATGGCAACAACTTAGCAACATTCAGGCCATAAGGACACAACATCGTCATGTCATGGTGAATTCGCTGGAAAAACTTTGAGGTGCAGAAAAATGGTACAGACAACCGACTTGAATATGCCGACAGCCACCATCCCAATGGCATCCAAGGTGCTGATCGTCGATGACGAACCCGACATTGTCGAAGAAGTCGTTGAACAGCTTGAAGATGAGGGTCTGCAATGCGTGTCTGCCTTTGGTGCCGTCCAGGCGATGGATCTGATTAAAAATGACACAGACATTGGCGTCGTCGTCACCGACATCCGGATGCCCGGCATGGACGGTCTGGAAATGGCGCGCCGCCTGAACAAAAATTATGAAGGCAAGCGCGATCTGTTCGTTATCGTGGTCACCGGCCACGCTGGCATGAAGGAAGCCATCGAGGCCCTGCAACTGGGGGCCGAAGATTTCCTGACCAAGCCGATTTCGCCGGACCACTTGCTGCATTCAGTGCGCCGCGCCGGGGAAATTATCCAGCTGCGCGCCAATGAACGTTTGTACAAGGACCACCTGGAACAGGAAGTCACCGACAGAACCGCCGAGGTTCAACATCTGGCTGACAACCTGGCCGAACAGAACCAGGAACTGACCATCGTAAATCGCCTGAAGGATGAATTCCTGCAGATGATGAGCCACGAATTGAATACACCGCTCAACGCCGTCATTGGCTTCTCGCAATTGTTGATGGACATGAAAGAAGACGATGATCCGGAGAAAAGACGGAAATGTGCCGAAAACATAAATTTGGCCGGGATGCGGCTGACCCGAACCGTCGATTCCATTCTCACCCTGTCATCAATAACGGCGGGTGAATTGACCCAGAACTACTCCCAGTTCTCGGCGCAAAATTTTGTCGATGCGGTGGAATCCGAACATAGCCATCTGTCAGAGCTATGGGGCAGTTCCCTGCATTGCAGCATGGCGGATCGTTCGTTCGAGATCGAAGCCGATTTCAACCAGTTGCAGAAAGCCACCGGGCATCTGATCGAAAACGCTGCCCGCCACAGTGGCGAGGGTGGCAAGGTGTCGATGTTTATGGAATTGGAAGACGGCCATTTACACATACTGGTATCTGATAACGGCCCCGGCATGACGCCGAAACAGACAGCCATCGCGCTGGAGCCGATGCGTCAGATCGATGGTTCCATTGGTCGTAAATTCGAAGGCATGGGGCTGGGTCTGCCGTTGGCCAAGGGTATCGTCGAGGCACACGGTGGTGAAATGCAAATCGACAGCACCCCGGGTGTCGGCACAACGGTGACCCTTGATATTCCCGTTCGCAAAGGCTGACAGAGGATCATTCGTAAATGATCCAAAATATTACCAAAACGGCGCAAGACAAGATTGCCAGATTGTCTTATCAGGTCAAAGTGTTGGCGGGTTTTGGCGTCATCATTCTGTCGATGGCTGCATACGCCTACGTCATGCATGTCACGATCCAGAGTGTTCGTGAAACGGAAGCCCGGGTCATTCATTCCCACAAAGTCATCGGTCATGCCCAGTATGTCATCAAGCAGTTGATTGATATGGAAACAGGCAAGCGCGGGTTTCAGATTACTGGCAACGAGCACTTCCTGGAGCCATACAACTCCGGCAGGGAAGGCTTTCTTCTGGAAACGGCCATATTGGAGAATCTTGTATCGGGCGAGCCGTCACAGGTCGCGACTCTGCAAGCGATCAAGCGGTATGCCGAGGAATGGCAGGACACCATAGCGGTGCCAGCAATCAAATTGCGTCGCAGTGTCAACAGGGGCGAGGAATCTGAGGAGGATGTCATCGACAGCTTCAAGCAAGAGGCTGGAAAACAATTGATGGATACCATCAGAAGCATTGTCGAGGATTTTATATCTGTCGAGCAGGCGTTGATTGAGAAACGTCAGGCGGAATCGCTACGGGTCTCGGAATGGTCTTTTGTGGTGTCCATCGCCGGAATGTCCATTGCGGTTATCTTTGGCTTTGTTGTTGTTGTTGCCGTTGTCCGTGGCATTGCCAGCTCTTTTAACGATGAATTGGCAAAGGCTATCCGTTCCAGAGAAATGGTGCTCAATGCCGCCGGTGAAGGGATATTCGGTGTCGACCTGGACGGGCTGTGCACCTTCATCAACCCAAAGGCGGAAAGGCTGCTGGGTTTGAAAGAGGGTGAACTGATTGGCCAGTCACACCACGTTCTGTGCCACCACACCCGGCCCGATGGAAGCCATTATCCGCGAACGGAAAGTCCCATCTTTGCCGCCTTTATGGAAGGCAAGATCAAGACCGTTGATGACGAAATATTCTGGCGCAAGGATGGCTCGGGGCTTCCGGTCGAATACACCTCGACGCCGGTTTTCGAAGACGGCGAGACGGCGGGTGCCGTTGTCGTGTTTCGTGACATTGCCGAACGTAAAGCCACCGAACTGGCTCTCAGGAAAAGCGACGAGCGTTTCACCAAAAGTCAGGATTTCGCCAACATCGGCACCTGGGACTGGAATATCCAGACCGGCGATCTGTACTGGTCCGACCAGATTGCCCCGTTGTTCGGCCATGAAACCGGGGCGTTGGAAATGACCTATGACAATTTCGTCGCGGCCATTCATCCAGATGACCGCGAGCGCGTGACCAATGCGGTCACCGCGTGCGTTGAAAAAGGCATCGAATACAACATCGAACACCGGGCCGTCTGGCCCGATGGCACCACCCGGTATCTTCTGGAAAAAGGCGATGTGGTGCGCGACGACGATGGCAAGCCGCTGAACATGCTGGGTGTGGTTCAGGACATTACACCGGCCAAGGAAGCCGAATGGGCCGTGCAAAAAAGCGAGGAACAATATCGTGAAATCGTCGAGGGAACGGACGATCTGGTTACCGTTGTCGACAGCACCGGACATTTCCTTTTCGTCAATCACAAGGCGAATGACATTTACGGCGTTCCTCCTGAAGAATGCGTCGGCCGCCTGGCCTTCGATTTTATCCATCCCGATGACCGTGAATCGACGGCCATTGCGTTCAACAGATGGGTGACCAACAAGGAAACCTGCCAGACCTATGAAAACCGTCAGCAGAATGCCAATGGTCAGGTTTTCTACATGCTGTGGACTGTTAACATTTATTACGATGAAACCGGCGAGATCGCGACGGTCAGAAGCATCGCGCGTGACATCACCGAACGTCACGAGATGCAGGCGCAACTGATTCAATCATCGAAGATGGCAACGCTGGGTGAAATGGCGACCGGCGTCGCCCACGAATTGAACCAGCCGCTGAATATCATGCGCATGGTGCTGAACAACGTTCTGCGCAAAATGAAGAAAAATGACGCCAACCCGGAATACCTGAGGAACAAGCTCGGCAAAATCGACGCCCAGATCGAACGGTCGACGCAAATTATCGATCATATGCGTATTTTCGGTCGCAAACCGGGGATGACGCCGGAACTGCTGGACCCACGGCATATGGTCGACAGTACGCTGGGCTTGATCGGCGAGCAGTTGCGTCTGGCGGGAATCGAAGTCACGGTGGAATCTCCTGGTACATGCCCGCCGGTGTTGGGCCATCAGGTGCAGGTGGAACAGGTATTGCTGAACCTGTTCGGCAATGCCCGCGATGTTTTGAAGGAGCGGCCCGACGACGACAAACGTATCGCCGTGACCATTGGCGAGACGTCCGACAATGTGGTCATCGCCGTCGAGGATACGGGCGGTGGCATCAGCGAAGATGACATCAAGCATGTCTTCGAGCCGTTTTTCACGACCAAGGATGTCGGCCAGGGTACCGGGCTGGGGCTATCCATCAGCTATGGCATTATCAATGATATGGGCGGCAATATCGCGGCTGCAAATACCGATGACGGCGCGCGTTTTGTCATTTCCCTGCCGGCCAGCAACGAAGATACGGCGGTCGCCTGATCACCGGGGCAACTGATGTTCAACAATAACAGAGGACTTCAGGGTATATTCAAGGTGCCGAGGACATGATCGAGTTCTTCGGGGGTGATTGGTTTTTTCAGGCCTGCATCCGCGCCGATCTTTATGGCGGCGTCAACGGTGGCCTTGGGTGACATGCCGTCCCAGCCGCCCGACATGGCTATGATCGACGAATCAGGAAATGTCTGACGAAGAAACTTGATGCCCTCTATTCCTCCCATCCCCGGCATGAAAATATCAGTGACAATTAAACTCACATGTTTCGGGTTATAGGACTGCAAGGCAGTCTCCATACTGGAGCAGATCACAGTCTGCCAGCCCCGTTGGATAAATATTTTCGAGACCAGGTTCACATAGAACTGATCGTCATCAACAATGATCACGCGTTTTGTGTTCACGCAATTCTCCCTGATCGTATTTATTCTCGTTCATTGCCCAAGGGTATTATAGGCCGAACATTAAGATTCAGGAAAATACGGACTGATTGCCCGCTTGTTGCGCATCGCATTCAATTGAACGCAACGATGCCGTCTGATTATGGCTGAAATCAGAGGGTGTTGACGACGCGACTTTTCGGGAGTGTCACTATCGCCTTGGTGCCATGACCTTTCAGACTCTCAATTTCAAGAGTCCCGCCATGCATTTCCATCAATCCCTTGGTTAGCGGTAGTCCCAAACCTGCGCCTTCGTGTTTGCGGTCATAGCCACTGTCTACTTGTCCGAACTTTTCCATGGCGATAATAGCGCCCTCATCATCCATGCCGATACCTGTATCGGCAACAGTAATGGAAAACGTGCCGTCATCGTTCAACCGCGAACTTATGGAGACCTCTCCGCCTTCCGGTGTAAATTTTATCGCGTTGCTTAGCAGGTTGAGTATGACCTGCTTTATCCTGCGACTGTCCACATAAATCATCGGAGATTCCGGATTAATGTGTGAGGTGATCGTTACTTGCCCACGTCGTGCCCACGGTGCGAGCATGCTGAGAGAAGTCTCGACGAGATTATGAAAATTGGTGTTGGCTTCATCCAGCTTAATTGCGCCGGATTCAAAAGCGGAAATATCAAGAATGTCATTGATGAGGTCCAACAGATGTTGACCGGCGTGATGGATATCACCTGCGTATTCGATATATTTTTCATTGCCTAATGGTCCGAACACGCCTGACGTCATCGTGCCGGAAAACCCGATGATGGCATTCAGTGGCGTTCGTAACTCGTGGCTCATATTGGCGACAAGATCTGATTTGGCGCGGCTGGCGTCTTCTGCCTTTTGCATCGCTGTTTCGAGTTCTCTTTCATGTTCCAGAATAAGCGCCCTGTCCCGTCGGGCAATCCAGAGGATGATCGCCGTAATCAAAATGGCGAAAATAGCGTACAGGCGATTGGTAATAGTGACCCAGTAAACCCCGCCTTCTGGCGAAAGGAAATAACCAAAAATGGTCAGCGCCGACCCAATCGCCGCCAGAAGAAAAATCATCTTCCTCTTTGGCATCCACCAGCCAACAAGGACCAGAGCGACATAAGGCACGCCACCAGCAACACCAAGAGGCATTAATGTGTCAGAAAGAAAGACGATCGACGCGATGGCAACAGCAAGAAGAACGGATATGGGTGAAATATTCCGACCCGAGGAAACTTTACTCGTTTCAACGCCTTCCAAACCAATGATGTTTTCTGGTGTAGCAGCCATTGGTAACGCCTCTTAACGCGGATTCAATACCAAGCATCTACCCTTCGTGCCCCGCCGTCAACATGAGCATTTTCTAATATCCGATTTTGGCCAGGAATGAACCCGCCAGCCCCAGGCCGCGACACGCAAATCTCTTAAATTCGATGGAAAAATTGGTCGGGGCGAGAGGATTTGAACCTCCGACCTCCGCGTTCCGAACACGATGCGCTACCAGACTGCGCTACGCCCCGACCGATGACTGCGCGGATGCCCGTGGGCAAGCCGCGTGCCTGATGGGGCGGGTTATAGGGCGAATTCCCGGCGAGGGCAAGCGCCGCTTGGGCCAATCATTCAATAAGGCCGGTCGATGCAGAAATCGATCAGGTCGACCAGCGCGTCCTTGACCACGCCGTTGGGGAATATGCCAAGAGAATCCCGGGCGATGGCGCCGTAATGGCGCGCCCGGTCAACCGTGTCGTCCATCGCCCCGTGTTTTTGCAACAAGCCAAAGGCATGTTCCAGATCGCCGTCTTTTTGCTCCAACTCGCCCAGCGTCCGGTTCCAGAACGCGCGTTCGTCGTCGTCGCCGCGACGGTACGCCAAAATCACCGGCAGGGTAATCTTGCCGTCGCGGAAATCATCGCCGACTTCCTTGCCCAGTTCCGCCTGTTTGGCCGAATAATCCAGCACGTCGTCGATCAGCTGGAAGGTAATGCCCAAATTCATACCAAACGCGTCCAGCGCCTCGGCCTCGACCTTCGGGCGCTCGGCAACGACGGCACCCAAGCGACAGGCGGCGGCGAACAGTTGCGCCGTCTTCGCCGCGATCACTTCCAGATATTCCGTCTCGCCGGTGTCGGTGTCGTTGGCGGTCAGCAGTTGCATGACCTCGCCTTCGGCCAATCTGGCCGAGGCCGACGATAAAATCCCCATCACTTCGACCGAGCCGTCTTCGACCATTAATTCGAACGACCGGCTGAACAGGAAATCGCCAACCAGCACGCTGGCCTGATTTCCCCACACCGCATTGGCGGAATCGACACCGCGCCTCAGCGCACTTTCATCAACCACGTCATCGTGCAGCAGGGTGGCCGTGTGAATGAATTCGATACAGGTCGCCAGCGTCACGTGGCGTTCGCCTTCGTAACCGCACAATTTGGCGGCGGCCAGGGTCAGCATCGGGCGCAGGCGTTTGCCGCCGGCGGCGACCACGTGGCCAGCCAGTTGCGGGATCAGCGCCACCGGGCTTTCCATGCGTTTGATGATCAGCGCGTTCACAGCCGCCATGTCGGCATCAACGATGGCCGTCAGGTCATCCAGCGACGGCTTGTCTGATCTTTGCTTGTCGATATCGACGACGATTCCCAATGGTTGCCCCTCTTGTGTAAACTGTGCCTCTTGGTCTCTTGAATATTAGCATAATGCGGAATGCCAGATAGATAAACAGGGATAAACACAGATAAATGGTCGAACTGACGCGCACCAACGATCCGGTATTGCTGTCGTGGCTGATGCATGCGCTGGCGGGCGATGGCGTTAAGGCCGTCGTGCTCGATACTCACACCAGCATTCTCGAAGGCAGCATCGCCGCCATTCCCCGGCGCGTTATGGTGCCCAAGGACGACGAGGCGAAAGCCCGGGTCATCCTGCACGAAGGCGAAATGCGGGGCCGGGCATGAGTACGGGCAACACGACAGAAGACACGCTCTTGGGCGGGGCTGTCCGCCTGTTGCAGCCCACCGACGGCTATCGCGCCGCCATCGATCCGGTCCTGCTGGCGGCCAGCGTTCCGGCAAAGGCGGGCGATAAAATTCTTGAACTGGGGTCAGGCTCAGGCGCGGCCAGTCTCTGTCTGGCGACACGAGTCCCCGACACATATATCCTCGGGCTGGAACTTCAGGTCGATCTTGCCAAGCTGGCCAACGAAAGCGCTCAGCTGAATGATTTGGGCGATCACGCGATCTTCATGGCGGGCGATCTGCTCAATCCACCCCCCGTTATCAACAATGGCGGCTTCGACCATGTCATCGCTAATCCGCCGTATCAACCCGCCGACCACGGCCACCCGTCGCCGGATGCCGCCAAGGCGATGGCCAATGTCGAGGGTGCTGCAAGACTGAGCGACTGGCTGGATGCCTGTATCCGGCTGGTCCGGGACAATGGCACCGTGACGATGATCCACCGCGCCGACCGGCTTGATGAAATTCTCTCATATATATATGACCGTCTCGGCGGCATTGTCGTCTGCCCGCTGTGGCCCCGCACCGGCGAGGCTGCGAAGCGCGTCATCGTCCACGGCAAGAAAGGCACGGCCACCCCGCTGACCATGCACCCCGGTCTGGTGTTGCATGAAAACGGCGGCTATACGGCGGCGACTAAGAAGGTCCTCGACGGTGCAGCGCTGGACTTGTTGCAGACTGCACTTTAAAAAAGCTGATGTTCGGATTCTCCATACAAAAACTGCTGTTCACCGCCGTCGCCATCTTTGTCGTCTGGCAGGGGTTCAAGTGGTATCGCAATTCCCAGGAACTGAAGGCGGCGAAACGCGAAGAACTGCGTCGCAATGGCGGGGCCGCGAAACCGAAAGCGGCGGGGGAACAGGCCAAGGCCGGAGCCCAGGAAATGGTCAAGTGCGACGTTTGCGACACCTATATCGCATCCGATGCGACCCGGGCCTGCGGTCGCGACGACTGCCCTTATCCGGGCTGATAAATCGCTGAAAAATTCGCCTCAATCACATGCCTTGACCCGGTTTCGGGCGGGCTTTAGTTTCGTTGCACCGCAACATTCCAGACCATGACTCCATAGCCCTGAACACGATGACGAAAAAACCCAACTTCCAGGACATGATTCTGGCCCTGCAAGGTTTCTGGGCCTCTCATGGTTGCGTGTTGCTACAGCCCTATGACATGGAAATGGGGGCCGGCACATTCCATCCCGCCACGACGCTGCGCGCGCTTGGGCCTGATCCGTGGAAGGCCGCCTATGTGCAGCCGTGCCGCCGCCCGTCCGATGGGCGGTATGGCGAGAACCCCAACCGCTTGCAGCACTATTACCAGTTCCAGGCCATCATCAAGCCGTCGCCCGACGACTCTCAAGAACTGTACTTACAAAGCCTTGCCGCCATCGGCATCGATGCCGCCAAACACGACATCCGCTTCGTCGAAGACGATTGGGAAAGCCCGACGCTGGGCGCCTGGGGTCTCGGCTGGGAAGTCTGGGGCGACGGTATGGAGGTCAGCCAGTTCACATACTTCCAACAAGTCGGCGGCGTCGAGTGTGACCTGGTCGCGGTCGAACTGACCTACGGGCTGGAACGTCTGGCCATGTACATTCAAGGGGTCGAAAATGTCTTTGATCTCGACTGGAACGGCGAGATGACTTACGGCGATATTTATTTGCGCAACGAGAAAGAACAGTCGGCGTTCAATTTCGAGCACGCCGATACCGATATCCTGTTCCAGCAGTTCACCGACGCCGAGAGCCAATGTAATACGCTTCTGGAATTGGCAGAACCGCTGGCGCTTCCGGCCTACGAGCAATGCATCAAGGCGTCCCACCTGTTCAACCTGCTCGATGCGCGGGGCGTCATATCCGTTACAGAGCGTGCCGCCTATATCGGGCGCGTCCGCGCCATGGCCAAGGGCTGCGCCAAAGCTTACGTCGGTGGGGCCAGCTGATGCCTGAATTGCTGCTCGAATTGTTATCCGAGGAAATCCCGGCGCGCATGCAAAAGCGCGCGGCGGATGATTTGATGCGCCTCGTTTCTGACGGCTTGAAAAAAGCCGGGCTGGAATTCGATGCGGCGCATTCTTACGCGACGCCGCGCCGCCTGACGTTGGTTGTCGATGGACTGCCCGATGTTCAGCCCGATGTATCCGATGAGAAAAAAGGCCCGGCGGTGGGCGCACCGGAACAGGCGATTAATAGGTTCCTGAAATCCAACGGGCTGGACTCGGTTGATGCGTGTGAAGTCCGCGAGGTCAAGGGCAAGCCGACCTACTTCTTCGTCGTTGAGAAGAAGGGAATTCCAGCACGTGACATTCTTCTTGCACTGATGGACCATGTAATTAGAGAAGTGCCATGGCCAAAATCCATGCGTTGGGGAAGTTCGCTTAAGAGGTGGGTGCGTCCACTACATTCCATTCTTTTTGTTTTTAACGGTGAATCTTTCAGCGGTTATTTTGCTGACAACGGGTTTGGTTCTCTCGATTTATTGCATGATAAAAAAACAGTTCCTCTTGGCTCCGTTCCAATTGGCGATCAAACATCCGGCCACCGTTTCCTTTCACCCCAATCTTTCACCGTTAAAGACTTCGACGATTACCGGGCGAAGCTTGAAAAAGCCCATGTGATGCTGGATGCAGGCGAGCGCAAGACCCTGATCCAGCGCAACGCAGACGACATGGCCGCCGCCAAAAAACTCACCGTGCGCCCCGACATCGGCTTGCTTGATGAAGTCGCCGGACTGGTCGAATGGCCGGTGGTGCTGATGGGTTCCATCGACGCTGAATTCATGGACGTGCCGCCGGAAGTCCTGATCGCCGCCATGCGCGGCCATCAGAAATATTTCTCGGTGCTGGACAAGGATGGCAATCTGGCCCCGCATTTCATCATGGTCACCCACATGGAAACGTCCGACGACGGGGCCGCTATCATCGCCGGCAATGAACGCGTCCTGCGCGCGCGGCTATCCGACGCTCGGTTCTTCTGGGATGTAGATAGCAAGATCAAACTGCAAGACCGCTTGGGTGATTTAAAAGACATCGTCTTCCATGCCAAGCTTGGCACGGTTTCTGAGAAAACCCAGCGCATGGAAAGCCTGGCCGCGATTCTGGCTAAATCCATCGACGGCTGTGATGAAGCCGAGGCCAAACGCGCCGCCAAATTATGCAAAGCCGATCTGGTGTCGGGCATGGTCGGCGAGTTTGCCGCCCTGCAAGGCCTGATGGGCGGCTATTACGCCCGCGCTGATGGCGAGACGGATGCGGTGGCGGACGCCATTGCCGAGCATTACGCACCGGCTGGCCCCAACGACAGTTGTCCCGAGCTTCCCGTCAGCGTTGCCGTCGCATTGGCCGACAAAATTGATACTTTGGCCGGGTTCTGGGCGATTGATGAAAAGCCGACCGGCTCGAAAGACCCGTTTGCGCTCCGTCGTGCGGCACTCGGCGTGATTAGATTGATCACCGAAAACAATCTGCGTTTGTCGCTGCTCGATGTATTCGACAAAGCCGGGGCAGGGGATGCGTCAGCCGACCTGCTCGGCTTTTTCGCCGACCGTCTGAAGGTGCACCTGAAAGAGAAGGGCGTCCGTCACGACCTGATCGACGCTGTGTTCGCGCTGGGCGAGGACGACTTGGTGCGCGCCCTGATGCGCCTCGAGGCACTGGGCGATTTCGTTCAGTCTGACGATGGCGCAAATCTGCTTGCCGCGCACAAGCGGGCTGCCAATATTTTAAAGATCGAAGAAAAGAAAGACGCACGATCTTATGACGGTGACGCCAGCGAAGGTGAACAGGCCGAAGAACATGCATTGCATGCAGCCCTGAATGATGCGGGTTCTGCCTGTGCCGCGGCTCTGAAAGACGAAGATTTCTCCGCCGCGATGACGGCGTTGGCGGCACTGCGCGGCCCGGTCGACGCCTTCTTTGACGAGGTGACGGTCAATTGCGAAGATGGGGGGTTACGCGAGAACAGGTTGAAGCTGCTGTCCGGTATTCGTACCGTGATGGGATCGGTCGCCGACTTCTCGAAGATTGAAGGATAGAGCCCGATGACCCAATGGGTTTACGCATTCGGTGAAGGCAAGGCAGACGGTAACGCCGCCATGAAGGACCTGCTTGGCGGCAAGGGCGCGAACCTTGCCGAAATGAGCGCGCTGGGCCTGCCGGTGCCACCCGGCTTCACGCTAACCACCGACGCCTGCAATTATTTCACCAGCCACGATGATACCTATCCCGATGGTTTCCGCGACGATGTTGCCGCCGCCCTGAAGGCAGTCGAGAAAAACCTCGGGCTGAATTTTGGTGATCCTGACAACGTACTGCTGGTGTCGGTGCGTTCCGGTTCGCGCGCATCCATGCCCGGCATGATGGACACGGTTCTGAACTTGGGTCTCAACGATGACACCGTTGCCGGTCTGGCCAGCGCGTCCGGCGATGAACGCTTTGCGTATGACAGCTATCGCCGCTTCATCCAGATGTATGGCGATGTCGTGCTGGGTGTCGAACATCATAATTTCGAAGACATTCTGGCCGATGCCAAGGACAAGCTGGGGGTCGAGCTGGACACCGAGTTAACGGCTGAAAACTGGCGCGACGTTATTGAAGACTACATGGAAATGGTCGAAGGCGAACTTGGGCGGCCCTTCCCACAGGACCCGGAAGAACAGTTGTGGGGGGCCATCGACGCGGTCTTCAAATCGTGGATGAACCGACGCGCGCGCACCTATCGTAAACTGCACGACATCCCCGAAGACTGGGGCACGGCGGTCAACGTTCAGGCCATGGTGTTCGGCAACATGGGCGACGATTGCGCCACCGGCGTCGCCTTCACCCGCGACCCGGCCAGCGGCGAGAATGCGTATTATGGCGAATACCTGATCAACGCCCAGGGCGAGGATGTGGTCGCCGGGATCCGCACGCCACAATCCCTGACCATCCGCGAACGTGAAATGGGCGGATCGAAACTGCCGTCCATGGAAGAAACAATGCCCGACGCTTTCGCCGAGCTGCTGGCTGTGCGCGCACGGCTGGAAAAACATTACAAAGACATGCAGGACATGGAATTCACGGTCCAGCAGGGGCGTCTGTGGATGCTGCAAACCCGCACCGGCAAGCGCACCACCAAGGCCGCCATCAAGATCGCCGTCGATATGGTCGCCGAAGACCTGATCGATATCAGCGAGGCGATCATGCGCATCGACCCCGGACAACTGGACCAAATTCTGCACCCGACGCTGGACCCAGCCGCCGAACGCGAACTTTTGGGCAAGGGACTGCCGGCATCGCCCGGCGCTGCATCCGGCCGTATGGTGTTCAATTCCGACGATGCCGAGGAATGGACCGGGCGCGGCGAGAAAGTCATTCTGGTGCGCATCGAAACATCGCCGGAAGACATCGGCGGCATGCATGTGGCGAAGGGCATTTTGACGACGCGGGGCGGTATGACCAGCCACGCCGCCGTCGTCGCGCGCGGCATGGGAACGCCGTGCGTATCGGGCGCGGGCACCCTGAAGGTGGATTACACAGATAAGACAATGACGGTGATGGGCGAGGTCTTGGGCGAAGGCGACCTGATCACCATCGACGGCACCAGCGGCGAGGTCATGAAGGGCGCAGTGGCGACCATTCAGCCTGACCTGTCCGATGATTTTGATACCCTGATGGGATGGGTCGATGACACCCGCACCATCGGCGTTCGCGCCAATGCCGAAACCCCGACCGACGCCGCGACGGCGCGGGAATTCGGGGCCGAGGGCATCGGGCTGTGTCGCACCGAACATATGTTCTTTGATTCTGAACGCATCATTCATGTGCGCCAGATGATTATTGCCGACACCCCCGAATCCCGCGCCAAGGCGCTCGACGCGCTGTTGCCCTATCAGCGCAAAGATTTCACCGATCTGTTTGAAATTATGGACGGCTTGCCGGTGACCATTCGGCTGCTCGATCCGCCGCTGCACGAATTCCTGCCGTCATCAGAATCCGACATGGCCGATGTGGCAAAAGCCGCCGGGGTCACGGTCGACGTGGTCAAGGCGCGCGCAGCCCAGTTACACGAATTCAACCCGATGCTGGGGCATCGCGGCTGTCGGCTGGGGCTGACGTACCCCGATATTTACGAGATGCAGGCCCGCGCCATATTCGAAGCGACGGCGGACGCGGTTAAGGCCGGGCGCACGGTGATGCCTGAGGTCATGGTGCCGCTGGTGGCGCTTGAGGCGGAATTCACGGTGCTGAAAAACGTCATCGACAGGACCGCCAAGCAGGTTGAAAAAGAACACGACGTCACACTGGATTACAGCGTCGGCACGATGATCGAATTGCCACGCGCCGCACTGCGCGCCGCCGATATTGCCAAACACGCAGAGTTTTTCAGCTTCGGCACCAACGATTTGACGCAAACGGCTCTGGGTCTGTCGCGCGACGATGCCGGGGCGTTTATCCAGATTTACCGCGAACAAGGGGTGCTTGAAAAAGACCCGTTCGTCAGCATTGATACCGAAGGCGTCGGCGAACTGGTGCGCATCGCCATTGAACGCGGGCGCACGTCTCGTCCCGATATCAAGCTTGGTATCTGCGGTGAACACGGCGGCGATCCGGCGTCGGTCAAATTCTTCCACGACAGCGGCCTCGATTATGTCTCGTGTTCGCCCTATCGGGTGCCCATCGCGCGCCTGGCGGCGGCGCAGGCGGCTCTTGCGTAAGCGCACCCTTCGGGCGGCGCATATATAGCGCGCTGCGCGGCGAGGATTCTGGAAGCCATGTTCAAATTCCGACAAGAACCGGAGATGGCTCCTGTTGCCAAACTTGTTTTGACTTCCAGAATCCCCAAAAGCCAAGGGGCGAGTAGCCCCGCCCGGCGACTGAGGGGCAATAGGAATGGACCATATTCTTCCGGCGCTTTAGCGTCGGAGATAGATGGTCCATTCGTCCAGCGGATAGTCATCAATCAACGTGACGTTGGGGCTGAGGCTGCGCGCGAAGTCCATGAGGTCGTCAGCATCGCCGTAATACAGGCCGTCCAGGTGTTTTGGCGCGCGGGCATCGAGCATGTTGAACGCCATGGCGACGTCGGTTCTGGACCACAACTCGGCGAGGCTGTTACGCACGAAATCCCGCCACAGATCGTCTTCGACGCCAATCTTCAAATTGTAAGTGCCTGATACGAAAGAATAATCGGCGATCCTGTTCGGGACCTGAGCAACGGAGAATTTACCCAACCCTTTGGTGTCGCGGGCCCGGGCCGTGGCGATCATGTTTTCGGCAATGTCATATCCGGCATAATCGAAATCGGGCATGCCGGGAAGCGTGCCGAGGAAATCCAGCAGCGCCCCATAGCCGCAGCCCAGATCGTTGACGCTGACGGCACCAGACGCGGTGCCAGGCGTGGGCGCATCATCCAGAATACCGGCCAGCAATTCGAACCGCAGCAACTGGCCGTCGGCATTTTTCCACAGAACGCCTTGCGCCGTGTCGTGGTACTTGCCGATGCGTCTGTTGAATGCGTGCGATATGTCGTTCAGGAACTCTGGCGGCATTGAACTAGTCTTCGCTTGCCGGTTCCGGGAAGCTGGCCCAGTCGGGTTGCGTGGGCATCAGCGAGGCTTCGCCCGCCTGCAAAGGCTTTCCGTCTGCAATTGCGGTGCGAAATTGTTCCAGCCGGATCAGCGCCACCCCGACGTCGCCGGACCCGGATCGCATTTCCCCGGCCGCCGCATCGCCCAGCGTAATCGCCGTGCCCGGGGTGGGCATTGGCCCGGTGATGTGAACCGGCATCAGGCGTTTTTTAATCAGCCCCCGGTAATGGGTGCGCGCCGTCAGTTCCTGTCCGGTGTAACAGCCCTTGTCCCAACTGACGCCGTTCAGTTCCTCGAAGCCGTTTTCCAGCAAGATCGCCTTGTCGACAATCATGTCGCGGCTGCCATCGGCAAGGCCCAGCTTTAAGCGCAGTTGTTCATAGCTCTCCATCACCGTTGCATCGCATCCGGCGTCATCCAGCGCCGACGCATCCGTCAACAGGGCACGCGCGCCGATGTCTGTCAGTCGCGGGTCCATACAGGCGATGCCGCCTCCAAACGGTCCCGTTGCGCCCGGTTGATCGTTCAGGCCCAGTGCGCCCGTGACGCCCTTGCCGAAGACGCCATAGACGTTGAAGTCATCGCTGCGATCAGAAATCTCGACCTTGGCGCGCAGCTTGTACATGGTCAGGCGTTTCTTCAGGTCATCCAGCCTCGCGGCCTCGCAATCGAGGAAAATGTCTTCAGCCACAGCAAAGATAAAGAAGTCGTGCAGGAACTTTCCCTGCGCCGTCAGCATGGCTCCATACAGGCTTTGGTCCGGCGAAACGTTCGTGACGTCGTTGGAAATCAGGCCTTGCAGGAAGTCGATCCGGTCTTCTCCGGAAATCGATAACAGGCCGCGGCCTTCAAGGCGGGTGTATTGTGGTGTGCTCATCAGGTGATTATATCCATTGCTAATCTCTCAAGGCCAGTGGGTCTTGTCGTTTTGGATCGAAGCGATCCAAAACGTAAACAAGCCCCTTAACTATATGAATTAGAGGGCGATTCACGTATCAGGTTGAATCTAAAATGATTTAACCTGATACGATCGCACTCTAGAATTGGGGACTCCCGGACGGTATAACAACGGCCATGAGAATTTTGTTCATTACCTCGACCCGAGTCGGCGATGCCATTTTGTCCATGGGTGTGCTTGATCACCTGATCAAACAGCATCCGGGCGCGAAGATCACGGTGGCCTGTGGTCCGGCCGCCGCCTCCCTGTTCGATGCTATACCGGGGCTCCAGCGCATTGTCGTGCTCGATAAAATGCCATTTTCCCTGCACTGGCTGCGCCTGTGGGCGTTGTCCATTGGCACGTTTTGGGGTGCTGTGGTTGATCTCAGGCGCTCGCCCATGTCCTATGTGCTGATGACGCGAAAGAATTATCGCCTGGGCCGCGGCAAGCCCGGTGTGCACCGAATCCGGCAGTTGGCCGAGGTTCTGGGATTGGCAGACAATCCGCCCGCACCGAAATTGTGGCTGTCGGACGCCACCAAAACACTGGCCGCCGAACTGATTCCCGATGGCCCGCCGGTGCTGGCCATCGGGCCGACGGCGAACTGGCGGGCGAAGACATGGCGCGCTGAACATTTTTCTGAACTGACGAAACGTCTCACCGGTGCGGATGGCATTCTGCCCGGCGGTCGCATTGCGCTGTTCGGTCGCGACGATGAACGGCCCTCGGTGATGGGTTTGATTGAAGACATTCCCACCGATCAGCGCATCGACCTGATTGGTCGTCTTGATTTGTTGCAGGCTGCGGCGTGTCTCGGGCGGTGTCAGTTCTACGTCGGCAACGATTCCGGCCTGATGCATCTGGCGGCAGCCGCCGGTATTCCGACGCTCGGCCTGTTCGGCCCCAGCCCCAAGGTTCACTATGCGCCATGGAGTGGAAAGGGTGGCGAGGGCGATCATTGCGCTGTGGTTTCCACCAGCATTCCGTACGAGGAAATTTTCCCGGAAAACTTCGACCACATAAACTCCGACACCCTGATGGACAGTCTTTCCATCGATGCAGCCGAACAGGGTGCGCGCGATCTTTTTCAAAGGCTCGCACCATGAACGACATCAAGCTGTCGGCACTCGTCACCGTTCATAACGAGGAGCGTCAACTCGCCGATTGCCTTTCGTGTTTGGGCTTTGCTGATGAAATCGTCGTCATGCTGGACAAGTGCACGGATGGCTCGAAGGCGATTGCCGAAAAGTTCACGACTCAGATTTTTGAAGGCTCGTTTGCCAAGGAAGGCGCGCGCCGCAATACCGCCATTGCCGAATGCCGGGGTGAATGGGTGTTCGAGGTCGATGCCGACGAACGGGTGCCCGATGCCTTAGGCGTTGAAATCGTCGACACCATCAAGACCACGACCTTCGACTGGCACGAAATTCTGGTCGACAATTACATCGGCGGCAAACTGGTGCGCTGGGGCTGGGGCGCGTCATATGGCAAGGCCGCCTATCCGGGGCTGTTCCGTCGCGGCGTCAAGGTCTGGGGCGACCAAAGGGTGCATCCGTCGTTGGTGTGGTCAGGCACCAGGGGCAAGGGGCCGATGCTGAAAAACCGGCTCGACCATTACGTCGACCGCGATATCGCCGATATGGTGCGCAGGCTCGACAGCTATTCGACGGCGAAGGCCAAAGATCTGCGCGAGGCGGGCGAAACCTGGGGCTCGACCTTGAGCAACATTCGCCGGCTGTTTTCGCGCTTCATCAAATGCTACGTCGGTCGCAAGGGCTATCGGGAAGGCGGCTATGGCCTGCTGATTGCGCTGTTCGCCGGATTGTATCCGCTGTTGTCGCACCTGAAGGCGAAGATGGAGGATTAGGGGCTAAACTCACTCATTTTGTGAGCTTTGGTTTGAGCAGAAATGTCGCGAGATTAGGAATATGACCGAAGGACATGTCAACATATTCGAGGGCATAATGACGCAAGCTCGCGGCATTTCTGCCAAATCCCTTTCGGGACGGGGCTCTTTTTTCGCCGGACGGCGTTGCAAGCCCCTTGTGATGATGGCATCACGACGGAACTTGCGTCTGGTCCGGCAAAAAAATGGCTCCCGCGAAAGCCACAAGATGAGTGAGTTTAACCCCTAGATGAGCGTGATTGTCATCGCCGACGACGGCATCGAATTCGATGGCAGGACGCCCGAAACCTCGCCACTGGGCGGGGTCGAATCGTCTGTCGTCAATCTGGCCCAGGAACTGGCCGGGCGCGGCCACACGGTCATGGTGCGCAACAACTGCGCCGAAGCCATCGTCCACAAGGGTGTCGACTGGGCACCGATCAAAGACGGTTTGCCCGACACCTGCGACCTGTACATCGCCAATCGCGGCGACAAGCTGATTGGCCGGATGCCCGAGGCCAAGGCCCGCGCCTTCTGGATTCATAACCCGGCCCGATATCTGATGAAGTGGCGGTACTTATCAAAACTGTGGCGCTTCAAGCCGACCATCGTTTTCATCGGTGATTATCACGCCACCACTTATCCGGCTTGGGCACCGGGCGGGCCGCGTCGGGTCATTCCCTATGGCATTCCCGATGATTTCCGCACCGCAGACGTGACCGACGAGACGCCGGGACCGCGCGCCGTCTTTACCTCGAACCCGCTGCGCTCGCTCGATTGGCTGCTTGATGTCTGGGTCCAGCGCATCCGCCCGAATGTTTCTGACGCCGAACTGCATGTATTTTCCGGTGCCGCGACCTATGGCAGTGTCGGCGACGACAAGGCGCGCGAGATGCAGACGGTGCTGGATAAGGCGACCGCAATGGCGGACCAGGGCGTGGTCTTGCGCGGGCCGGTGCCCAAGGCGCAACTGATTGACGAGTTCCGTTCTGCCCGGGTGATGTTGTACCGTGGCGACATCAACGAGACCTTCTGTCTGGCCGTCGGCGAGGCACAGGCGATGGGGGTTCCGACGGTGGTCGAACGTCTGGGTTCTGTGCCTGAGCGCATCATCGACGGCGTCACCGGCTTCGTTGCCGATGGCGACGAAAATTTCGCCAGTGCCGCTGTGCGGTTGCTTGGTGATGACGGCTTGTGGAATATTCATCACAAGGATGCGCTCAAGCATCAGCGCCGTTGGGGCTGGGCCGAAGCGGCGGCGGAATTCGAAAAGCTGGTGAGGGATTAATGAAAGTTCTGCAAGCTATGGCCGGGGCCGAACACGGCGGCGCCGAAGCGTTTTTTACCCGTCTTGCCATCGCGCTTGAAAAAGCCGGGCTGGACCAGCGCATCGTTATCCGTTCTGATTCCAAGCGTGTCACCGAATTGCGCGACGGCGGTATCGAGCCGGTTCAGATGCGCTTTGGCGGCGGTCTCGACTTCACCACCAAGTTCGACCTGAAACGTGAAATCGGTCAGTACAAGCCCGACATCGTGCTGACCTGGATGAACAGGGCGACGGATAAATGCCCAAGCGGTGATTTCATCCATGTGGCGCGGCTGGGCGGGTATTACGACCTTAAATACTATCAGCAATGCGACCATCTGATTGGCAACACGCCCGACATCGTTCAATACCTGACCGGCGAGGGCTGGCCCCGGGACAAGGCCCATTACCTGTCGAATTTCGTTTCCGACGATGCGGCCCCGCCGCTGTCGCGGTCTGATTTGTATATTCCCAATGGTGCGACGGTGTTGCTGGCGATGGGCCGCCTGCATGAAAACAAGGCGTTTGATGTGCTGTTCGAGGCCATCGAGCGCATGCCCGAAGCCTATCTGTTGCTGGCCGGCGAAGGCCCGCTTCGCGATGAATTGAAAGCCAAAGCCGAACGTTTGGGCGTCAAGCCCAGGGTTCGATTCCTCGGCTGGCGCGACGACACGGCGGCGTTGCTGGCGACGTGCGATGTTTTCATCTGCCCGTCCCGGCACGAACCGCTGGGCAATGTGGTGGTCGAGGCCTGGGCCCATTCGGCACCCGTCATTGCCGCGGCATCCCAGGGCCCGTCGATGCTGATACAGGATTCAGAAAACGGCGTGCTGTTCCCCATTGATGATTCCAAGGCCCTGAATGCCGCCATCAAGCGGGTGATTGCCGATGATGACCTGCGTGGGAAAATCGCCAGCAACGGGCGTGTTTCCTATGAAAAGGATTTCACCGAGGCCCGCGTCGTCGAAAAATACATGAACTTCTTCAAAGGGCTCGTCGAGGCTGAACGCTAATGTGCGGCATTGCCGGCATCATGACGATCGACGGCTCGACCCCCGATACAGCCGTGCTTGATGCCCTTGGCCGTGCGCTCGACCACCGGGGCCCGGACGGCCATGGACAGCATGTGTCTGGCAACCTCGGCATGGTGCAGACGCGGCTTGCCATCATCGACCTTGAAACCGGCGACCAGCCGTTCATCGACAAGGACCTGGCGCTGGTTGCCAATGGCGAGGTCTATAATTACATCGAGCTCAGGGCGAAAATGGACGAAGTCGATTTCGCCACCCGGTCCGATTGCGAACCGCCGTTGCATCTGTACCGGAAGCACGGCATCGATTACACCGACCACCTGCGCGGCATGTACGCCATTGCCATCCATGATGTCACAGCGGAGAGGCTGGTGCTCAGCCGCGATCCGTTCGGTATCAAGCCGTTGTATTACGCCGAGACACCCGACGGCTTTGCATTTGCGTCCGAGCCCTCGGCCATCATCAAGGCCGGGATTATCGAGGCGACGGTGAACCCGGCAGCGCTGACGGAGCTGTTGCAGTTACAATTTTCGTGTGGCGATGAAACGCTGTTTTCCGGCATCAAAAGAGTGCTGCCCGGCGAGACGCTGGTTGTCGAGGCGGGCCGGATCACGTCGAGAACCCGCCGCAACGCCTTGCCCGCCGCAGGCCCGGTGAAGACAGAGGCACCAGCCGCACTGAAACAACTGGACGATACCTTGAACGATAGCGTCGGTGTGCATCAACGTTCCGACGTTCCCTATGGCATGTTCTTTTCCGGCGGCATCGATTCCTCTGTGTTGCTGGCGATGATGACGCGCCTCAATGATCGCCCGGTGAAGGCCCTGACGGCGGGTTTTTCCGGCACATCGGCCCATGACGAGCGCCAGCATGCGCGCCTCGTGGCCACGGCCTCAGGGGCCGACCATATAGAGGTCGATTTCACCGAAGACGACTTCTGGACCCTTTTGCCCAAGGTTGCCGCCGCTGTTGACGATGCGACCGCCGATTACGCCGTGTTGCCGACCTACAAGCTTGCGGCGCGCGCCCGCAAAGAGGGCCTGAAAGTTGTGCTGTCGGGCGAGGGTGGCGACGAACTGTTTGCCGGATACGGGCGCTATCGTCATGCCTGTCGTCCATGGCCTTTCATGCGCCCGATGCGCAGACGCGGCATCTTCGACGGCCTGGATATCCTGCGCAATAGCCCAGCAGGGTGGAGAGATGGAATCGCCAGCGCCGAGACCGCCGCCAGATTGCCCGGTCGCAGCCGACTGCAAATTGCCCAGGCGACGGATTGCGCCGACTGGTTGCCCGCCGATTTGCTCGGCAAACTGGACCGTTGCCTGATGGCCCACGGTGTCGAAGGCCGGGTGCCGTTTCTCGATGAGGCGATGGCCGATTTCGCCGTCGGCCTGCCGGACCATCTGAAAATTCATCGCCGCCGGGGCAAGTGGCTGCTCAGGCGTTGGCTCGAAACGGCGCTGCCCGAAGCCAAACCATTTGCGCGCAAACGCGGCTTTACGGTGCCGGTCGGCGAATGGATTTCACGAGATTCGGTGCGATTGGCCGAAAAACTGGCGATGCAGCCGGGAATCGCCGAAATCTGCCGGCCTGGCGCGGTTGAAAGCCTGTTTAAATCGCTTCACAGCAGCTCTGACAAACATCTGGGCAAGGCCGCCTGGACGCTGCTGTTTTATGGCTTGTGGCATAATGCAAATATCCTTGGGCGACCGTCAGACGCTAACGTGCTCGACTCATTATAGAAATTTCCGTCAAGTATAATGATTCAAAAAGAATCTTTGAAACGCTCTAATCCTGTCAGGTAACCTTCAGTTTCTTGGGAAATACTGAGCACATTGTGAAGGCAATTTCATGATGTCCCGCACCAAATGACGGGACAAAAAACGGGTTTGGGGCAAGTTACAAATGAGCATTATCACCTTAGCGATTTTAGGTCTGGCAGGACTCGTGATTTTTGCGGTCGTGCTGTACGGCTTTATCTTCATCATGAAGAAAAAACAGATTAGCGCTGCCCGCCAGCGTCATGACGAAGCGGCCCGCAGCGCCGTTCAGTCGACTGTCGAAGACAGGGGTTTCGTGCCCCACGGCTGATCGGGCTTTTAGCCTCTTCGCCAATAGACTCTTTGCCCCGGATTGCGTAAACCAGAGGGCATGGCAACGTTCGATACCATCACCATTAAAAAGCCTGACGACTGGCATGTGCATCTGCGCGACGGCGCCATGCTGTCGGCGACGGCACCGCTGACCGCGCGTCAGTTTGCGCGTGCCATCATCATGCCCAATCTGGCAGACCCGGTAACCACTGCGGCGGCAGGGGCTGACTACCGTTCGCGGGTGATTGCGGCAGCGGGGGATGTGGGCGAGGGGGCAGGGTTCACGCCGCTGATGACATGTTATCTGACCGACAACACCGATGTGGCCGACCTGCGTCAGGGCTTCACCGATGGCGTTTTTACCGCAGCCAAGCTGTACCCGGCAGGCGCGACCACCAATTCCGACCACGGCGTCACCGATATTGGCAACATCACCGCCGTGTTGGATGCCATGCAGGACATGGGCATGCCGCTGTTGGTGCATGGCGAGGTCACGGACGCCGACATTGATGTGTTTGACCGCGAGGCGGTGTTCATCGACCGGGTGCTGTCCCCGATGCTTGACCGTTTCCCGGCCCTGAAGGTGGTGTTCGAACACATCACCACGTCCGACGCCGCCGCCTTCGTGCGCGCTGGCGGCCCACGACTGGGCGCGACCATCACCGTTCATCACCTGATGATCAATCGCACCGACATGTTCCGGGGCGGCATCCGCCCGCACCTGTATTGCCTGCCGGTAGCCAAGCGCGAGGCCCATAGGCTGGCGCTCCTTGAAGCGGCGACATCGGGCGAGGCCTGTTTCTTTCTCGGCACCGACAGCGCCCCGCACGACGCCCGCGATAAAGAGGCGGCCTGTGGCTGCGCCGGGGTGTTTTCTGCACCGACGGCGCTGGAACTGTATACCCAGGTTTTTGATGAACAAGGCGCGCTTGATCAATTACAGGCATTCGCATCTGAAAACGGCCCGCGCTTTTACGGGCTTGCTGAAAACGAGGCAACCGTTACCCTGAACCGCGTCCCAAGCGACATTCCGACCCACATTGATGTTGCTGACGGTCGCGTTATTCCCTTCATGGCTGGCGAGAAGACAGCCTGGACCCTGACCTGAATTTTCCTATAACAGAGAGTAAATCCCATGAGCACAGACACATCATTCAACGCCGTATTTCTGGAACAGGCTGACGATGCCGTCAGCGCCTCGATGCAGACGCTAAGCACCGATCAGTTGCCCGAAGGCGACGTCACCATCGCGGTCGAATATTCGACCCTTAATTACAAGGACGGACTGGTGCTGGGCGGCCTTGGCCGTCTGGTGCGGGATTATCCGCACATTCCGGGCATCGATATGGCCGGCACTGTCGTCGAGAGTTCTTCACCCGATTATGCCGTCGGCGACAAGGTGATCTCGACCGGCTGGCGTGTTGGCGAGATTCACTGGGGCGGTTTTGCGACCATGGCACGGCTGAAATCCGAATGGCTGGTTCCCTTGCCTGATGCTCTCAGCACCCAAGACGCCATGGCCATCGGCACCGCCGGGTTGACCGCCATGCTGGCGATCATGGCGCTGGAAGAACAGGGTTTGAGCCCTGATTCCGAAGGTGAAGTTCTGGTCACCGGGGCTGCGGGCGGCGTTGGCTCGGTCGCGGTGTCGATTTTGTCGAATCTCGGCTATCGGGTAGCGGCCGGAACCGGGCGCGCGGAAACGGCTGATTACCTGACCGATCTGGGCGCGACCTCCATCGTCTCGCGCGATGAACTGGGCGAAGCCCCGAAAGGCCCGCTGGGCTCGGTTCGCTGGTCGGCGATCATCGACAATGTTGGCGGCGCGCAGTTGGGCAATATTCTGACGTCGCTGGCCTATGGCGGCAGTTGTGCGGCGGTCGGTAATGCCGGTGGCATCAAGTTCACGGCGACGGTGATCCCGTTCCTGCTGCGCGGCATTAACCTGATCGGCATCGATTCCAACATGGTGGTCAAAGAACGCCGCCTTATCGCCTGGGACCGGTTGGTCAAAGAACTGCCCATGGACAAGCTGAAATCGGGCACCAGCACGGTCGGACTTGCCGATGTGATCGACCTGGGCGGCAAGATTCTCCAGGGTCAGGTGCGCGGGCGGACCGTTGTTGACGTTAACAAATAGTTGCCAAGTGTCTGATTCATAACGGGAGTCCTCTGGATTCCCGGTTTTGGCACTACATTTGCAGAGTTTCTCCTGAGTTTAGCGCCTGCGGCCCACGCCGCCAGCTCTTGAAAACGGAGAAACAGCGATGTTGACGAAAACAGCCCTACTTGCCGCGGTCCTGGTGCTCGCCGCCTGTGGCTATGAATCCGAATACGAACGCATGGTCTATGACTATGACCCGGTCTACTGCTATCAGTCGATCGGCGCGGTGCTGTGCTATAAAGAGCCCAAGCATTCCGACGAACGGCGCATGGTCAATTACTATGGCCCGGCGCCCAGCCGCTATGACGCACCTGACCGCGCGCACGTGCCCGACCTGAAACCGCCGACCGAAGAAATCGACCATTGGGTCAAGGATGCCGAACCGGTGGTTCGCCTTGCCAAGGTCGAGGCACCAGCGCCAGCGCCTGCGGCCCACGCCGCCAATGCTTCAGGCGGGCAGGGGGCTGAACGGGAAACCGGCTTCTGGGAAGGCATCAGGCGCAGTATTTTCGGCAAGCCGCAACTGGCTAACGCACCGAAACCGGTACCGGTTGGGGGCACCTTATAAGCCCCTGCTTGACACCCCCCGGCGATGGCCGTATACCGCTCTCCACCTGACCTTATGGCGGAGTAGCTCAGCTGGTTAGAGCAGCGGAATCATAATCCGCGTGTCGGGGGTTCGAGTCCCTCCTCCGCTACCAATGATTTCAATGGCTTAGCATTTATTTGCTAAGCCATTATTGGTTTGAGTACCCAATGAGTACCCATCAGAAAGGGTTGAAATACCTCAATTCTTGATTTTTAGCTTATTCCAGCACAAATATAGCCAATGAGCTGCTTCCGACGTCCAGCTCAAGGTTCCTCACGGATTCTTGGAGCGGAGGACA
>JABHGV010000072.1 GCA_018671895.1 Rhodospirillaceae bacterium | reverse complement strand
CGCGTGTCGGGGGTTCGAGTCCCTCCTCCGCTACCAATAAAAAGACCCCGCGCCCGAAAAGGCGTGGGGTTTATTGATTAGGCATTATGTGGGATTCGCTCTCAATTTTTTATGCATTATTAATTCCAAGCATTTTGAAGAAGGTTTCATGGCGCAATCTGGCATTAGAAATCAGGTCTTCATAAGTAATAGCGTGAACAAGACCTAATTTCTTTACATAACCAAAATAGCTGTTAGCCCCTTCAATCTTCTCTAATCGCGATTCACATTTTTTTTCCAAGTTTTTTGTCATATCAGCAATGAGGAAGCAATGTACCGGCCTTGATTCTGTGATTTTGATCTGTCGCCCGTCATAGGTCTTGTCGCCTGAAATACCTTTTTGAAGCGATTTTTTATAATCTATAAAGCGGTCAAATGGATCTTCCGTATCCCATTCATTCTTGCTTGACGTGGTGTATCCAGATTTTGAAGGGCGTTTAAACTCTACAATGAAGACGGGGGACTCTTTTTCTTTGTCTCGACCAAACGCTAACTTCTCATCTAATACAAAAAGAACATCAGGTCGTCCCAAGTTCGAACTTGGAGTGAATTGATTCAAAGCTGTATCTGAGGCTAAGAATGAATAAAAAGCAAAACGATCGTCTAAGAGCCATAGATTGTGATCTATCAATTTGTTTTTGTTATCTACTCTATGCATTGGGCAGATCAGGGTATGGATTAGATCTTCTTTGAAATGCTTTCCGTTTTCAGCTAACCCCATGTAATTATCTAAAAGGTCGATTACTGCCCTTCTTCGAACCATGTACTCAGCTAAAGTTGCATTGGTCTCCTTTGTTAGTTTTGGGCGTAAATTGTCAACCAACTCAACGATTTCTTTTTCTTGATCTATGCTAATTTTACTTTTTTCAGCAGCAACTTCTTCAATTTTTGTGACTAAACTTATCGTCTCCTTCTTGGTTTTCCTGTGAGCTCTAATTTTGTGGATAGCAAGATCTGATAAAATATCTTCTGGTGTAATAAACTTATAAGGCAGTTTTTCGATGTAATTCTTAGGTGTACTGGACGTTATGGATGGGAAGTCAGCCTTAAGCCTTTCGTATACTTCTTTCTGGTTGTCTTTAACTTCTTCCATGTATTTAGACAGAAAACTTATGACACTTCCAAGAATACGCTCTTTTAATTTTGCTACATCTTCATTTGGCAAATCTAAATGCGTGCGTTCTTGATTTATGTGTTTATTGATAAATTTCCCTTCGAGAATACCAATGTATTTGCATCCATCAAAAGTTTTCATACCCAGTTGATTATCAAGGATATAATCAAAGCCGACCCTTTGATCTGCCGCAAAATACACGGCATTACGCGCGTTCCCTGGCTTGGTCATATCAGTGGGGGAGGATTTTGGTGCGTATCGTGAAGTTATTTTCATATGCACTATATCAAGGGAAACCTCTTTGTCCTCAGTAGTCGTGAAGATGATTTTTCCTTTTTGTTTTTCTTTAATGTTCTTTTTTAATTCTGACGCAATATCAATTTCTTGATCGTTATCACTAAATATAATTTCAGGACATTTGCCGGAAATGAACACGGGTAAAAAATGTCTAATTATATGGTTCGCTACAGTCTCTCCCTTTGCTGGGAACGTTTGAAAATATCCCTGCCGCATATCCTGAAGGTTAACGGTTGTCCCTGTGTCTTTCCCTGTGCCGCCTAGGCCAAAAATGTGATTGGAGATTGCTCCGTTTTGGTTAATCTGGAAATTGAATGAGCGGGTATGCAGTTTATTTTCAAATTGAAATACGCTATCGACTTTTGTTGCGTTAAACGTTTTAAGCCATGTTAGTCGTCCAACTCCCTTCCCTCCTCGTTTCAACTTGTGATCGGTGTCGGGTGTGAGAAAAGATAGAAAATTCTCATCTGTAAGCCCTATTCCATTATCCGAAATAGACATATTTAAGGAATCACTTGATCTCCGGATTATGATTTCAATTTTACCCTTGTCGAATTTGGAGTTTCCAAACCTATCTTGAATAGCTTGAATGCTATTCATGATAGCTTCTAAGAGAGGGTAAACCGACGGCCTTGAGCATGATTTCCATGGCCCGGCCCAGGGCCTTGTGGCTGGAAACCCCCAAGACCGTTAGCTCAGACGGTATGAATCCCCTTCGCTTGGACATAAACAGCCTTCATCCCAAGAAAACGCACGCCAAAAAATGCATGCCAAGAAAACGCACGAGATGCAGCCCCTACCGAAAACGGGAGCTCATTTCTTCTTTCACATCCCCGGAAAGTTTACGCATGCTCCGGCGATATTGAAAAGGCATATGTTTTTAGGGGCTCTTGCAACCTGTTTCCGGGCGATGTTGGTGACCGGGTGCCTCCTCCACACCCAAATTCAAGCCCCCACCGGCCCTGCCGGATGGGTTTTTGGGTTTCCAAACAGTCCGTCATTCCCAACGAAAGCGGACCCTGTTCTTGCTGCTATGGTGTGTCTGCTATTGACCAGGATGAAACATCTATTTGTTGAGCATTCCATTCCGGGTTAAAATTTTTATGAAGTCTTTTTAATTTTGCAATGGTGATGCCAAATGGCTGAACGCGAGATTTCCGCGACGCCACTCCAACTGACCGACTTGCCTGAAGAGTTAAAGCTTGTCCAGGATGCATGGGTTCAAGCCAAGGGGAGTGATATTGGTCCATCCCGCAAGGCTTTCGATCTTCTTTTTATACCTCTGAATCTTCTCCCTTATTCTTCGGTCACAGACTATTTTGCTGACAGCGATGAGTTCATTATTCGCTTTTTTGGAACCGGATTGGTGAGTATCGACGGTATTGATATGACTGGGAAAAATCTATCTGAGACATCCCACCCCGATCTGAGGCGCCTTTTGGAAAGTCTTTTTCGCAAGGTCGTGGATGAAAAGCATGAAAATTTTTCTGAGTTTAATTTTCTCTCTAAATCAGGGACCCAACGTATGTCGATAACTGGCCGCTGGCCGTTGTCTGAGAATGGCATTGATGTTTCCGGCATCTTGTCCGTGATATACCTCGCAGATGACAAGCAACATTTGAATGAAATACTTGGCAGGGATGATTCCAGGTAAAGTTAACGCCGGTAAACAGTATAAAACGACGGAAAATATCTGGATGGTTTCCAACGAAATACACTGAAATTATGAGAATAATATCCGCACCATAATCCGCGTGTCGGGGGGGCGAAAAAAACAAAAAAAACCGGCAACGAAAATGTATCCGCCGCCGGTTTATTCTTTTGTGGCTATGTCGCCTAGCTGGTCATAATCCCGATAACGATCAGAATTGCGAACGCGCCTACGATGTAGGTCACAGGCGGAATTTTAAATTTTTTGGTTTCTTCAGTCACTTGTATGGTCTCCGATTTTTCAATCACAAGGCTGGCGGGGCGGCCATAAACATGCCCCGTCAGGCCACGGTTATTATTTTGATTCACGCGTAAGGGAGTTTGCCGGTTTGTCGCTTCAAACAGGATACACCCGTTAAGAAAGGTTCAGGCGACCGGCGGACCCGTCGCATGGAGTTCAAGTGTGCCGCCGCGCAACACATGGCTGTCGCCCAGCGCGACCTGCCCGCCCTGTCGCTTTGGATATTCATCGACAATAACGCCGGTCAGGCCGGTGTCAGGGGACTCGCCTTCATCACGGTCATTGAAAGAGGATGCCTCTTCTTCGGAAAAGACCAGATGCTCATCCGTTGAAAAATTGCCGCCGATATAGCCTGCCTGACCGCAGATAAGCATGGCCATTGGCAGGTATAGCAACAAGGTAAGGCGTCTGAAGCTCATAAACGAAATCCTGAGATTCTGGTGAACAGTGCCCGAGGCTTCGATACATACGGCCATCTTTTTCCCGATGACGCTACCAAAATAATCCCCTTGGCCTTTGGCTTAAGGGGGGGTGCCTACTTTTCGGCAATGTTGGTAATCGGTCGCTGGCGGTGCGGGTATGCGATTTTGGTGAATTCCCAAACGGCGGTGAAGAACTGCTCGCCCGTGTTCTTGCGACAGTAGCCTTCAATCCATTTCATGGCGCGCTCGACGCTGGTGCGGCCCAGCAGGTCGCTGGTGTTGTTATCCTTGATGTTGAACGCCGTGGCAAACCCCATCAGCCACTGACGAAATGTCGCGTCATAGGGGCCGACCGGAGAATCTGGATATTCCCGGGCACTGACATAGTTCGCGCACGTCATTGCGCCTACGCCCCAGTTTTTAAACGTGGCGTGCTTGTCGACGGAAATGTCTTCGTAGAACTGCCGGTCATCCGGCAACATTTCATCGGAATATGTGCCGCCGGGAAAGGCGAGCAACAACAGTGTAAAGACGACTAGACGCAACATTCTGATGCCCCAGGGTACATTCAACAGATAACACATGATTCTTCAGCGTCGACGTTACGGCGTAAATCCTTACCAATTTGTTACCAACTTCCCGGAATCACAGGGAAAAACAGGCCGAGTGGCGGGAATGAGTCGTTATTGGGGTGACATCGGGGCGGGGCTGTGTAGAATTTGAGCCACAACAACCCTGGGCAGGGCTTGAAATGATAAAGGGGTCATTATGTCCAGGGGTTGGTTTTCGGCATTTTTATGGGGGGTCTGTGTGGCGTTGGTGCCGCTTGCGCCCGATTATGCCCATGGTGCCGATACCGTAAGGCAAATCGACGACGCCCCGCCGCGAATTTCCGAGACCATCCAATCAGCAAAGACAGCCCGGAACATCTATCTGGAAGTCCTGCGCCCGCCGCCAATCCGCCATGTCATCGCCATGAACGATATGAAGGGCTGCCTGCGCGCGGCGGAATATTCCAGCGCCCGGTGTATCTCGAAGCTGCCGCAATTGTCCGACAGCGAGACCGGTGTTTTGCGTACACCCGGCTGGTCGGCGAAACCGTTTTATTACGAAGCCGCCCCAAAGCTTGAAGGCAAGGACTTCGGGCCGGTCTATCTGGTTGTCTATCGGGCGCCGCCGAACCGCCATGTCATCGCCATGCCGAGCATGAAAAAATGCCTCGAGGCGATTGCCTTCACGTCGGCCGAATGCATCGAGAAACTGCCCGACTTGCCGGACTCCTCGGTCGGTGTTCTGCAAACCTTCAACACAAAATTCACCCAATAGCGTCCGTTTCAATCAGGCGGCTGGCTGTTTTCTTTTGGTCGTCTCGGCGGCGGGGCCAAAATGCTTCTGGCCGCGTTTCTCTGCCAACTCCACCTGATGCTGGCGTTCCTGAAAACGCAGTTTCTGTTTCGCATCATGGACGTCGTAGCATTTGGGACAACTGACGCCTTCGACATAGTGCGCCGAGGCCTTGTCGTTTTCATCAATGGGTTTGCGGCATGCATGGCAGGTGTCGTAACTGCCCAGTTCCAACCCGTGTTTTATCGATACCCGATGGTCGAAGACAAAACACTCGCCGTCCCACAGCGAGTCTTCCTGTGCGATATTTTCCAGATACTTCAAAATGCCGCCTTTCAGGTGATAGACAGTATCGATGCCTTGTTGGCGGGCATAGGCCGTCGATTTTTCGCAGCGAATGCCGCCGGTGCAGAACATGGCGACCTTTTTTTTGCCGATGGTCCCGGGTGACAGTTCTTTCTGTGCCATCAGCCATGCGGGGAACTCCCGAAACGTCGCGATGTCGGGATCGATGGCTCCGCGAAAGGTGCCGATTTCAACTTCGTAATCGTTGCGCGTATCTATAACAATGACATCCGGGTCAGCAATCAGGGCATTCCAATCCTCAGCCTCGACGTAGGTTCCGACCATTTTATGAGGGTCGACATCGGGCTCGCCCATGGTGACGATTTCTTTCTTCAGTCGCACCTTCATTCGGTAAAACGGTCGGCTTTCGGCATGCGACTCCTTGTATTCCAGATTGTCACAGCCGGGGATTTGTCGGATGTGGGCCGTGACCGCATCGATGCCGTCGCGCGGCCCGGCAATGGTGCCGTTGATGCCTTCATGCGCCAACAGCAAGGTGCCGTAAACACCGGCATTCTGACAGGTTTCAAGCAGCGGCGTTTTCAGGTCTTTGAAATTCGGCAACGCCGCGAATGTATACAGGGCGGCGACGGTAACCGGCGCGCTGTCAGGCGTATTCTGGGGGGGATGCTTGGACATCAAGGTAACAAGGCTCCGTGGGGTCTGAATTCAGTTCTCGGTATCACATGCGACCCCATATGGAAAATACTTAAATCGTTTTACGCCGTATTCGTCGCGCTCTGAACACCGATGACTGACACGTGTGCGGTGCCGTGAATTTAGAGGTTTTCAAAGCTAAGTATTTTTTCTTGTAATCGTCATTGGCAACCCAAATGTGAGTGGGACAATGCTGAATAGTTGCATATCAGATACAGGCGGCACCCCCCCCCGCGAATGTATCGCAAGCAATTATCCCGCCCGATTTTGGGCAACAGATAAATGATTGTCGTATGACAGGTTTGATTTAAGGAGAAGGTAAATGGCGTTACAAGACATCAAGACGAAACCTAAAATTCTCATGGGAATAGCGGTCCCATTGGTCTTGTTGGTTATCTTAGGCGGCCTTGCTATTTTTAATATCAACAAAATTTCAGGGACAACTGCTTCGGTAAATCATACTTACGATGTCTTGGCAAAAGCCAACGATATTATCGCCTCTGGTGTCGACATGGAAACCGGCATGCGCGGATATCTTCTGGCAGGTAAAGAAGGTTTTCTTGATCCATATAAAGGCGGTCAAAAGGCCGCTTATGAGCGTATCGCCGCCTTACAGGAAACCGTAAGCGACAACCCCGGACAGGTTGAACGTCTGGGCGAGGTCGAAAAGACTTTGCGCGAATGGCAGGCCAACGTCACAGAAGTTCAAATCAAGTTGCGTCGTGACATTGGTGATTCCCAAACCATGAACGACATGGCCGCCCTGGTTGGTCAGGCCAAGGGCAAGGCTTTCTTTGACAAATTCCGTGGCCAGATCGCGACCTTTATTTCCCGCGAACAGAAACTTCTGAACAAGCGCGAAAGCGATTTCGCCAAGTTGCTGAAGGGCAGCTCGGTCGACAGTGGCACCGCCGGGAAAACCATCGGTTGGGTCACCCATACCTACAAGGTCATTGCCCAAGCCAATGACATCATCGCCGCCGCCGTCGATATGGAAACCGGCATGCGCGGCTACCTGCTGGCAGGCAAAGAGGGTTTCCTTGCGCCTTATACCGGTGGTTCCAGTAAATTTTTCAAGCTGACCGAATCCCTTCGCAAGACGGTCAGCGATAACGCAGCCCAGGTCAAACTGCTCAACGAAGTCGATAAAACCATCAAAGGCTGGCAGACCAACGTGACGGAACCGATGATCGCGCTGCGCCGCAAAATCGGCACCGCCAAGACCATGGACGACATGGCAGACCTGGTCGGCGAAGCCCGTGGCAAAGTCTACTTCGACAAGTTCCGTGTCCTGATGGGCGATTTCTCGGGCGAAGAAGCCGGATTGATGACAGTCCGCAAGGAACAGAACGCTAGCACCGAGAAAACCACCAGTATTCTGATCATCGGTGGCATCATCGTCGCCGTTCTTCTTGGTGGTGGTATCGGCATACTCATCGGCAACGGTATTGCCGGACCCATTGGCCATATGACCAGCGTTATGGGCGAACTTGCAGAAGGCAATAAGGAAATTGATATTCCTGGCACCGAACGAGGCGACGAAGTCGGTGAGATGGCTGCCGCAGTCCTTGTGTTTAAGGAGAACATGATCAAAGCCGATCAACTGGCCGCCGAACAGGAACAGGAACGTGAAGGCCGTGAACGCCGTGCCAAAATGGTCGATGACCTGACCAAAGGCTTCGATACTGAAGTCAGCGGCGTCATCGGAACGGTTGCCGCCGCCGCGACCGAGCTGGACTCAACCGCCGTCTCCATGTCGGCAACGGCGGAACAAACCACTCAACAATCCAATGCTGCGTCCAACGCTTCGGAAAAGGCTTCGGGTAACGTGCAAACTGTCGCCGCGGCAGCCGAGGAATTGTCCGCTTCGATCAGCGAGATCGGTCGTCAGGTCGGGCAATCGACGAAAATTGCCGGCACTGCGGTGACCGAATCCGAGCGTGCCAACGATATGGTTAAGGGTCTGGCGACTGCGGCCAACAAAATTGGCGAGGTCGTTGCCTTGATTACCGACATCGCCGACCAAACCAACCTGTTGGCGCTGAATGCGACGATCGAGGCGGCGCGGGCCGGTGAGGCTGGAAAGGGCTTCGCGGTCGTGGCATCGGAGGTTAAAAATCTCGCCAACCAAACCGCCAAGGCGACCGAGGAAATATCGAGTCAGATCGGCGATATCCAGGGCGCGACCAAAGACTCGGCCGACTCCATTGCCGGAATTTCCAAAACCATCGTCGAAATCAACGAGATCTCGTCGGCGATCGCAGCCGCTGTCGAAGAACAAGGCGCGGCGACACAGGAAATTGCCCGCAATGTTGAGGAAGCAGCCAGTGGCACGACGGAAGTGTCGAGCAACGTGCTCAACGTAACCGAGGCCGCCAACGAGACAGGCCAGTCGTCCAGCGCGGTGCGTGAAGCGGCTCAGGATCTGTCAACCCAGACCGAAACGCTTAAAGGGATGGTCGAAAGCTTCCTGTCAGATGTTCGCGCGGCATAAACGCAACGGCTGTCGCCGATCACTTTGAAGCCCATCAAAACCTCCACCTGTTGAGAGCATCTTCTCGGCAGGTGGAGTAGGCGTGTGCGCGATCAGCCCCGGTCTTCTATGCTCAGGATCAGGTCTGAAAATTTCACCAGCAGTGGGGTCTTCAGAAAATAACGATCAACCAGTTTTGCGTATTCGAAGGAATCGTAAATAAAGGTTGTTTCCTCGGGCGTGTAATCCCGCGTCTTTCGCGCCTTTACCATTGTGTCGAAAAAAGAGAGCAGGAAACTGTGCAGGTTTAATTCTGAAACATCCCGGTTTTTCGGCGGGGTTACTTGCTCCCGCAATTTCTCTGCTGCTTGTTTGAACCGCTTGATGACCCGCCGGGCATCATCGTCGGTTTCGCTGCCGTTCATGACGTTTTTCTGCAAGGTGCAGTGATAGTCACGACAGACTTTCGGTTTCGTTTCGTGAATGGAACACGTGTTGTCGACAAGGCACACACACGGCGGCACGAAATACACTTTGTCGTTCTTGGCCTTGCGCAGCGGGATCCCGGCTTTGCTGATGTGTTCTATCTCTTCGGGCTCAACCCGGATGTAGGAATGAAGTACCCCCGTACAACACAGACCGCAATACTGACACAGGGCGCTCGCAGTGAAAGCAGTATCTCCGGGGATGGACGTGTTGTTCATAACGGATGGGGACCAATGTTATTTAATGCGCAGCCTGACGGGGCCGGGGAATGTTAATTCATTCCTGCGCCGGTGGCATTGTTTATCCTCTACCCAATCCGCCCTCCAGCCCTGTTTTCCAGTCGTCGGCGAAGTCCTGCAACGTTTTGATGAAATCTTCGTCGTGTTCGGTGCGGTTGATGGTGCAGTGGACGACAATGCTTTCAGCAGACGGCGGGTAGCCTGTGGTCACCGTCCAGGCAAAGCCGTTCGGACAACTGGGCAGGGTGAAGCGCACGCCGCCGTTGATTTCCTCGCGGCGGACAATGAACTGGCCCCAGACCGAATAAATCTCACCCTCGTCACCGTCGGCCGAGATCACCTCGTTGATAGAGGCACACCAGTCGGGCAGAACCGGGATGTTCAGGCGTTGTTTCAGGATTTCCTGATCTGTCTGAACATCGGCGATGGCGAAGAATTCCATGACGTTTAATTACCTTCAGCCAAAATCTTTGCCGCCGCTTCCATATCCTCGGGCCGGTTGACGTTGAAGAACGGGTCGATGGGTTCGGCATCGAACGCCACATGGGTAATACGGTGGCGCGCCGTCCACAGATCAATCTTGCGCATGTCTTCGTCAAGCATGGCCCGGCGCAGGTCACCGGCCAGTCCGGCGGGCCACAATCCGACAACCGGATGGCTGCGGCCATTGGTCTCGGCACAGGTTAATTCCGCCTCGCCATCCAGTACTGGTTGCATCAGTCGGGCGACAAGGTCGTCGGGCAAAAACGGCGTGTCGACGGGCACCGTCAGCAACCATTCACTGTCCGCACGATTGGTCGCCAGCCATTCCATGCCGGTCAGGATTCCGGCCAGCGGTCCGGCCTGCCCATCGATGACATCGGCGATGACCTCAAGCCCGAAATCATTAAAGCGTGATACATCGCCTCCGGCGTTGATGATCAACTCCGATACCTGTGGGGCGATGCGCTTGATGACGTGGGCGATCATCGGTTTGTTGGTCAGAACCTCAAACGCCTTGTCACCGCCGCCCATGCGTCGCGCCTTGCCGCCGGCTAAGATCAGTCCGGTGACGCCTCTCATTGCTCGGGGGCCTCGGCGTCGAAAATCACTCGCTGTTTCCCGGCCAGCACGGTGAAGCGCGTGCCGCGTGCGCGCCCGATCAGGGTCAGGCCGACCTTGCGCGCCAGTTCCACCCCCCATGCAGTAAACCCGGACCGCGAGACCAGCACCGGAATGCCCATCTGCACCGTCTTGATAACCATTTCGCTGGTCAGCCGCCCGGTGGTGTACATGATCTTGTCGTCGCCGCCCATGGAGTTCATGAACATGTACCCGGCGATCTTGTCGACCGCGTTGTGGCGACCGACGTCTTCCATATACAGCAGCGGTTGGTCTTCGTGGCACAGCACACAGCCGTGGATGGCACCCGCTGTCAGGTACAGGCTGGGCATGGTGTTGATGTGCTTCAGCAGCGGCGTCAGCCACGAAGTCTTCAGTATGGCGATATTGCTTAAGCGCGCGTCCTCGAACTTTTCCATGACATCGCCGAACACCGTTCCTTGTGCACAACCCGACGTCAGGGTTTTCTTGCGCAGCTTTTCCTCGAAGTCGGTCTTGCGCTTGGTGCGCACGACGACAATGCCAAGGTCTTCGTCGACCTCGATATCGGTGACCGGGTTGTCAGGGCTCAGCATGTTCTGATTGACCAGATATCCGACCGCCATAAAGTCGGGATAATCGCCGATGGTCATCATGGTTACGATTTCCTGTCCGTTCAGGAACAATGTCAGGGGCCGTTCAGTGACCACCGAAATCTCGATCTCGTTACCGTCCTGATCGGTGCCGCTGACCCGTTCGGTCAGCCGGGCATCATCGGGGTCTGGCGTGATGGTGAATTTGTTCAATTCAGTTTCCCGTCATCGTCGTCGCGTTCACGAAGATAATCGTCGGTGGTGCGAACCGCCGGGCGGTCGCCGCTGGCGAACGGATTATCGGTGTTCTCGAATTGTGCGGCAACCCGGCAGTCGTCGCACATTTTCAACAGGTCGATGCGTCCCGGATCGCTGAACATGGCGTGGCCTTCCAGCTTCGTGACCATGTGCTCGATGGTCGATTTGCCGCCGAACGGCTTGTCGCACTTAATACAGTGAAAGGGCTCTTCTTCTTTCAGCACCAGCCAGTCGGCCCCGGCCTCGGTAAAGTCTATACCGGGGTTTAGCGTGATGACACTTTCCGGGCACGTCGTTTTGCACAGGCCGCACTGGATGCAGTTGCGCTGGGTGAATTTCAATTGCGGTTTGTCCGGGTTGTCGCCCAAGGCGCCTGCCGGGCAAACTCCAACGCACGACAAACAAAGGGTGCAGCCGTCAACATCGATGGAGATGCTGCCGAACGGCGCACCTTCATCCAGCGCCAGTTGGTCGACCGGGGCCGGGGCGACGGTGTGCAGATGGCTCAGGGCTTGGCCCAACGCATCGCGTTTGCCGCCCAGCACCTGATATTCTGCGGCTGATGCAGGGACCGCGCGCGTCATTGAATAAAGCCTGTCTTCCAGCGCGCTCGGGTCGTCGCAGATATCGACGCTGATGATTTCTGCCCCATAGCCAAGTCCGGCGGCGATGGCGTTTGCCAGTTTTGCCGTCTCTTCAATGCTGTCGATCTCGTCGCGCTGCTTCGGCGCGCAAACCATATGCATGCGCGATGTCCCATAAGCCAGTGCCGTCAGCATGAAGTCGATGCCGACCTGGGTCACTTCGTTAACGACGAAGGGCAGGGTGTCGGCGGGCAGTCCGCGACCGTGGCGCGCCATCATGGCGATGGCGTCGGTGCCGAACTCCATGTCGTGAACCAGCAGCACCGGCGTCTCGCCCCCGGCGGCCCCATAGGTCTTCAACAATGTCCTAAGGCGCGTCGCCAGGCCGTTGCCCGATGGCTGGTCATAGCCAATGGCCCCGCTGGGGCAGGCGGCGGCGCACGCCCCGTGGCCGACGCAGATATAGGGATCGATGCTGACATGGTCGCCGTCAGACTGGATGGCGGATGTCGGGCACGCGTCCAGACATCGTGTGCAGCCGGTTTTCTCGTTTCGTGAATGGGCGCACAACGCCGGGGTCAGACGAATATATTTCGGCTTCTCGAATGTGCCGACCATATCGGCGGCATCGAACAGGGTGGCCTCGACCTGTGCCGGGCTGGCTGGGTCAGCGCGGAAATATCCTTCCCGTCGGTCAGGGGCCGGAAACAGGGCGGGCTGACCGGCAAGGTCGATGAAAATATCGCAGCCGATGGTTTGCTTGCCGTCATCAAGCAGGCTGAATTCCAGATTGCCGCGCGACGATGGGCTTGCTGCGGCGAAGTCTTTGAAGGTGATTTCAAAGTTCCCCAGATGACCCGTCGCTATCAGGGCGGTTCCCTGAAAGACCGGGGTTGCGTTCATCGCAGCAGGGGCGACGTCGTCTCCGGGGGTCACCACACAGGTCACGTCCATGCGACCGGCAAGGCGGCGGGCCGCAACTGCTGTGTCCTCGCCGTTGCCATAAACAATGGCCCGGCCGTCTGACGTCATGGTTACGGCCTGCGCCGGTTTCAGCTCCAGCGCCGCCTCGGCAATCAGGGCCGCCATCTTCGCCGTCGCCTTTGCACCGTGCTCGGACCATCCGGCGTTCTCGCGAATGTTGACGTACGAAACATCCGTGTCCGGGGCGTCGTCGCTGGCGATCTCATCGAACAGCGGAGCCTCGCGTGTACAACACACAATGACCGGTTCGCCGTCAGCAACGGCGGTGCGGAAATTATCCAGTTGGCTGCGGCAAAGCTGCGTGTTGATGAACGGCGCTTCGCCGTCGCCGGTCTTCGCCAGGGCCCCGGCATCAAGTTCCATGCTGCCTTCGCAGTCACACACGAGAACGGTTTTACCGTCGATCTTCATTCGTTTACTTCCCTGTTTGACTTGCCTGAATGCAAAGCCTTGTTAAAGATGGGGGGCGATGAACACAAAAGACAAGTCAGAAATCCGTATCGCGGAAACCATGCCCGTCGGCATCGTGCTGGAAAGGCGCGACATCGAACATGCGTGGCAGGACCACACGTGGCACGTTGTCGACGTCTTGCCCGGCGGTGAAGATCGCAAAGACTGGCAGACCTTAAGCGAAGTCGACGGCTCGGCTCGCTTTTATACCGGGACCCTGACACTCGAGTTATTCCGTCGCGAAACCGAAGGCTACAAGGTCAACCTGTCGAACTCGCCGCCATTGGTTTATGTGGTGCTGCGCGAGGGCGACGAAGACACGGCCCACGAGATGGAACCGTTCATGATTACCGTCTGTCCGTACGAGGCGCAGGATTATCAAATCAACGGCGAGGACAAGGTCGAAGGCGTCGCCATGCCCACCGAAATCATCGCCTGGTTGTCTGATTTCATCGACCGTCATCATGTTGACGAGCCGTTTGTGAAGCGCAAACAAAAAAGAAAAACCGCCGAGGATGCGTTCGGTGACGGGGGCAAACATCGTGGCCGACGATAAAGACCCGTTCCTGAAGCGCTGGTCGAAGCAAAAACTGGCCGACGCCGAGCCCGAGGGCGAGGAAGTTACTGATCTCAAGGAGGAGCAGGCCGTCGCGACCGTCGACGAGAATGATGCGCCGCCGCCCGAAATCGATCCGGCCGACCTGCCCGATATCGAGACCCTGGATGCCGAGTCCGACTTCACCAGTTTCTTGCAAGCCGGGGTGCCGGAACAATTGAAACGTGCCGCCCTGCAAAAACTGTGGCGCTCGTCGCCGGACCTGGCTGTGCTCGACGGGCTCAACGACTATGACGAGGATTTCAGTCTGGTTGAAGGCATCGTCAAGGCGGTGACGTCCGCCTACAGGCCGGGCAAGGGCTATGCCGATGATGACGAGGTCGAGGAAATAGAAGACGACAAGCTGGACGAAACGAATAATACCGGCGAAGAGCCTCTCGAAGTGGCCGCCGACGAAATGCCGTCTTCTGACGATGAGGCTGAAAATGAAGTCGGCGACAGTCCGGATATTGAACAGAATCAAGGGTCTATCGTGACACCGTCAAAAAATTAGAACTGACTAAATTAGCCTTCTAAGATGTTGATTTTCCTGCATTGTGGAAACATTGGCGATGGCGCGACCCGTGATAAGGGCGTACACTTTTCACTATTCTTAATAATAATAATAAGACTGCGATCCTTTCAAAGCAGCGACTAAGCGGACTTCTCAACGAAGTCGCCAGGGGAGGTGTTAAAGGTGCAGACAACGGCTGAACACGACGATACCGTCATTGAAGAAGATGTCTTGCGTGCGGGGTTCTACGCCCTGCTGTCGGCACTGCTGGCGAGCCCGCCTTCCGATGAAACCCTGAAATATCTCAGCACCCTGCAATCCGATGATACCGATGTCGGCAAGGCCTTCGGTGAGTTGGCGACAGCGGCGTCGGCGACGTCGGCGGACGCGGTCGAAGACGAATACAACGCGCTTATGATCGGCATCACCCAGGGCGAACTGATTCCCTTTGCTTCTCATTACCTGACTGGCTTCCTGTGCGAACAGCCGTTGGCCAATTTGCGCGGTGACATGGCGTTGATGGGAATTGCGCGCGGCGATGATGTGTCGGAGCCCGAAGATCACATCGCCTCGATCATGGAAATGATGAACGGACTGATTTTGGGCAACTTCGATGTGACGGCGGACCTTGCCGCGCAGAAGAAATTTTTCGACGCCCACCTGGCCCCTTGGGCCAACAAGTTTTTTGAAGATTTGCAGACGGCAGAGGCCGCCGTCTTCTACAGGCCCGTCGGCAGTGTCGGACGCGCCTTTTTGGCGATCGAAAAAGACGCCTTCGACATGGACTGAATGAACGAGAACGATATTTTTTAAGTCAAAGAACGGAAGCGAGGAAGACCATGAGCAAGAAGCAGAAAAAAGACGAAAGCGGAATTGACCGTCGCAGCTTTTTAGGCGCCGTCGGTCTTGGTGCGGGGGCGGCTGGTGCCGCCGCAGTAATAGCGTCTTCCGGCACTGCCGAGGCCGCCGATACAGGGGCCACTGACGACAAGTCGGTGGGCTACCACGAAACCGATCATGTGCGCCGCGCTTACCAAGTGGCGAAGTTCTAGGCAAATGATGCGAAAGGGAACGAGACAATGTTAATCAAGAAACAAGACGGGACGGCAAAAGCTCCCCGGTTGTCGAAAGCGCTGTCGGGACTCGTCGGTGGCGCCATTGATCGTCGTACATTCCTCAGGCGTTCCGGCCTGACTGCTGGCGGTGTTGCGCTGGCATCCGGGATGACGCTGGGCACGGTGAAAAAGGCCAAGGCCCAGACATCGGCGTCGAAGATCAAGGAAACCCTGTCTGTCTGCACCCACTGTTCGGTCGGTTGCGGCGTCAAGGCGACCACGGAAAACGGTGTATGGACCCGACAGGATCCGGACTTCGACAGCCCCTTTAACCTAGGCTCGCATTGCGCCAAGGGCGCTGCGGTCCGCGAACACGCCATCGGCGAACGTCGGTTGAAATATCCGATGAAGCTGGTCGGCGGCAAGTGGAAGAAAGTCGACTGGGGCACCGCCATCAACGAAATCGGCGACAAGCTGCTCGACATTCGCAAGTCGTCGGGACCGGACTCGGTCTATTGGCTTGGCTCGGCCAAGTTCAATAACGAACAGGCCTATCTGTTCCGCAAGTTCGCCGCCTTCTGGGGCACCAACAACGTCGATCACCAGGCCCGCATCTGCCACTCGACCACGGTCGCCGGCGTTGCCAACACCTGGGGCTACGGCGCCATGACCAATCACTTCAACGACATCCATAATTCAAAGGCGATGTTCCTGATTGGCTCGAACCCGGCCGAGGCTCACCCGGTTGCGGTGATGCATATCTTGAAGGCCAAGGAGCAGAATAACGCTCCGTTGATTGTCTGCGATCCGCGCTTCACACGCACCGCGGCCCATGCCGACGAATTCGTCCGCTTCCGGTCCGGCACCGACGTTGCGCTGATTTGGGGCATTCTGTGGCATGTCTTCGAAAACAAGTGGGAAGACAAGGAATTCATCCGCCAGCGTGTTTACGGCATGGAAGATATCCGTTCGGAAGTCGCCAAATGGAATCCTGAAGAATGCGAACGCGTTACCGGCGTTCCGGGGTCGCAATTGAAGCGCGTTGCGCGTTTGATGGCGAAGAACCGTCCGGGCACCGTTGTCTGGTGCATGGGTGGAACCCAACACACGACCGGCAACAACAACACCCGCGCTTACTGTGTCATGCAGCTGGCGCTCGGCAATATGGGCAAGGCCGGTGGCGGAACCAACATTTTCCGCGGTCATGACAATGTCCAGGGCGCGACGGATTTCTGCATCCTGTCGCACTCGCTGCCGGGCTATTACGGCCTTGCGACCGGTTCGTGGAAGCACTGGGCCCGGGTCTGGGATGTTCCCCATGACTATGTCCTGAAACAGTTCGCTACCAAGAAGCTGATGGAATCGAAAGGTATCCCCGTCAGTCGCTGGATTGATGGCGTGCTCGAAGACAAGAAGAACATCGACCAGCCGGACAATGTGCGGGGCATGATCTTCTGGGGCCATGCGCCGAACTCGCAAACCCGTCTGCCTGATATGAAAAAGGCGATGGAAAAGCTCGACATTATGGTCATCATCGATCCGTACCCGACGATGGCTTCGGTGATGAGCGACCGCAAGGATGGCGTCTATCTGCTGCCAGCGGCTACTCAGTTCGAGACCTATGGTTCGGTGACGGCATCCAACCGTTCACTGCAATGGCGTGAAAAGGTTATTGATCCGGTGTTCGAGTGCAAACCCGACCACACCATCATGAATCTGTTCGCCAAGAAGTTCGGCTTCGACAAGCAGTTCTTCAAGAACATCAAGGTCAATGGCGAAGAACCGTCAATCGAGGACACCACCCGCGAATTCAACAAGGGTATGTGGACCATCGGTTATACCGGTCAGTCGCCGGAACGTCTGCGCAAGCATATGAAGTACCGTTCGACCTTCGACGAGACGACCTTGCTGGCCAAGGGCGGACCGTGCGACGGCGAATACTTCGGGCTGCCGTGGCCGTGCTGGGGCACCGCCGAAATGAAGCATCCGGGAACGCCGATCTTGTACGATCCGTCGATGCCGGTTGCCGATGGCGGGCTTAACTTCCGCGCCCGTTTCGGTGTTGAACGCAACGGCGTCAACCTGTTGGCGACAGATTCTTACCCGGTCGACAACGAACTGAAGGACGGTCATCCCGAGTTCTCCATGGCGATGCTGAAAAAGCTCGGCTGGGACAAGGATCTGACCGCTGCCGAAAAGGCCATCATGGCCAAGGGCAATGGTGCCAAGAGCAACTGGAAAACCGACCTTTCGGGTGGTATCCAGCGCGTCGCTATCAAGCATGGCTGCGCACCGTTCGGCAACGCCAAGGCCCGCGCCGTGGTCTGGACCTTCCCGGACCCGACACCGGTTCATCGCGAACCGCTGTACACAAACAGGCGTGACCTGTTGCCCAAGTACGCGACGTACAAGGATAAACAGGCCTATCGCCTGCCGACCATGTACGAGTCGATCCAGAAGAACGATCACTCGAAAGAGTTCCCGATCATTCTGACATCGGGTCGCCTGGTCGAATACGAAGGCGGCGGCGGCGAAAGCCGGTCGAACCCGTGGCTGGCCGAGTTGCAGCAGGACATGTTCTGCGAAATCAACCCGGTCGATGCCAATAACATCGGTGCCAGGGACGGCGGCGATATTTGGGTTCACAGCCCGGAAGGCGGAAAGGTCAAGGTCAAGGCCTTGGTCACCAACCGCGTCGCAGAAGGGGTCGCCTTTATGCCGTTCCACTTTGGCGGACATTGGGAAGGCGTCAGCCAACGCGATAAGTATCCCGATGGCACTGACCCCTATGTGTTGGGCGAGGCATCGAATGTTTGTGGCACCTACGGTTACGACTCGGTGACGCAAATGCAGGAAAGCAAGACGACGTTATGTCGCATTGTGACAGCGTAAGGTAGGGAGATAATAAAATGGCACGCATGAAGTTCCTTTGTGACGCCGAACGCTGCATCGAATGCAACGGCTGCGTTACGGCTTGTAAAAACGAAAACGAAGTCCCCTGGGGCATCAACCGACGGCGGGTGGTCACACTCAACGACGGCAAACCCGGCGAACGGTCAATTTCGGTCGCCTGTATGCATTGTTCGGACGCGCCGTGTATCGCGGTCTGCCCGGTCGATTGCATCTATGACACCGAAGATGGCGTTGTCCTGCATTCCAAGGACCTGTGCATCGGGTGTGGGTATTGCTTCTTCGCCTGTCCGTTTGGCGCACCGCAGTATCCGCAAGCCGGAGCCTTCGCCACACGCGGCAAGATGGACAAGTGCACCTTCTGTGGTGGTGGTCCGGAAGCCGATGGCTCGGCTGCCGAGTTCGAGAAGTACGGTCGTAACCGTTTGGCCGAAGGCAAATTGCCGATTTGCGCGGAAATGTGCGCAACCAAGGCATTACTTGCCGGTGACGGTAACGAGGTCTCGAACATCTATCGCGAGCGGACAACCTATCGCGGCTTCGGGTCAGGTGCCTGGGGTTGGGGTACCGCCTATCAGATGAAGTCGAAGTCCTGATACCAATCAGGGGCCGGGGGTTCCCCGGCCCCGTCTTCTTCGATAGTGCGATAGTGCGATAGTGCGAAAGGGTGATAGATGAAATCTGTTGGAACACGGGTTGCGGTGGGGGCTCTGTTGGGGGTCGCAGTTGTGGTTGCCGCGTGCAACCCAACTGAGCAGGGCCGTGTTCTGGACTATCAAAAGGGCGTCTATCTGGGCAAAAAAGAAGCCCCGCTGTCCGAAGCTACATTAAAAACACTCCGCGCGCGTACCGCCCATCAGGCCGGTGTTGTCGGCAGCACGGTTGGATCATCCAGTGTGCGACCGCCCGATGCCAAACTTGATATTGATGCGCTGCGCAGGCGCAATCTGGATCAGAGAGACCGCAGAATATGAGATGTCTGCTCAAACATTTCGGAATTGTCTTGCTGGCAGTCTTCGTGCTGTCGATGGCGGCTGACGTCGCTGTGGCTCAGCAACAGGGCATGGTGCCCGGACAATCCGCCGGCGCGGTCAATGATTCCGAACTGTGGCGTTCAATTCGCAACGGTGCCGAGGGCTTGATTCAATCGGAAGGCGACAACTGGCGCGCCCTTCGTAACGGGCCGGTGTCGACCTGGGGCGGTTATCTGATGGGGCTGATGGTGTTTGCGTGTATCGCATTCTTTCTGGCCCGTGGCCGGGTCCGCGTTGAACACGGCATGTCGGGACGAATGGTCTCGCGGTTCTCGATGACAGAACGGGTCGTCCACTGGTACGTCGCCGTGTTGTTCGTGTTGCTGGCGCTGACCGGGCTGACATTGCTGTTCGGCAAGTACGTCTTTATTCCGGTGTTCGGCAAGGCCGCCTTCGCGGTACTGGCCGACTTGTCCAAACAATCCCACAATCTGCTGGGGCCGCTATTCATTCTTGGCGTCATCGCCATGTTCATCGTTTATGTAAAAGAAAACATGCCGCGCGCCATCGATATGGACTGGATAACCAAGGGCGGCATCCTGTTTCGGGGCGATGTTCCGTCGTGGAAATACAATGTGGCTGAAAAAATCTGGTTCTGGCTGGCGATTATTGCCGGCGTCGCGTTGTCGTTCACCGGCGTCTTTATGGATTTCCCGTTCATTTCCAGCGGCACCGAACAATTGCAGCTGTTCAGCATCATTCATGCTATCGGCGCGGTCATCGTGATCGCTGCCGCCATCGGTCATATCTATATCGGCACCATCGGCGTCGAAGGGGCGTTCGACGGCATGGTCACCGGCGAGGTCGACGAGAATTGGGCCAAAGAACACCACAGCCTGTGGGCCGAAGAAGAAGCAACCCCCGCGGCGTCCGAGGGTGGCGCTGTCGAGCCGGCTGAATAAGCTTAATAACCTGAATTCTTTTTCTAATCCGTCATTCTCGCGTTGCACAGAATCCAGTTTTTTTGTTCGCCCATGAACACAACTTATAGATTCATCTATTAAAAATAATGTACTATTGCGATAGTTAACAAAGGTGCCTGGGGTGAGCGGGCATAAGCATGCAGTAAAAATATATGGGAGGAAGTAATGGCTGAAATTTTTGAAACCCTATCGACGTACATAGATCGGATCGAACGCTACGAAGGTCAATTTGATGATCGCGATATCGTTATATCGACGGACCTTAACAATGACATTCTGGTCGATGGCGACGACGACGACATCCGCAAAGAGCCCGTTCTCTGGCGCCTGTATGAACACAACATGTTCTACATGGTCACCGTCCCTGCCGGAAAGCACATTGAAACGCACCGGCATGATGAATCCATCTTCCGGTTCATTGCCAAAGGCAGTCTGTTGCTGAACAAGGAACACACCATCACATCAGGAATGTGGTTCGTCGTAAAAGCCGATACCCCTTATGAAATTGAAACAAAAGAGGGCTATACCTCGCTTGCCGGTTACACCAGTATTTGCAGGACGCGCCGCATGGCGACGGGACTGCATCTCATTGAAGAAAAACCGTAACCGCCATACTGCTTATTAGTATCTATCGGTTCTGAAGCGTTCTAGAATTAAATCCGGACCCCGCTTACCGGAGGACGGCGCATGGACTGCAAGACGGTGATGGCCCCGATCAAGACGGAGCTTTATGCCGATGAACCGGCGGCCAAGATGATCGACTTCATGGTCGAAAGACACATGGGGCTGGTGCCGGTTACTGAACGCGACGGCACCTTTGCCGGGCTGGTCAGCGGCGACAGCATGATGCGGTTCTTGTTGCCGAAAGCGGTCTCGATGATGTCCCGCGTCAAGGGCGGCATGAAGAACGCCAGTTATCTGGACGAACAACCCGAAGAAATGCAGGAACGCCTGGACAATCTGCGCGGGCGCACCATCGGTGAAATGGTTGACCGGGATTCCGGGACGGTCGGCCCGGAAACGCCGCTGATAGATGCCCTGATGATGATCACCGACAAGCAATATGTGGTCCCCGTGGTCGACGATACGGACAAGCTGGTCGGGGCGATCTCGTTTTTCTCGGTGCTGTATGCCCTGCACGAGGAACATGATCGCGAGAAGGCCCACGAGGCGAAACTGGTGGAATGCGAAAAACGCAGCAAGGACAAAGCCGCCGCCGGGGAGGCGGAAGAATGAGCGCGCCGGTGGAGGCTGCCCACGCGGTAATATTCGGCTTTGATCCCTTGTGGGTCAGCACCACGATCCTGATCGTGTCTTACGTCGTGCTGCTCAGTGAAAAGCTGAACCGGACCGTCATCGCCCTGATCGGCGGTTGTCTTGCCATTGTCACCGGGGTGATTTCCCAGGATCAGGCAATCGCCGGAATCGATTTCAACACCATCGCGTTGCTGACCGGCATGATGATTATCGTTTCGATCACGCGCCAGTCCGGCGTCTTCGAATACGTCGCCATCTGGTCTGCGAAAAAGGTCAAGGCCGACCCGATGGGTATCCTGATCGTGCTGTCCATTGTCACTGCCGTGTTTTCGGCCTTCCTCGATAATCTGACAACGGTGCTGCTGGTCGTGCCGGTGGCCCTGCTGATTGTCGAAAAACTGAACGTTTCGCCGTATCCCTTTCTGTTCAGCCAGATCCTGGCGTCGAATATCGGCGGCACGGCGACGCTGATTGGCGACCCGCCTAATATCCTGATCGGGTCTGCGACCGGCCTGACTTTTATGCAGTTCCTGACCAATCTGGCACCGGTATCGCTGGTGGTGATGATCATTATGGTGCCGATTTTTCATTTTCTGTGGGCCAAGGATATGGTCGCCGATATGAAACTCAGGGCGCGCGTCATGCGCTTTCGCGAAGCTGACAGCATCAAAGACGTGGTGCTGCTGAAAAAATCACTGTTCGTGCTGTTTCTGGTTATCGCCGGGTTTGTTATTGGCGAGCATTATCACATTCGCCCGGGCACCACGGCGATGCTGGGGGCCGCCGTGTTGTTGCTGGTCGCCAGTTGGGGCGAGCCGGAAAGCGGGCAGGCCGAACGCCTGCACGAGGCGATGACGGAAGTCGAATGGCCGGCCCTGTTCTTCTTCATCGGTCTGTTCGTTATTGTCACCGGGGTCGAACACGCAGGCCTGCTGAATATGCTGGGCGGCATGTTGATGGAATTCACCGGCGGCGACCCGGCCGTCACCGCCTATTCGACGCTGTGGCTGTCAGCCATCGTCTCGGCTGCTGTCGATAATATTCCGTTCGTCGCCACCATGATCCCGCTGGTCGAATCCATGGAAGCCGCGATTGGCGGCAAGGATGCGCTGGAACCGGTGTGGTGGTCGCTGGCGCTGGGTGCGTGTCTTGGCGGCAATGGTTCGCTGATCGGGGCGGCGGCCAATGTTATGGTGTCAGGCTTGAGCGAACGCGCCGGATACCCCATTGGCTTTGCCGCGTTCCTTAAAATCGGTGTGCCGTTGATGCTGCTCAGCGTCGCCATCGCCCACGTTTATGTGTGGCTCAGGTATTTTTAAAATAAAAAAGGGGGCAGGCTTTAATGCGCCTGACCCCATTTATCATACTTGATCGGACATTGCTTAAGTCCGGGTAGCAAGCACTTCTTAGCCGAAATTATGGCCGGGAACGGCACCAACTTTCTTCAAGATAATTGCCAGCGGGCAAAACTTGGTGAAAGAAGCCTGTAGCAGGTTGGCACCAACGAAAACAGTGAGCCACATCCAGTTGGCGTGGTGGTAATGGGTCAGGGCAACACTGACCAGAATGAAGATGCCAGCAAAGGCTAAAACAAGTCGATCGACGTTCATAGAATCAAACTCCATATAGTTTTTATAGCAATTTCAACGTTCAACGGGGTTTTATATAATTCATCCTTGCTAAATTAGCAATCGCTAATATATTAGCATCATCGAATATATGAAATGGCGGAATGACGAATGAACACATCATACAAATGGCACCTCGCGCTGGTATTGGCATTGGGCGGTCTTTGGGCACCGTCAAACGGCCATGCCCAATCAGGCTTTACGGTTGAAAAAGTCATGGTAGAAGACATGAAGGCGGTGTTCGCAACCGTCGAAACCGCCGACGTTCTGACGGCCCGTGCCCGCATTGGCGGCACCGTCAGCGGTCTTTCTGTCGACGAAGGTGCGAAGGTCAAAAAGGGTCAGGTCATCGCCACCGTGGTCGATGCCAAGCTGCGCCTGTCCATGGATGCGCTCGATGCCCGCATCGATTCTCTGAAGTCTCAGGTCAAGCTGGCCGATACCGCGCTGGGTCGTGACCGCAAACTGAAAAAAAGCGGTATCATTGCGCAAAAGCGTCTTGATGAGGCACAAACCAACCTTGATGTCGTGACTCGCGAATTGAAGGCGTTGAAGGCCGAACGCGCGGTGATTTCCGAACAACAGTCCGAAGGTGCCGTCGTCGTTCCCGGTGCCGGTCGCGTGATCAAGGTGCACGCCACCAGCGGTGCCGTCATCATGCCCGGCGAGGCCGTTGCCACCATCGCCGCCAAGGGCTTCATTCTGCGCCTGGCATTGCCGGAACGCCACGCCCGCACGATCCGTGTCGGTGCTGCCATTACAATTGGTGCTGATGGCAAGCGCATCGGCTATGTGCAACAGGTCTATCCTGAAATGCAGCAGGGCCGCGTCGTCGCCGATGTTACCGTCGATGATCTTGGTGATTTCTTTGTCGGCGAACGCCTCAGCGTCTATATCGCTACTGGCACCCGCGAAACCATAATCGTGCCCTCTGATTACCTGTTCATCCGTTACGGTCTGGTTTTTGCCATGGTCAAGGGCGAGGGTGAAGTGGTCGTGCAGACAGGCCTGAAGAACATCAAGGGGACCGAGGTCCTAAGCGGCCTGCGTGTTGGTGATGTTCTCGCCTTGCCGGAGACAAACTGATGAAACTCGGAATTTCAGGTGTCCTGACCAAGGCCTTTATTCGCTCGCCGATGACGCCGCTGTTGTTGCTGGCGTCCGTGGTTATCGGCTTTGTCGCGCTAATTTCCCTGCCGCGTGAGGAAGAGCCGCAAATCAGCGTGCCAATGGTCGATATCATGATCCAGGCCAACGGCTTCAAGGCCGCCGACGCGGTCGAGCTGATCACCGAACCGCTGGAAGACATCATCAAGGGCATTAACGAGGTCGAACATGTCTATTCGCTGAGCGAAGATGACAGCGTCGTCGTCACCGCGCGTTTCGATGTCGGCACCGATGAAGACACGGCAATCGTTCGCGTCCACGATGAAATTCGCGCCAACATGAACCGCCTGCCCATCGGTATTCCCGAACCGCTGATCGTCGGGCGCGGCATCAATGATGTGGCGATTTTGACTCTGACATTGAAGCCCAGGCCTGAAAACGCCGAGCGCTGGAACGACAACGCCATTTACGATGTCGCCGAAGAGCTTCTGTACGAACTGGTCAAGGTCAAGGACGTCGGCTACACGTCAATCGTCGGGGGTCGTGCGGATCAGCTCAGGGTCGAGCCCGACCCGGAACGGCTGTCGCTGTATGGCATTACCCTGAACCAGTTGATCGACAAGGTCAGAAACGCCAACCGGTCCTTCCTGATTGGTAATGTGCGCGACGGCGGCGGCTCGTTGCCCGTTGTTGCCGGGCAAAACCTTGCCGGAATGTCCGATATCGGCATGCTGCTGATTACGGCGCGCGATGGTCGCCCGGTGTACGTTAAGGATGTCGCCGATGTTGTTGTCGGTGCGCAGCCGACGGAAGACAGGGTCTGGCATTTCGAGAAAACAGAAAACGGTGAACTGGCTCGGCTTCCCGCCGTAACGCTGGCACTGGCCAAGCGTTCAGGGGCCAATGCGGTTACCGTTGCCGATGAAATTCTGGCGCGTCTGGATACCGTTCAGGGGCGCTTGATCCCGGCAGGTCTTGACGTGTCGGTGACCCGAAATTATGGCGAAACGGCGTTGGAAAAATCCGACGAGCTGCTGTTCCATCTGGGGCTGGCGACCCTGTCGATTGTGCTGTTGATTGTCTTTTCGCTGGGCTGGCGGGAAAGCATCGTCGTTGCCGTTGTCGTGCCGACGACCATTCTGCTGACCCTGTTCGCATCGTGGATGATGGGCTACACCATCAACCGGGTCAGCCTGTTCGCGTTGATTTTCTCCATCGGTATTCTGGTTGATGACGCGATTGTCGTCGTTGAAAACATCGTCCGCCATTGGGGCAAGGGCGGAATCCGCAGGCCTTTGGAATCAACAATCGAGGCGGTCGCCGAAGTCGGCAACCCGACGATTATTGCGACCCTGACTATCGTTGCCGCCTTGTTGCCGATGATGTTCGTGTCCGGCCTGATGGGCCCGTACATGAGCCCGATCCCGGCCAATGCCTCGGCGGCGATGATTTTCTCGTTCTTCATCGCCATGATCGTAACCCCGTGGTTGCTGTTCAAGGTTGCCTTCAAGGGAAAAGACAAGCCCGATGAAAAGCTGATTGCGGCCTTGGGCGCGCACGGCGACGAAGAAGACGATCCCGGAATGCTGGGCAGGCTCTACCTGCGCATCGCACGGCCGTTACTGGTCGGGCGCAAACGCTCGATCCGTTTCCTGATTGCCGTCGGCGTCGCCACGGTTCTGGTGATGGGACTGTTCGCGACGAAGAGCGTTACCGTCAAGCTGCTGCCGTTCGACAACAAGTCGGAAATGCAGGTCGTCGTCGACTTACCCGAAGGGGCCAGCCTGGAAGACACCGAACGCGTACTCGCCGATGTGGCAATGCGGATCAAGGACCTGGACGAACTGGTTCATATGCAGGCCTATGCCGGAACCGCGATGCCGTTCAACTTCAACGGTTTGGTCCGTCATTACTACATGCGCTCCCAGCCGTGGCAGGGCGATCTGCAAATCAATTTAAAGCCAAAGCACGACCGCGACCGTCAAAGTCACGAGATTGCGCTAAATGTCCGCGCTCTGATTGCCGATATGGTGGTGCCCGATGGCACCTCGGTCAAGGTCGTCGAGGTGCCGCCCGGACCGCCGGTGCTCAGCACCCTGATGGCGGAAATCTATGGTCCCGATCCCCAAACCCGCCGCGAGGCAGCGCGCAAGGTGCGCAAGGCGTTCGAGGCCGTCGATTTCGTCGTCGATGTGGATGATACACTGGGCCAGCCCCAGCAGCGTCTGCGCATCGAGATCGATCAGGAAAATCTCGAATACTACGGCGTTCAGGAACAGGCGCTCTATGACACGCTGGAAGCCCTGATCAGTGGCATCAGCGTTGGCTACTCGCAGCGCGGGTCGGGTGTAAACCCCATCGAGATCGCGGTCAGAATGCCGAAAGAAGCAATCAGCATCAGCGAGCGCATCCTGTCGACGCCGATCCCGGCACCGGGTGTCGCGGCTGATACCGGCGCGGTTGTTGAACTGGGCGATGTGGTGAAGTTGACGCGCGAACGGGCATCGTATCCGCTGTTCCGTCGCGACGGGCATTTTGCTGAACTGGTGACGGCCGATCTGGCGGGAAAATATGAAGCGCCCATCTACGGCATGTTCGCGGTTGAAGATCAGCTCGAAAATATCGACTGGGGTACGGACGGCGCGCCCGCCGTTTCCTATTACGGCCAGCCAAAGGACGAAAGCGTTGTCACCTTGTTGTGGGACGGCGAATGGGAAGTCACCTATGTGACATTCCGCGATATGGGCCTGGCGTTCGTCTTTGCACTGGTCGGCATATACCTGCTGGTCGTCGGGCAATTCGGCAACTTCAAGCTGCCGCTGGTGATCCTGACGCCGGTGCCGCTAACCCTGATCGGCATCATGCTCGGCCACTGGATGCTGGGTGCTCCGTTCAGCGCCACCTCGATGATCGGCTTCATCGCGCTGGCCGGTATTATCGTGCGCAACTCTATCCTGCTGGTTGACTTCATTCGCCAGCGCCAAGGCACGGGCGACCCCTTGCGCGAGGTTTTGCTGGCGGCAGGCGCTATCCGCTTCAAGCCGATTTTCCTGACCGCGGTCGCGGCCATGATCGGCGGTGCGTTTATCCTGCCCGACCCGATTTTCCAGGGTCTGGCGATTTCGCTGGTCTTTGGGCTGGCGTCATCGACGGCGCTGACGCTGCTGGTGATTCCGGCGATATATGTGGTTATGCGCGATGACGGGCGTGAAATGGCAGCAGACTAGGGGGCGACGGTGACCGTGCCGATCATGCCTTCCTTTTCCCAGTGCGGACCGCACAGGTAAGGATAACTGCCGGGTTCCGTGTAGGTGAAGTACCAGGATTCTTCCGGGAACAGTCGTTCGGATTCATCCTGACCTTGCTGTTTCAGCCAGACGCTGTGGCTGGTCCGTTTCTCGACATTAATCCAGCGCACGGTGGTTCCCGGCTTGACCGTCACGGTGGGCGGGCAAAAGGTGTACTTGTACATCAACACCGCCACCTCGCCCGGCTTGGCGTGATATTCCTTATCAAACGACTGATAGGCCTTTTCGGCCTTGTCGCAAATCATTTTGGTTTCTGCCTCGTCGGCATAAACGGGAAACGCCACCACAGATGCGGCGGCGAAGACCAGTGCCGACAGGGCAGTGGGCGCGCGTTTGAACATGGTTGGTTCCTCTGCCTTACAACCAAGGCGGCAGTCGCCGCCTGACCACCTATATTTGGTCAGGCGACGAAAACCTTCAAGCCTTATTCCGGCAGCGTCTGCGAGTGGGCAGCGATATCGACAGACACATCAAGCGGCAATGCTCTCAGTGCCGGCATTTTTTCGCCCGGCTGACCATTGCGGATCTTGTGAATGGTCTCCCACGGGTTCGCCTTGGCAACTTCGCCGAGCGGCGGCATGTCCTTGATTTTCTTGCCGTCGTCGCCATGGCAACCGGCACAGATGGTGCTGTACAGGTTCTTGCCACGGACCTTGTCGCCTTTAATCATCTTACCGTCGATGATCTTGCTCATGTCGACCTGACCCTTGCTGACGAACATGGCAAGGTTGTTGAACTCCATGTCGGTCATCATATCGGACGTATAGCCATGGGTGGCGCTCTTAAGGGAAGCGACGATTTTCGCCGGGTCCATGCCAGCTGCTCCACGAATACCCTTCAGGCCGGTGTGATGGCTGTTCGATGTGTCGCCATATGCACCATCGACGCCCCGATAATCCCAACCGTGGCATTCTTTGCAGCGCCAGGTGGTCTTGCCTTTTTTCTTGGCAGTTGTCGGGTAAGACGCGTTTGTCTTGCGCGGAATGTCGCCCTCGGTGATGCCGTACCACTTGTCATACAGCAGCCCACCATGGGCGATTTTGGAATCGTCTTCGGCCTGTGCCGGGCTAATGGTACCCGCCGTCATCGCGACGACGAAGGCCACCGCCATGGTGCCGAATATCAACCGTTTAATGTTGGATATTTGCATAATATTTCCTCCTCCTGTGTTGAACCGTTGTCTTCCTTAAATGTCCTTATTTGCACCAGGCTCCTTGTTCGATCCAGCGCATCAATAGCTGGGTGTTGGGATGGTTGCTGTCTTCGCCGGGATCGACCCCCGGTGGCATGCGATTTGACGTCAGGCGACGGTACAGCGAGCTATCGGCTGACTCGAATGGCACCACGATGGGCAGCCCGGGGCGTCCTTCCTTGCCGCGCGTCTTCGACCAGGCACCCTTCATGATCGCCTCGTAACTGCTCAGGTTGACCTCGTTAAAGCTTGGCGGGTCGCGGAATGATTTGTGACACTCGATGCACGGGACATCGCCGCCAAAGGCATCTTCCTTGCTGAACAGCGGCAGGATGTTGGTGTTGAAGTTCTCGTCGTTCTTGGCACCCTTGTCGATCCAGTCCTTGATGGCGGTGATGCTGTCGGTGTTGACCGGGCTGAAGAACGGCACACCCAGCGGCATCCGGTTGTTGCGGATCATGCTGACCAGCAGGCTGTTCTCAGGATTGCCGGGCGTGATGATGTTGCGCGGCGGCTCTTCGGTGACGCCTCTCAGGATTCCTTCACAGCTGGACAGGTCAAGCCCGCGATAACTTTTCGCCGGGTTGTTGGAACTGTGACAGACAATACACGCTGGCCCGTTGCCGAATGCATTGGGGGTGCGCATCAAGGTCGCGATGTAATCGTATGTAATCGGGATATTGCGTTGCAGGACCAGCGCCTCGACGACCGCGTTGTCGCCGTGGATGTTCAGCTTGCCCAGCTTCATATCCAGATACATCTGGTGGGTGACGCTGCTTGGCGGCGCGTCACTGGCGTCTTTGCTCTCTTGGGCGGTGGCGGTGGATATGGTTCCGGTGGTTGTCAGCAACACCAGCGCTGCGGCCAGAATTGCGGCAGACAATGTGCGGTACGGGTTCCTGTTGACGGTTACTTTCATTCCCTTGCTCCCAGCAGTTTGATGGCAATTATGCTTAAGCCTATCAGGCATTATGCGTTAGTCCGCCATCAGTCGTCCTCATCCTCCATGCCTTTCGGCAGTTTGTGGGCGATACCCTTGTGGCATTCGATGCAGGTCTTGCCCTTTTCCATGGCCTTTTGCATTTTTTCCCGACCGCGGCGTGACTGTTTCTTGAAATCCATGGCGTGATAGGTATGGCAATTACGGCATTCGTGGGAATCACTGGCCTCCATCGAGGCCCAGACGTTTTGCGCCAGCTCCAGTCTCTTAGCCTCGAATTTCTCAGGTGTATCAATGGTGCCGAGCATTTTGTGCCACAACTCTCTACTGGCTTTGATCTTGCGGATCAGTTTCGGGCCCCATTCTTTCGGCACATGGCAGTCCGAGCAAACGACGCGCACACCGGTGCGGTTCTTGTAGTGAACGGTTTTCTTGTATTCCTGATAGACCATCTGGTCCATTTCATGGCACGAGACACAGAATTCCAGAGTATTGGTGTATTCCATGAAGGTGTTAAAGCCGCCCCAGAAGATAACGCCGCCAATGCCGCCGGCAACGACAAGTGCACCCAGGCTAAAGCGCGACGTCGGTGACCAGAACCATTTCCACAAACGTTTGATCATGACTTTGTCACCTTGTTTTTATTGAAGCGGGTCTTATTGAAAATCTTTAAAAAGGAGGCGGGCAACTTATTGTGTTGTCCGCCTCCAAATTTAACTCCATCAAAGGCCGTTACTTAGGTCACATGATGGACGCGGTTATAGACGTTGAACTTGCCGGTTGGCGTTTCCAGACCCTTGATACGAGCCTTTTCTTTCAGGGTCTTCGAGTCATAGACCACGATTTCACCCTTCAACCAGTTCTTCTTGCCGCCACGGACCCATACCGAGACCCAGACTTCAGAACCGTCGTCGTTGAACTCGGAATGCACGGCGAGTGCATTTTCTTGTTCGGTGACACGGATGGTCTTGAAGACTTTGCCGGTTTTCTTGTCGATGACCTTGATGCTTTGCTGGACATCGATATCCGGATGTTTGGTCTGGTCTGCGAAGACATATGGCGAGTTCGGATGGGTGCGGATAAACAGTCCCGCGCCATCGGTTGCCGTCTTGTAGCAGATCTTCCAGGCGTTATCAGGATGACCCTTGGGATCGTTGCCCCAAACAGTCACCTTGCCTTCGCCCAGATGGACAGTTCCGGCTACCGGACCACACTTGGGATCAACCCAGTTGGCGCCCGGACCGGGGTGCGGTTTCGTACCGGTTTCGATGGAAGCAACGAACTTACGGGTTACCGAGTCCATGACTTCAATCCGGTTCGAGGCATTAGCCGCGATCTGGAAGTACCGCTGCGTCGGATCGAAGAATCCGTCGTGCAGGAACTTGTGACTGTTAATCTGCTCAATGCGCAGATTGTCCAGATCGGAATAATCGACCTGCCACAGTTGACCAAGTTCCTTTACGGCGACAATCCATGTCGGCGCATGCGGAGTGTTGTAGATAGCGGCGACGCGGGCTTCGTTGACGTACTCGCCGTCAACATTAACGCCACGGGTCGAAACCACCTTCAACGGTTCCATTGTTTTGGCATCAAGAATGACAAAGTGCGGCGGCCAGTATCCGCCACCGATGACGTATTTGTCTTTCCATTCACCGTAATGAGAGACCGCCACATCGCGGGCATCCGACGCAATCTGCGCGGTGGCCACAACTTTCGGCGGGTTCATCCACAGGTCAATTTTGGACATCAGGCCATCGCGACCCTGGGTGTACCAGAAGCGACCGTCAGATGATTCCTTCAACACGTGAATGGCGTAGCCGGTATCGAGCTTGGTGACGATTTTCTTGGTGTCGCCATCAATAACGCCAATCTTGCCGGCGTCACGCAAAATCACCAGGAAGAAGTTTTCCCAGTTCAGATTGTGCATCGGCTTGCTCGGATAATCCGCCGGCTTGATGTACGTTTTCCAGCGCTTTTTCATGGTCGCCAGATCCATTTCGGCGGGCGGCGGCGCAGGCAGCTGGATATAGGTTGCCAGCTTTTTGATTTCGTCTTTGCTGAACAGATCGTCGAAGTTGTTCATGCCCCCTTCGGTACCCAGGGTTATGATGCGTTCGAGTTTTTTCTGACCCAGCTTGGTGGTGTTTTTGGGCTCCAGGTTTTTACCGGTCGCGCCCTTGCGGAGCACACCGTGGCAACCTGCGCAACGTTGGAAGTATAGGTTCTTGGCTTCTTCGAAGTCCTTTTCCGACATTTTAAGTTCGGCCGCCGATACCATGGGGGCCGCACCTATAGAAAAGCAAAAAGCCAGTCCCACTAAGGAAAGAAAGGCTATGGGGGATCTCATGAATATCTCCTCTGTTTTGGCGAACGAAAAGTCTTGTTGTAGCGTATCGTTACCTGTCTAAAGCACAGCGCATAAATGTGCTTTGATCTTGATCAATTCGCCGGGACGTTCTTGGGGGTAAACAAGACAGGAACGCACCCATCGGCGTCGTCGTTTTGTCGGCTGCAAAGAACAAGGTGAAGGCAATGAAGAACAGCGCATCAAAAGTATATTTAGTAGGTGCCGGTCCCGGTGACCCCGAGTTGTTGACCGTGAAGGCGCTGAACGTTCTGAAAAAGGCCGATGTCGTCGTTTACGACCGTCTGGTCAGCCAGGAAATTCTCGACATGATAGAGCCGGGCGCGACCCGTATATATGTCGGCAAGGCGGCCAGCAATCATCACCTGCCACAAGAAGACATCAATGCACTGCTCGTCACCATGGCCGAAAGCGGCCATACGGTGGTCCGCCTGAAGGGCGGCGATCCGTTCATTTTCGGGCGCGGCAGTGAAGAGGCCGAATACCTGACCGACCACGGCGTTGGCTTTGAAATGGTGCCGGGGATTACCGCGGCGTCCGGCATCAGCGCGGCGCTCGGTATGCCGTTGACCCATCGCGGTTTGTCGACGGGCGTACGCTTCGTTACTGGCCATGCCCAGGCCGGGGTTGGCCTTGATCTGAACTGGAAAAGCCTGGCCGATGAACAGACAACATTGGTCTTTTATATGGGGCTGTCGAATTTGCCTGAAATAGCGACCAACCTGATGGCCGAAGGTCTGCCCGCAGATACACCCGCGGCCGCCATTTCCAAGGGTACATCCGATGACCAGCGCCAGTGCATAGGCACTCTTGGAAACCTGCCCGAACTGGTCGTTGATCTTGACCTTCCAGCACCTGTGCTTATCGTTGTCGGCAGGGTCGTCGGCATCGCCGAGACACTGAACTGGCAGGAGTTACCCTATGAAGACGCCAATGGCGCGTTGCAGTTCCCCAAAGAGGTCGAACGCACTGCCTAGAGCGGTAGCGATCGCTCTACTTATTATAATGTCGGCGTTTCCTGTTGCTGCCGAACCGTCGTCGGACAGGCAAGTTGAATTGCTGTATTTCCTGAAACATGATTGTGGCTCGTGCCATGGTTTGACCCGTAAAGGGGGCCTCGGCTCGCCGTTGCTGCCCGAAACCATGGCCGGGCGCAGCGACGATGATCTGACGGCAATCATTCTCGACGGCATGCCCGGCACCCCGATGCCGCCGTGGCGTGCCCTGTTTACAGAAGACGAAGTCCGCTGGATGGTCCGCGCCATCAAGCAAGGAACATGGAGAAAATAATGAAAAAAATATCCGTGATGCTCACAGCCCTGCTGCTTGCGGCATGTACCAGCCAGACCATGCGCGCCACCGGCGATCTGGGACTGGTCATCGAACGGGCCGACGGCTCGGCGCTGATCGTCGAGACCACCACCCACACACAACTGGCCCGGGTTACAGGGCTGGGCGACCTTTCCCATGCGTCCGCCGTATATTCGCGCGATGAACGCTATGCCTATGTGTTTGGCCGCGACGGGGGCTTGAGCAAGATCGACATGTTAAAGGGCAGCATTGCCGGGCGTGTCATTCAAGGCGGCAATTCGATTGGCGGCGCGATTTCCCAAGACGGCACGCTGGTCGCCGTTTCCAATTACAAGCCTGGCGGCGTCAAGATTTTCGATGCCGAGACACTGGCGCTGGTCGCCGATATTCCGGCCGGGTCGAAAACCGTCGGGCTGGTCGATGCGCCGGGACAAAAATTTGTCTTCGGCCTTTATGACAGCGATGAAATCTGGGTCGTCGATATGTCGGTCCCGGCCTCGCCAGCAATCACCAAGTTCACCGACATCGGCCATCAACCCTATGACGGGCTGATCACGCCCGATGGGCGCTATTACATCGCCGGACTGTTCGGCGAGGACGGCATGGCGATGCTGGATATGTGGAACATGGACGCGGGCGTTACCCGTATTCTCGATGGTTATGGCCGTGGCGAGAAAAAATTGCCGGTATACAAAATGCCGCATCTGGAAGGCTGGGCGGTGGCCGATGGTCTGGCCTTTGTTCCCGCCGTCGGGCTGCACGAGGTTCTGATTGTCGATCTGGAAAGCTGGAAACAGGTCGGGCGCATCCCGGTGCACGGCCAGCCGGTGTTCGTTATGGCGCGCCCCGATGGTCGTCATGTCTGGGTCAACTTTGCGGTCCCCAATAACGACACCCTGCAAATCATCGATGTGGCGACCCGTAAACTGATCAAGACGTTGAAGCCGGGCAAGGGCGTCCTGCACATGGAATTCACGCCGCGTGGCGAACAAGTCTGGACCTCGGTGCGCGATCTCGACACGCTGAAAGTCTATGACACCGCCACCATGAAAGAAGTCACAAGCCTGCCAGCGCTTAAACCCAGCGGCATCTTCTTTTCCGCCCGGGCCCACAGGATCGGTTTGTGAGCGACATCGACAAAAAACTCCTCGACGAATTTCAACGGGATTTTCCGTTGACCGCCCGGCCCTATGCCGATGTCGCTGAAAAACTGGGATGCACCGAAGACGAGGTGATCGAGGCGCTTAAAGGACTTGCCCAATCTGGCACCCTGTCGCGAGTCGGGGCCGTCATCAAACCCGGTGCCGTTGGCCACAGTACGCTGGCCGCCATGGCCGTTCCCGAAGACCGCCTGACCGAGGTTGCCGATCTGGTCAGCAGCTTCGATGCCGTCAACCACAACTATGAACGCGAGCACCGGTTGAACCTGTGGTTCGTTGTCACCGGGCCGGACAAACAGGCCGTCACCGATGCGCTGTCTGAAATCGAAGGCCTGACCAAAATCAAGGTGCTGAACTTGCCAATGTTGCAAGATTACCATCTTGATTTGGGATTTAAGTTGAAATGGACCTGACCGAACACGACAATTTGCTGATCGCCGCCATTGCCGACGGGCTGCCCATAAGCGCACGTCCGTACCGCGATATCGGCGATAGCATCGGTATGGATGAAGGCAGCGTCATCCAGTCCCTCAAGGGGCTGATTGATGGCGGGGTGATCAAGCGGTTCGGACTGATTGTGCGCCATCATGAACTGGGCTACCGGGCCAACGCCATGACCGTCTGGGATGTTCCCGACGACCGCATTGATGAACTGGGCGAATGTCTGGGCAGTTTTGAGTTCGTCACCCTGTGTTACCAGCGCCCGCGCCGCCTGCCGGAATGGCCCTATAACCTGTTTTGCATGGTCCATGGCCGCGAACGCGCCACGGTGCTCGACCAAATCGATCAAATGGTCGACACGTGTGGCTTGCACGACATCAATCATGACGTCCTGTTCAGCGCCCGGCGGTTCAAGCAGCGCGGTGCCCATTATGCAGCCGCGCCGCGTACTCTGGAGTCGGTGGCATGAATGATAACGAGACAATCCGGTTTGACGATCTGGACCGGGCCATCATCAATAATCTGCAAGGCGGTTTCCCGCTTGTCGAAGAACCCTTCGACGAGCTTGGGCAACGCTTCGGCATCGAAGGCCCGGAGGTTCTTGGCCGAATTTCGAGGATGCTGGACGACGGCGTGCTCAGCCGTTTCGGGCCCATGTACCATGCCGAAAAGATGGGCGGCGGTCTGACCCTGGCGGCGATGAAAGTGCCGGTCGCGGAATTCGATCGCATCGCCGATATCGTCAACGGTTTCGATGAAGTCGCCCACAATTACGAACGCGACCACGCCTTCAACATGTGGTTCGTTGTTGCCACGGAAACGCCGGAACGCATCGCCGAGGTGATTGCCGAGATCGAGGCGGCGACGGGGTTAAGCGTGGCTAACATGCCGAAGATCGACGAGTTTTTCATCGGCCTGAAATTCGAGGTCTGAGATGAGTGCGGAAAAGCAAAATGACAACGCCGTCTGGCTTGATGATATCGACCGGCGCATTATTGTCGCCACCCAGCAAGGCCTTGGCCTGTCGTTGCGCCCCTATGATGCGGTTGCCATGGAAGTCGCCATCGATACCCACGAGGTCATCCATCGCATGCACCGGATGATGGAAGCCGGTGTCATTCGTCGCATCGGCGTCGTACCCAATCATTATCGTCTTGGTTATACCGCCAACGGCATGACCGTCTGGGATGTGGACGACGACCGCATTGCCGAACTGGGCCGTACCGTCGGCGAGCTGGATTTCGTTTCGCACTGTTATCACAGGCCGCGCAATCTGCCCGATTGGCCGTATAACCTGTTTTGTATGGCCCACGGTCACGACCGTGACGAGGTCGTCGCCCATGCCAATGAAATCGCCGGAATTCTGGGCGATGCGTGCAATTCCCACGAGATCCTGTTCAGCACCCGCATCTTGAAAAAAACCGGACTCAGACTGGTTGCCTGATAGAATACTCTGGGAGAGTAAAATACCGTGTTTCGACTGACTAAATTTCTGCAAGAGATCGACGCGCCCAGCGCCGTCGGCCCCCGCCGCGACCCGCCGGGCCCGGTGGTGATCTGGAATTTGATCCGCCGTTGCAACCTGACATGCAAACATTGCTATGCCATATCCGCCGACAAGGACTTCCCCGGCGAGTTGTCGTTTGAACAGGTCGAAGGCGTGCTCAAGGACCTGAAGGCCTTCAAGGTTCCGGCCCTGATCCTGTCGGGTGGCGAGCCGTTGCTGCGCGATGACATCTTCGAAATTTCAAAACTGGCAAAGTCGATGGGTTTTTACGTCGGGCTGTCGACCAACGGCACCCTTATTGATGAGACGATGATTAGTCCCATTGCCGAAATCGGTTACGACTATGTCGGCATCAGCATCGACGGAATGCGTGACACCCACGACAAGTTCCGCCGCCTCGAAGGCGCCTTTGATAAATCCATGGCCGCCGTGCGCCTGTGCCGGGACGCCGGGTTGAAGGTCGGTCTGCGCTTCACCATGACCCAGGACAACGCCAGCGAATTGCCCGCCATGCTCGATATGATCGACGGCGAAGGCATTGACCGGTTCTATTTCTCGCATCTGAATTATGCCGGGCGCGGCAATCATAACCGCAAAGACGATGCCTTTTTCACGATGACGCGACAGGCCATGGACTTGTTGTTCGAGCGGACCTTGCGCGATATCCGTGGTGGCACCCCGAAAGAGGTCGTCACCGGCAACAACGATGCCGACGGGGTCTATCTGCTGCACTGGATCAAGGCCAATTATCCGGACCATGCAGACCATATGCACCAGAAACTGGTTCAGTGGGGCGGCAATGCGTCGGGTGTCAATGTCGCCAACATCGATAATGTCGGCGAGGTCCATCCCGACACCATGTGGTGGCATCACAATCTGGGTAACGTCAAGGACCGTCCGTTTTCCGACATCTGGGCCGATACGTCTGATCCGCTGATGGCGGGGATGAAAAGCCGTCCGCGACCGCTTGGCGGTCGTTGTGCGGCGTGCGCCCACGTCGATATCTGTAACGGCAATTCGCGCGTCAGGGCCGAACAGATTACCGGCGACGCCTGGTCCGAAGATCCGGGATGTTATCTCACCGATGATGAAATCGGGCTTTCCGGGCAAACGTCCGAGCGGGTCCTGACGACGCCGTTTTCGGCTTCGCGAAAGCTGGCGGGGTAGGGCGATGCGATTTCTGGTTTTTCTGTTTCTCGGTCTATGGGCTGTGCCGGTTTCGGCGGCTCCGGTTGGGGCCGTCTACACTAAACATTGCGCTGAATGCCATGGGGCTGAGCGTCTGGGCGGTATCGGCCCGGCGCTGTTGCCGCAAAACCTCAAGCGTCTGAAGAAAAAAGCCGCAACCGCAGTTATCCGCGATGGCCGCGAGGCAACACAGATGCTGGGCTTTTCAGAGGTCCTTTCCGAGGCCGATGTTGAGGCTCTGGTCGCCTATATCTACACGCCGCTTGATAATGTTCCCGGCTGGGGTATGGACGACATCGCCGCCAGCCGCATCGTTCATACGGAAATGTCTGAGCTTGCTGACGCCCCGCAACATAATGCTGACCCCCTGAACCTGTTCACCGTGGTCGAAACCGGAGACCATCACGTGACCATTCTGGATGGTGATAAATTCGAGCCCCTGTGGCGGTTCAAGTCGCGTTTCGCCCTGCATGGCGGGGCCAAGTATTCGCCCGACGGGCGCTTCGTCTATCTGGGCTCGCGCGATGGCTGGGTCAGTAAATATGACCTGTGGTCGTTCAAACCAGTGGCCGAGGTGCGGGCCGGTATTAACATGCGCAACATCGCCGTGTCGTCGGATGGCAAATGGATCATGGCCGGCAATTACCTGCCCCATACCATCACCATCCTTAATGCCCACGACCTGACTCCGTTTCGGGTGATCGAGGCGAAAGACAAGCAAGGCAATTCATCGCGCGTGTCGGCCGTGTATAACGCACCGCCGCGGAAAAGCTTCATCGCCGCCTTCAAGGACATCAAGCAAATCTGGGAAATGTCTTATGACCCGGATGCCGCCCCGGTCTATGAGGGCTTCGTGCACAATTATCGCGAGGGTCAGGAAGAAGGCATCATCACCGAGCCGCAACCGTTCGCCCGCAAGCGCATCAAGCTCGATGTCTATCTGGATGATTTCTTCTTCGATTCCGAATACACCGATGTCATGGGGGCGTCGCGCGACGGTAAGTCCGCGGTCTATAACCTGGATGCACGGCGCAAGGTTTCGGACCTGGACCTCGACGGCATGCCGCATCTGGGCTCCGGCATCATCTGGGACTATGGCGGGCGCGAGGTGATGGCGACGCCGCACCTGCGGGGTGGCACGATCAGCGTCATCGATATGGAATCGTGGAAGACCATCAAGCGCATCAAGACAATGGGCCCCGGCTTCTTCATGCGCAGCCACGACAACACGCCCTATGCCTGGGTCGATGTGTTCTTCGGCCCGAACAAGGACAAACTGCACGTCATCGACAAACGGACGCTGGAAATCGTCAAAACCATCACACCAGAGCCCGGTAAAACCGGGGCGCATGTGGAATTCACCCGCGATGGTAAATATGCACTGGTCAGCATCTGGGATATGGATGGCGCGCTGGTCGTCTATGACGCCGCCACATTGGAAGAAGTAAAACGCATTCCGATGAAGAAGCCGTCCGGAAAATACAACGTTTTCAACAAAATAACCTACTCGCGCGGCACCAGCCACTAGGCGTCACACGTCGGCCACGTCAATATCGGCGGGCAGACTTTATTATCTCTCGCGTCGATGCCCGGCCTTGGGGTAGGCTTTCAGGTATTGATACCGATTTAAAGACCTTCTCGCTGCCTCGAAGGTGCGTTCGGTGGCGACAAAATAATCAAGATTGTCCGGCACGACAGGGTGCCGGAATGTCGGCGATGAGGGGGCAAGCACAATGACCGGAAATGGGGCGTTCGCCCGAATTTTTGGCAACAGGCCGATGCTGATCGCCATCGCCGTTTACTTATCGTCGGTATTTCTTGTCAGTGCCTGTGCGGCCCAGCAGCAATCCGGCACTCCACCGGTGACGACAATCGCCAACCCGGCGTCGGTTAACTGCATCAAGCTGGGCGGGACACTGGAAACCAAGACCGACAAGAATGGCGGCGAGTATGCGCTGTGTCATCTTGGCGATGGAACGGTATGTGAAGAATGGGCATTATTCAAAAAACAGTGCCCGTAGTTTTTGTCTGCACGCGAGGTGAGCCATGCACACGTTTATTCGAAAGTTTGAGAACGCCGTCCGCAATCCCTATGTGGAAATATCCGTTGGCCTTGTTCTGGTGATTACCGGTTTCGCCGAAGCCGGTGAATCCCTGTTTGAAGATGTTAGCCAAGGCAACATCGGGGCCCACCACGGGATTATCGTCCTCGGGTTGGCCCATGCCATGAAGGCGATACCGTCAATTCTTGGTAGCCTGGTGCTGTTCGCCGAGGCGGATCGGGAAAACGATAAATGAAACTGAGCATTGGCCAGAAAATATTCGGTATTGCCGCCGTTGTTTTGGCGCTGATGATCGCTGTTGCCAGCTATTCCATTCACCTGACCGGCGGCATCAGCGATGATCTGGATACGGTCGCGACCCGTCACCTGCCACTCAGCGATGCGGTAACGCGTATCGAGGTGCGAATTTTCGAGCAAGGCGTCGCCATGCAGCGGCTGTTCGAAAGCGGCATCGACCCGGATCGTTTCGTCGATCTGGGCCAGGAAATCGTTTTGGAATTTGCCGCTGCCCACAAGCTGCTTGAACTTGAAAAAAAGGCATCGCCGCGACTGCAAAACACAGCCCGGTTGATGGAAGACGAACTGGCCGTGCTCGAAGACAAGTATCTGGCCTTCGAACATCATGGAAAATCGTTGCTCGGTGCCCGCTTCGATGACGACACGGCGCGCATTCATGCCCTGTTGGCGGATATGGATGCTAGACAGGATGCCATCAGTGTTCAAATTGACAGCCTGCGCCAGCGTCTCGAAAGCCTGACCACCGCCGCCGTCAATCGGGCCGACAGTGAAGAGCACAAGCTGTTGATGGTCAGTTCCGGGCTGACCATTCTGGCGGCGCTGCTGGCCTTGTTTTTCGCGGCCATCGTCACGCGCGTCATCGTCCGCGCCGTCAAAAATCTTGTGCAAGGCGCGAAAGCGGTCGAGGCCGGGGAACTGGATACCGAGGTTGCGGTCACATCATCCGACGAGATCGGAATGCTGACCGGGGCCTTCAATGCCATGGTCGGCGGTTTGCGCCTGAAGGAACGCATCAAGGATACGTTCGGCAAATACATGGACCCGCGCATCGTTACAAAGCTGCTCGATGATCCGAAAATTGCAGAGCCGGGTGGCGAAAAGCGGGAAATGACGGTGATGTTCATCGACCTGAAGGGCTTTACATCCATATCGGAAAAGCTGAAGCCCGCAGATCTGGTCAACATGATCAACGATTTCTATACCCACATGACCGGGGCCATCGCCGACAACAAGGGCGTCGTCGACAAATACATCGGCGATGCGGTCATGGCCTATTGGGGCCCCCCGTTCACAACGCCTGAAGAGCACGCCGTCTGTGCGTGTAAGGCGGCTATTGAAGCGCTGGAGCATCTGCAAATATTCCGCGATCAGGTGAAGCGGGAACTGGGCGCCGATGCAGACGGCCTTGATATCGATTTGCGTATCGGGGTTTCCAGTGGCGAAATGATCGTCGGCACGCTGGGCTCGGACGTATCGAGAAACTTCACCGTGCTTGGCGATCCGGTCAATCTGGGCTCGCGCCTGGAAGGGGCATCGAAGGCGTATGGAACGCGGATTCTGATATCTGAACGCACCCGCACGCTTGTCGGTGGTGCCATGGCCGTGCGCGAGATCGACCTGATCAGGGTCAAAGGCAAAGAGGAGCCGACGCGAGTCTTTGAATTACTGGCTGAAAAGCCTGATAAGGCGGCTTTACCGATCCCGGCGGCCGATGCCTTTGCCTCTGGTCTTCAATGTTATCGAAAACAGCAGTGGGATCTGGCCGCGGAAAGCTTCCGTAAATGCCTGAGTTTAAGCCCCGGAGACCCGCCGTCAGAGGTCTATTTGAAGCGAGTCGCTCAATTGTGCGAGAATCCGCCCGGTCCGGCCTGGGATGGCGTCTGGATATTTGAGAGTAAATAACGATAAACAGGCTTTTTATCCCAGAAAACCAACGATTTTCCCGCAATTGACATCCGTCAAGGCGCGGCCCTTTTTTTTATGGCTTTCTTGGCCGAGTTGTGGCCCGTGCGACGCATTGGGCTTGTCAGTGACAGTCAAGGAGGACGGGGGATATGAGTGATATAGAAACCGGACCAGGTGGCCCGGGCGAAGAAATTCCATTCATGCAACGCCTATTGGACAGCCCGCTGGTATTGCTGGTGATTGGCATTGTTATGCCGACAGTCCTGTACATTTTGTGGGGGGTAATGGAAATCATTGCCATCCCACTGGCATCTTAATTCATTCGGCACAGAGGGGACTTTAATCATGGGAATATTTCCTCCGCCGCAACGGGTCTGGTGGAACCTGCCCGTCGGCAAAACGGAAGTGTTGTGGATCACCATTGCCTTTGTATGGGCACTGGTGATGTTTTTTATGATGCCGTACTGGCATCTGACGGGTGATCAAAACCTGTCCAACGAGGCTTACAAGATCAAGCCAGAGGTATATGCCGCCAAAACAGAGGCATGGGCCGAGAAGTACAAAGTCCGCGAGGAAGGCGACACCGGTATTCCGGTGGTCAAGCCGCCAGCCGGGGGCGATGTCTATATGTTCGGTCGTCTGTGGGAATGGTGGCCCATCGTCGAGTTGGAAAAAGGTCAGTCATACCGTTTCCATCTGTCGTCGCTGGACTGGCAACACGGATTCTCGCTATTGCCCGAAAACATCAATATTTCGGTTCACCCGGAATATGAAATGGTATTCACCGTCACGCCGAACAGTTCCGGCGAGTTTGGCATTATCTGTAACGAATTCTGCGGGATCGGCCACCACAATATGGTTGGCAAGATCTACGTGACTGATAAATAGGGGAGGCGACAATGGCTGAATTCAGAACTTGTCCCGATACCGGTTTCAAGATTGATCTTGCCGCCGATAAACTTATCAAGTGGAACGCGGTTACCGCCGTCGTCTTCTTGCTCGTAGGTGGCCTGTTCGGGCTGCTGGTGGCACTGACGCGCTGGCCTGCGGTTCACTTACTTCCGGCAGACTGGTTTTATCTGGCCCTGACGGCACACGGACTCGATGTGCTGCTGGTCTGGATGATTTTCTTCGAGATCGCTCTGCTTTACTTTACTTCTGCAGTTTTATTGAATGCGCGATTGGTCTTTCCAAAATTGGCGTGGGTCGGTTTTTGGGTGATGCTGATCGGTGCGGCCATTACCAACGTCGCGGTGTTGCGCGGCGATTCCTCGGTGATGTTCACATCCTATCCACCGATGATGGCGGCACAAGATTTCTACCTTGGTATAATCTTGTTTGCCGTCGGCGCCTTGCTCGGTTGTGTGGTGTTCTTCGCTACCCTGCATATGGCGCGCAAGGAAAAGACCTATGAGGGGTCGATACCGCTAGTTACCTTCGGTGCCTTGACGGCGGCAATTATCGCCGTCTTCACGATCCTGTCCGGTGCCGTCATTCTGGTGCCGACATGGTTCTGGTCACTGGGGCTGCTGGCTCACATCGATACCGTTATGTACAAGGTCATCTGGTGGGCGATGGGTCACTCTTCACAGCAAATCAACGTTGCCGCCCAGATTGCTTGCTGGTATGCGGTTGCCGCGATCCTGTTCGGGGCGAAACCGTTGAGCGAGAAGGTCAGCCGTACGGCGTTCCTGCTCTACATCCTGTTCCTGCAACTGGCCAGTGCTCACCATCTATTGGTCGAACCAGGGCTTAGTTCGGAATACAAGATCTTCAACACCTCGTACGCTTTGTATCTGGCGGTGTTGGGATCAATGATCCATGGACTGACGGTTCCCGGTGCGATCGAAGCCGCACAACGCAAGAAAGGCTTCAACAAGGGACTATTCGAGTGGTTGACCAAGGCGCCGTGGGGTAACCCGGTGTTCTCGGGCATGGCCTTGTCGGTCGTATTGTTCGGGTTCCTGGGCGGTATTTCGGGCGTCATGATGGGCACCGAGCAGCTCAACCTGATCACCCACAACACCATCTACGTGCCTGGTCACTTCCATGGCACCGTGGTTGTTGGCTCGACACTCGCCTTTATGTCCATATCCTACTGGTTGGTGCCAACGCTGTGGCAGAAGGAACTTGTGTTCCCGGGCCTCGCCAAGTGGCAGCCTTACCTGTTCGGTATCGGCATGGGACTGGTTGCGGTGTTTATGATGGGCGCCGGAACCCTTGGTGTTCCACGCCGTCACTGGGACATGACGTTTGCCGATGCGACGCTGGGCTTTGATTTCCCGGCTGCGGCTAACCTGATGATGGGGCTGAACGGCGTTTCCGCCCTTGTCGCCACGGTTGGTGCGGTGATCTTCATCCTCAACATGGTCGGCACGATTCTGTGGGGCAAGGCCAAAGTGCCCGCACCCGCAGCGGCAGAGCCCGCACCGGAACCGGAAGCAACGAATGCTGCAACCGGGTACGGCGATGCGGGAACGATGGAAGTGCCGGGCACGTTCGTGCTGGCGATGATCTTCCTCGTTGCCTTCGTGCTCTACTACTTCGTCAACTGGAAGTATCTGTCCTCCGTGTGGGGCCTCAGCTGACGATGACAAGATCAAGCCGCCAACAAATGGAGTCTTTTATGGGCCGTTTGTTGGCGGTTAACTTGATCTCTTTTAAAAAGTTGGGGCAACTTGTCCGCCCTTATCTAAGGGCGGGTTGCACCAAACATGTTGTACTGTCCATGCTGGTATCGGTCATATTGGCCGCGCCGGCATGGACAGCGCCTGCGGCCCACGCCGCCAGCCAGATAGCAACAACTCCCAAGTCTGTTCCCAAGTCCGATTTCACGCCCGAGCAAGCCCTTAAATACTCCCAGGCCGCCATCGGCCGCTCGCTTGCCGACTTTTCCTTTACTGACGCCAACGGCGAGACGCTCCACATGTCGGATTATCTCGGCAAGCCGCTGGTCATCAGCTTCATTTACACCAGTTGTTCGTACAGCTGCCCGGTGATTACCCAGACCCTGGCCGATGCCGTCGAAGACGCGCGCGATGCGATGGGTAATGCCAGCTTCAACGTTGCCACCGTCGGCTTCGATGCGGCGGCTGATACGTCCGATAGAATGCGCAACTTTGCCAACGTCAACAGCATCGATATCGATGGCTGGAAATTCCTGTCCGGCGACCTGATGACGGTAAGGCGGTTTTCCGATGCACTGGGGTTTATCTTTTTTAAATCGCCAAAGGGCTTCGATCATCTCAGCCAGGTCACCGTGGTTGATTCCGAAGGTGTCATTTATCGCCAGATTTATGGCGATAACTTCGAGTCGCCGTTGCTGGTCGAACCGCTGAAAGAATTGGTCTTTGGCACCACCGCGCCGTTCGCCAGTGTCGGTGATCTGATCAAGAAGGTTCGGTTGTTCTGCACCATCTATGACCCGCGCGCCGGGCGTTATCGCTTTGATTACTCGATTTTCATCCAGTTGATCGTCGGCACCATGATTGTCGGCTCGCTCGGTGTTTTCGTGACTCGTGCATGGTGGCGTATTATCAAGGAAAGCCGCGCCCAACGGCGTGACCGCAAACGTCCTGTATCCCGTGTATAAATAAGAATAATAGAGAGCCCGCCTTGCAGACATCCATCAGATCGAGACTCCAGCACGGAGTCATGCACCTGGAAGCAGCCTTTGATGTTCCTTTCGGGGCATCGTGGAATCCGTTGCGTCAGATGGGAACCCTGACGTTTTTCTATTTCTGGATCGTCGCCGTCACCGGCATCTACGTTTATATCCTGTTCGACACGACCGTCGGCGGGGCCTATCGCTCGGTCGAGGAAATGACCAACCAGCAATGGTATCTGGGCGGCATCATGCGCAGTATCCACCGTTATGCATCGGACGCCATGGTGGTGACGATGGTCCTGCATTTAAGCCGCGAATTCATCATGGACCGTTACCGCGACGTGCGCTGGTTCACATGGTTTACCGGCACGCCGTTGATCTGGTTTTTGTTCATATCGGGCATCAGCGGCTATTGGCTGGTCTGGGATGAACTGGCCCAATACGTCGCCATCGGTTCCATGGAATGGCTCGACTGGCTCGGTATTTTCGGCGAGCCGGTGGCCAATAACTTCCTTGATCCCGGCAGCCTGACCGACCGTTTCTTCACGCTGCTGGTGTTCATGCATATTTTTGCACCGCTGTTCCTGTTGTTTATCATGTGGATTCATGTGATGCGGGTGACCCAGCCCAAGGTCAATCCGCCGCGCGGGCTGGCCATCGGCTCGTTGGCGATGTTCGTGGTGTTGGCGTTGATCAAGCCCGCCGTCAGTCACGCGCCTGCCGACCTGGCGATGACGCCGACGACCCTCAACCTCGACTGGTTCTACATGATGCTCTACCCGGCGTTCGACACATTGGGGGCAGGGACGCTGTGGGTACTGGCTGTCGGGCTGTCGTGTATCGTTTGTGCGATGCCGTGGATACCGCCGCTGAAGCGCCCGCGCCCGGCTGAAGTCGATCTGACGAAATGCAACGGCTGCACCCGTTGTTTCACCGATTGTCCTTTCGGGGCGGTGACCATGCAGCCACGCAGTGACGGTGCCGCCTTTGACCGCGAGGCGGTCGTTGACCCCGACATGTGCACCGGTTGCGGCATTTGTGTCGGATCGTGCCCGGTATCGACCCCGTTCCGCCATGACGAGGAACTAATGACAGGCATCGACCTGCCCGATTTTGATTTGACGTTGATCCGCAAGAAAACCCTGAAGGCTGCTGAAAAAGCCGGTCCGAACGGGGTTTTGGTGTTCGGTTGCGACTATGGCGCCGATGTGAAATCCCTGAAAGACGATGGCATCGGCACCCTCAGCCTGCCGTGTATTGGCATGCTGCCGCCGTCGTTTATCGACTTTTCCATCAGCCGCGCCGGTGTTGCGGGCGTTATGATATCGGGTTGCAAGGAATGTGACTGCTTCTCGCGTCTTGGCAATCGCTGGACCCAGGAACGCATCGCCGGGGTCCGCGACCCATACCTGCGCAAGCGCGTTGACCGTGCCCGTATCACCGAATTCTGGGGCGCGCGAATCGATGCCGATGCATTGGCCGATGCGGTCAGGGAATTCAGGGCAACGCTGGGCGACACCGCCGACGACGAGGAGGACGTGGCATGAACGAACTTCTCGGCCTTGATGCCAACTTTCCGCTTTTCCACCTGATTCCGCTGATTGTTTTCGGTCCGATCTTCGCGCTGGTGCTATATCACATCGGCTTGAAAGAAATCTTCAATCCGTCCCCGGAAGTCCGCGAGCGTCGCCGCCTGCGCAAGGAGGCCGAAGAACGCACCGAGACGGACCTGTTGCGCAAAATGAAAGTCGCCGGTCTCGACCGTTCCGGCATGTCGCGCACGCCCCTGCAATGGATCGGCCAGGCGCTGACCTTCGGCATTTTCGCTCTGGCCATCTCGTGGCTTTCATCGTCACCGGCCTATGTCGTCAACCCGTCTGACATGGCCCTGATCAAGCTCAGTCTGACCCATCCCGGCCAACGCAAGGAAGCATGCCGCAAGATGACGCAGGCGGAGCTACAGAAGCTGGCCGTTAATATGCGTTCCGGCGTTTCGTGTTCGCGTGAACGCTGGCCGTTGCGGGCAGAACTGATTGTCGATGGCGAACTTGTTTTCCGGGGCAGTGCCAATCCGGCCGGTCTGGCCAGTGACGGGCATTCCAGTTTCTATAAGAAATTCCCGGTGCCCGCGGGACCCCACCACATCGTTTTTCGCCTGAATGACAGCGGCGGCGAGGGCTTTGATTACATGGTGGATAAAAAGGTGGTGCTGACGGCCGCGCAAATTCTCGTCGTCTCGTTCGATAACGGCGTCGGCAAGCCGGTGTTTGCCGAATAAGGTACACAGCTCAGGTGCGGGCTTAAGCCTGCTCGATGATACGGTTGCCGGGGATTGTTACCGTGATCGTGGTGCCGAAACCTTTATTGCTTTTGATTTCCAGATGACCGCCATGCAGGCCGATCAGTTCCTGCGTCAGGGGCAGCCCCAGCCCGGTTCCTTCGTGCTTGCGATCAAGGCCGGTGTCGACCTGCCCAAAACGGTTGAGCGCGATGCTGATTTCCGCCTCGTCCATGCCGATGCCGGTGTCAGAAACTGTAATCGCCAAAATGCCGCGGGCGTTGTTGTGTGCGCCGATGATGACTTCTCCACCCTGGGGAGTGAACTTGACTGCGTTGCTGAGCAGGTTGAGCATGATCTGTTGCATCCGTCGCACGTCGACGTGGACCTTGGGAATAGTGGTATCGATGGTTGACGCAACGCTGACCTTTCCCTCTTCGGCGCGCGGCGAAATCAGGCTGATGGCTGAATTGACAACATCGTTGATATTGACCGTTTCTTCCTGCAATTCCAGGGCACCGGCCTCGATTGCCGAGACGTCCAGAATATCGTTGATCAGTTTCAGCAGGTGCTGACCGGAATGATTAATGTCGCCGATGTATTCGCTGTACTTCTCGTTGTCGACGGGGCCGAACATTTCATTTCCGATTGAATCGGAAAAACCGATGATGGCGTTCAGTGGCGTCCGTAATTCATGGCTCATCGAAGACAGGAAATCGGACTTGGCGGTGTTGGCGATTTCCGCATTTTTCTTCGCCTCAAGCAAATTCTCGGCCGCCAGTGCGCGTTCGTGCAGTCGCCCAAGGTGGGTGCCGATGTGTTCGATTGACTGCATCAACAACTGATTGGATTTCTGATCAAAGGGCGAGAAAAACTCCATCACAGCGACGATCTTGTTCCTGACGATGATAGGAAAACCGAAACAGGCCTTGATGGGAATATCCACACCGTGTTGGGCCCTTGGGAAATTGTCGTCTTTTGATGCATCTTCGATCCACACAGGCTTGCGATTTGCCAACACCCGCCCCGGCAAGCCGATGCCTATGTCGAACTCGCTCTTCATGGTCAGTTCCTTAAACGCGGCAAAGGATTCAGTATCTTCCATATGCCAGATATTCGTCGGGATCAGCCTGTTGTGGTTTTTCGGCGAGATGGTATAGATGTGCCCGATCGGCCATGATGTGTAGTCGCAGATTATTTGCAGACACTGGGCCATTGCGGCGTCGGTGTCATCGGCTTCGTTGGCGATTGCGGTAATCTCGAACAGCAATTGCAGAATTTCCGTCTTGTCGAAAAGTTCCTGTTCGATCGTTCGGCGTTCATGGACTTCATCGGTCAGGGCCTGGGTGCGCTCGACAACCCGTTGTTCAAGCTCGTCATGGGTGCGTTGCAGATATACTTCCGCCTGTTTGCGCCGACTGATGTCCAGAATGGATGTGGCGATGGTGGTGGTGCCATTAAAAGGCATCACCATGGTGGTCGCAGATCCCCAGAATGTAGAGCCATTCAGTCGTTTCAACTGGACCTCGTGATCATCGGGCGTCCCACCCTGGGCCAGCATCTCGGCAAGGATCCGCTGGTCCTCGCCGTCATTGAAAAAATCAGATGTCTGAAAATCACTTTCCTTCGCGTCGTCGGGGATGGCGAACATGGACCGCGCACGATCATTGATGAACAAAAGCTGGTTGGTTTTGGTGTCTGAAATAATCAACGACAAAGGCCCTGCCTCGATAACGGTCTTGAACGATGCCGCGCCTTCTCGCACCTGTGCGGTTGCCGCCTCGACCCGGTTGTTCAGCACCCAGGCGATAACCATCAGCAGGCCGGTAAACAGCGACATGGTTCCGGCCAGCCATTTCAGCCAACGCGGCAACGGGGCATCTTCGCCTTGCCCAAACCAACGTTCCAGGGATTTGAAATAAACGGAATTCTTGTCTATGCGCATTTCCTGCAAGTAACTGTCGATAACCATCGGGATTTCGGGGTGCGTGCCCTTTGTAAAGGCGTAGCGGATTTCGATGGGGTTATAGATGATCGAACTTTTCAGAATCTGATAATCCTTGGCGAATTGCTGGGCAACCAGCCGGTTGACGACACCGGCGTCGGCTTTCTTGTCGCTGACCGCCTGCATCACGGCCTTGAAACTGTCGACTTCCAGGAAATTGGCGTTGACGCCGAATTTATCCAGCAGCGCTTTCAGCATTGTCGTGTGACCGGCCCGTGGCAACACGGCGATGGTGGTACCGTGGAGGTCCGTCAGCGACAGGATATCCGTGTCGGGCTGGGTGATGACCAGCCCCCAGTTGGTAATCAACGTGGTCTCGGTGAAGGTGTAGGTCTCTGCTCTTTTGTCGGTGTAACCGATGGCGCTCAGCACATCGATCTCGCCACTTTTCAGGCGGCTCAGGCATTGGGACCACTTGCACGGATGAAAACTGACCTTCCAGCCTTCCTGCTTTGCAATGTGTTTGAATACGTCAACAACCAGGCCTTTGGCCTGACCGTCAGTGCCCCTGAAATTCAGGGGCTTGTTCATGTGCAGGCCGAATTTGAGGGTGTGTTCGGCGGTTGCCGGTGTGGACACGAAAAAGCACGCGGCTACAAGCAAAGCCGACGCCAAAAATGGTTTCCAGACTTTGAAACTGGACTGCATCTCTCTCCCTTGGGCCACAGCATTTTGCGTTATAACTGTTGCCTCTCCCCGTATGCATACGAGTAAACCCCTAACATCCAGGTGAATCAAGGTCTGTTGGGCGTGCATTTGCCGGGGCTTTACAATTTTCCGTGAAGATCGCGGTCATAGGTGGAGAAGTGGGTGCCGAACCAGTTGCTCAGGCGCTCGCCTAGGCGCGTTCCCGTGGCGTCGGGGTCTTCGACCTCTGCGGCATCCATGATGTCCAGAATTTCATCGAGCAGGCGATCATGGTCGTTTTTATGGCCGACATAATCGGGATAGTTCTGGTCGCGCATGACCTTTTCCTCAAGCGCGAAATGGGATTCAATCAGAATATGAATCTCGCCCAGCGCCGCGGCGATTTTTTTGTTGTCGTTGGCCGCGGCATGCTCGTACAGGCCGTTTATGGCGACAATCAGGGTTTCGTGTTCATAGTCGATAGACTTGAACCCGGTTTTATAGTCGTCTTTCCATTCGATAATCGTCATGCGGTCAGTTTTGGCTCGTCGGGTCTCTCAAGTCCTTGACCGTTATCAAGCGGTCAGGGTCTTCTGGCCGTTTCAATGCGGCCCGGATGACCCCATATTAAGGGGGTAAGCAGATAGAAAGGGGATGCCATGACCAGCGCTGAAATAATCGCCTCTATTATTGGGCCGTTTTACATCGTTGTTGCCATCGGTCTGGCAGTCAATCCGGGCGTCTACCGGCGGTTGGCGACCGATTTCATCGAGCAGCCGGCGCTCGCATACATGGGCGGCATCATGGCACTGTTGATGGGGTTGCTGATCCTGGTCTTTCACAATACGTGGAGTGCCGACTGGACCGCCATTATCACCCTGTTCGGTTGGCTGGCGGCACTGAAGGGCGCGGTGCTGATTATCCGCCCCCGGGCGCTGGTGGACCTGTCACAATCAATCATGCAGAGCGACGGTATGGTCCGCGCCATGGCCTTTTTCGCCCTGCTGTTGGGGTTGTTCCTGACAGGAAAGGGCTTCGCGGTCTTCTAGTCCCTGCTTATTTCTTGTCGCACAACTTTCCCATTTCACCCTTCTTGCCCTTGAATTCCTGGGCCTTGGCCGGGGCATCAAGCAACAACGGTGTGGGCAGCCATGGTGAAACCCCTAATGTTATTTCATCACACCTGAGAATAATTCTTTCACAGCCTCGGTCAAGCGGCCCTCGTATTCGTTGCCCACGAACAGCCAGATTCCGATCCAGACCAGCGCCGTAATAACCACGGCGGTGCGGAACAAGTCATGCATTTGCGGTTTCGCCATCAGGCGTTTGACGCGGCCCCGGTTGGTGCCATAAATGCCGACCAGCACGGCCAGCACCTTGAACGGCGCCTCGAAATATGCGCGCAGTGCTTTTTTCATAGGGTCAATGAACCGAATGCGGGGTTTCGTCGTCATCAGAGCCGTCGACGACTTCGGCATCGAATTCCAGCGACTGACCGTCACGGTTGAGCAGGCTGAAACCGTCGATGTCACCCGTTAGAATCTTGTCGCGCATATCGACCAGGACTGCCTCGGCCTGTTCGTCAGAGGTCTTGCTGGCGTCTGAATTCTTGGAGATGCTGATAACGACGATGTTCCAGTTCGGGTTCTGGGCATCGGCGGCCTTGCGCACGTCGTCGAAGGTCAGGTCCGGCTGTGCCGCCTGATGGGCGTCGAACAGCACCTGAACGACGCCGGTCATCTCGTCGTTGTCGTCGCCAGGGTCGCTATCATCCATGAAGGAGGCATGCACAAATACGTACATCATGCGGTGCGGAAACCCCGAAATAACGCATTTTGCCACCAGTTCTTCGAAATCTCCGGCAATCATGTTCAAGACCTTATCTTGTTGCGGTGGCGCACACTAAATGCCGTTGATGGGTATTTTCAAGTAACTGATTCCGTTTTCTTCGGCTGGCGGCATTTTTCCGGCCCGCATATTGACCTGTACCGACGGCAAAATCAGTTGCGGCATCGCCAGTTCGGCGTCCCGTGCATTGCGCATTTCGGCGAATTCGGCGGCCGATGTGCCGTCTGCGACATGAATGTTGTCGGCCTTTTGCTCGGCGACGGTTGATTCCCAGGCGAAGTCACGACCCTCGGCACCATAATCATGACAGGTGAAAATACGGGTGTCGTCGGGCAGTGACAGAATGTCTTGTGTCGATTGATACAGGGTCAGCGCATCGCCGCCGGGGAAATCGCAGCGCGCGGTGCCGTAATCGGGCATGAACATGGTGTCGCCGACAAACACCGCATCGCCAAAGTGATAGCTGACGCAGGCTGGCGTGTGGCCCGGCGTGTGCAAAACTTCGCCAGACACATTGCCCAGATGAATACTGTCACCGGCGGCGAACAGGGCATCGAAGTCCGATCCGTCGATGGCGAAGCTGTCATCTTCGTTGAAGACCTTCTTGAAAATACCCTGAACGGTGGGCACCTGATCGCCGATGCCGATTTGTCCGCCCACTTCGTGCTTGATGTAAGGCGCGGCGCTCAGATGATCCGCATGGACATGGGTTTCCAGTATCCAGTCGACGTCCAGGCCGTTGTCGCGCACGTGGGCGATGACCTTGTCGGCCGATGCCGTCGTCGTGCGGCCCGACTTTGGGTCGAAATCCAGCACCGGGTCGATGATCGCGGTTTTGGCCGTCGCCGGGTCGCTAACCACATAGGTCACGGTGAAGGTCGCTTCATCGAAAAAGGCTTCAATGGTCGGGTTCATAATCGGGGACTCCATATTTTTTTATCCACAGGGCTTGATAATATATTAGATAATGCTAATTTAAGGACAATCAAGAGTGAATAATCAACATTCAATAAGAAAAGGAATAACCGATATGGGTATCAAAGACATTGATCCGACAACCTTGAAGGACTGGATCGCAGAAGGTAAGGCCATTTTGGTCGACGTCCGTGAAGCGGGCGAACGCGCGGTTGAGCGCATATCGGATGCTCATCATCTGCCGCTGTCAGCCTTTAATCCCGATGCCCTGCCCAGCCACGACGACAAAATCGTCGTCTATCACTGCGCCAGCGGTGGTCGCACCCGTATGTACGGCCCCCAGTTGCGCGAAGTCACGGCTTCAGCGGCTGACGTCTATCACCTTGCCGGCGGCATTGGTGCCTGGAAAATGGCGGGTTTCGCCACGGAATAGAGGAGTTCCAAGCCGTTCACAGATTGGTGAACGGGTGTGATGCGACATGCTGGAATGTGTTCGTTATATTTATATGTACGAGACGGATCGGGGACACCCCCTAAGCTCTTTGCCCCCTTGAGCGGTTCCTGATCCGTGTTCCTTCCAGCAAAACGACCGGTCCCTTAAAGGGGGCCGGTTTTTTTGCCAATTGGGTCTTTTGGTGCCTTGGGTTGGCGTACGCTCTGTGTGGCGAGGCCACTGGAGGCCTAAACAGGATTGGCGATAGCGGCGGGGGACCGCTACTTGGCCCGCACCTTCACCCGGCTGGTCACTGCCGTGACATTCTTGATGCCCTTGACGATGGCTGTGGCCTTATCCCGTTCGGCCTTTGATAAGGCGCGCCCGAACAAGAACACATTGCCGCCGACCGAACGCCAACGGAAGTTGGTGACGTTGACGCCCTTGCCGTCAAGCAGCAGGGCGTTGATCTTGCCTTCAATCACCGAATCATCGACGAAGTTTTCGGCAGCGCCCTTATCCTTGTCGATGTCCTTGATGACGATAATCTCGTTGTACAGCTTCTTCACATCCTTGACCGATGATGCCAGCCTGCCGGCCTCGGCCTTTTGTTTGCTGCTCTCGACCGCACCGGTCAGCATTACGTCTTGTTCATAGACATCGGCGCTGATGGAAATGACGTCGCCTCCCATTTTGTCGATGACCTTGGTGGTGATCGTCGCCTTGATTTCCAGGTCCTTGGCTATGTCGCCGGAACTGCGGTCTTCGGCGACGGCCTCAACGGCTCCCTTGATGGCGGAAAATGGATTCAGGTCAATGGCCACTGCCGTTGTCGGTGTGGCTGTGGCAAAAATAATGGCGGCAAACAACACCGCCGAAAGGCTATTGGAGTTCATAATCAGCTTCCTCGACAATTAAATATGTTCAGGATCGACATCATGGGCGCGATGGCCGTAATGGTCCAATAAATCCGGTCCCCGGCAGGGCGATTTGCGCCGCCGCTGTTTCTTCGGCGGGCTGGGGGTGTCGTGGTCATCGTCGCGCTGGTGTACACAACTGTGCTGCAGCAAACGGTTCTGCTGCTCGATCATGCGGACATAATTGCTGGCCATCAGCCGCGTCGCGGCGGTTGCGGCTTGCAGGGCCGCCTGCTGGAATCTGATTGAAAATTCGACTGGGTTGAACATTGGCCTTTTCCTTCGAGAACCTATCCAACAATCACAATTATACGCCTTTTTGGCCGCTAATTCTACTGCATCCGTTCCAGCGGGTCGTTTTCGTCTTCATCCTCGTCGAACATACCCGGGGCCGGGCCGGATTGGTGATGGACTATTTTCCAGACCCCGTCTTCCAGAACGAACACGTTGGTCGCTGCCAGCACGACACCATTGGTTTTTTCGTAACACAGCACATAGCCGACATCGCCCAGCACATAGCCATTGGCGTGTGAGCAGCTGATTTCAACGCTTTCGACGTTTTCCATGATGCTCGACCAGCTGTCCATGACCTCTTCACGACCGATCAGCGTGTCCCAGCCGGGATGGGTGCAGGTCAACTGGTCCGATTGCGCCCAAACGGATTCCATCGTTTTGTAGTCACCACTTGAAAAGGCGACGTAAAACGTGTCGTTGGCGAACATCAGGGCGGCATGTTGTGGCATATTGAACCACTTTAGTGTGGTTCATATTTTTTGTCGCCCCCTTCGAGGATATATTGCCCCTCAGTCGCCGGGCGGGGCTACTCGCCCCTTGGCTTTCGCCGAACGGTCGACGATCCGCAGTCGCGGGCTTGTGAAATAAGTTCCTGCTGTAATTTTAAGTCAGACTTCCAGAGACTTCGCCGCCGAAGGCGCGCTTGCCAAAAGGGTGCGCCAATAATTAGTTATCATCCGCGGCGGCGCTCAGCATCGCGAAGTAGATGCCCATGACTTGCGTTTCGCTAATCCCGCCGACGCGAAGCCCGGCGGTGACCATGGCCGCAGTTGGTTCCAGTGGAACCACGGCAAGACCCGACCGGCCAATGTCGTCCAGCGCCTTCAGCGCAGCGCGCAAGGATTCGGGCGATGGGGCATCGTCTTTTGACGGGGCGGCTGCAGAGGCCATGAAGCGTCTCCTGTCTGGAATAAAATTCTACAGACAGTGTCGCAACGACCGTGCCAGACGGTCACTTCGTGCCAAGTGTTTGAAAAACAATAAGTTTGACGAAAGTCGGGGTCTTAAAATCTGACCGCATATTGCCATTTTTCGCAATTTGCGATGCATAATGCAAAAGCCGCAGAATGAGTGGGATTGGACCCTGGGAACCTGCTAGTCTTCGGACCATGTCACAGGGGATGATTTTTCATATATGTGCGCGCGATGATTGGGATGCGTCTGTCGCTCGGGGCCTTTATGAAGGCTCCGCCGACGATACCCGCGACGGCTTTATTCATTTTTCCGATGCCGCCCAGGTCGTCGAAAGCGCCGCCCGTCACCGGGCTGGGCAACCGGGGCTGGTGCTCGTTAGCATCGCCGCCGCAGAACTGGGTGATGCCCTGAAGTGGGAGGCCTCGCGCGGTGGGGCCTTGTTCCCGCATCTGTATGGCGCGTTCAACCCGCATTTGGCGCACCGCGTCGACGATTTGCCGCTCGATGACGATGGCCGACATATTTTTCCAGAGGAGCTGGGATCGTGACGGACCTGTATTGCCTGACCGGACCGCTGCTGCGCCTGCTTGATGCGGAAACCGCCCATTCGCTGGCCATCAAGGCGCTGGCATCCGGGCTGGTTCCGACGCCTCGGGCCTTCGAAGACCCGGTCCTGGGCCAGACCCTGTGGGGCAGGGCGTTTGCCAATCCGGTTGGTCTCGCCGCCGGTTTCGATAAAAACGCCCAGGTCACCGACGCCATGCTGGGCCAGGGGTTTGGCTTCGTCGAGGTCGGCTCTGTCACACCGCGCCCGCAACCCGGCAATCCGCGACCGCGGCTGTTTCGCCTGACCGCCGACGGGGCTGTCATCAATCGCATGGGTTTTAACAACGATGGCATGGATGCTGTGGCCAAGCGGCTTCGGTCGCGTCGGGCGGGGGGAATCATCGGCGTCAATCTGGGCAAGAACAAGGACACCGAGGACGCCGCTTACGATTACGCCAAAGGGGTGCTTGCGCTGGCGCCACTGGCCGATTATCTGGTCGTCAATGTATCGTCGCCGAACACCCCGGGGCTGCGTGCCCTGCAAGGCCGCGAACCGCTCAGCGATCTGTTGCAGGCGGCGCTTGCGGCACGTACTGAGGCAACACCCGACAACCCGCCGCCGCTGTTGCTGAAGATCGCCCCTGACCTGACCGACGAGGACAAGTCCGACATCGCCCAGGTGGTACTGGAACTCGGCATCGATGGCCTGATCGCCACCAACACCACCATTGCACGGCCCGATGGCTTGCTTGGGCCCTCCGTTGCCCAGACCGGCGGGCTGAGCGGCAAGCCGTTGATGGAGCCGTCGACCAGAATGCTCGCCGATATGTATCGCCTGACCGACGGCAAACTACCGCTGATCGGTGTCGGCGGCATTGCGTCGGGCGACGATGCCTATCGAAAAATCCGCGCCGGGGCATCACTGGTGCAACTGTATTCGGCGCTGGTCTATCAAGGGCCGGGGCTGGTCAACCGGATCAAGCGCCGGCTGGTGGAATTGCTGAAAGCCGATGGTTTTGATAGTATCTCAGATGCCGTCGGCGCCGATACGCGCCGCTAGCCGTTGACCGATTTCTGTGTGAAGCATGAAGGGATAGGCATCATCGCCATGGTGTGCAGGCCATACGATCGATGCAGAGGAGACTGGTGCAGAGTCTGAAACGGGGGAGCAAGTTTCGACGATGAGCGATGATCTGAACGATCATATCAAGCGGGATGGGGCAAACGAGCTCCATGTGTCCCTGGTCGGCCAGGTTTCATTGTCTGTCATCATCGTCACCCTTGCCGTCGCCGGATCGGTCCTGATTCTCGATTTACTGCTGCCCCTGGGCGTCGCCGCCGGCGTGCCGTACGTGGCGCTTGTCCTGATGGGGGTCTGGTTTACCAAGACCCGGCATATATTCATGCTGGCCGTCCTCGGCTCGATATTGATCATTGCCGGATATTTTTCATCACCAAGCGGTGGCGTCTTTTGGGTGGTTCTGGCCAATCGCGGTCTGGCATTGTTTGCCGTCTGGATTACGGCGGTCCTGCTGGCGTCGCGGAAACAATTCGAAGAAGAACTTATGGCCGCCCGGGATAATCTGGAATTCGATGTTGCCACCCGCACCAGGGAGCTGGGCGAGAGCGAAGCCCGTTTTCGCGCCGTTGCCCAATCGGCCCAGGATGCAATCATATCGGCAGACAGCAACGGCCACATTATTCACTGGAATATGGGCGCCAGATATATGTTTGGCTACGAGGACTCCGAAATAATCGGCCAGCCTTTGACGAACCTGATCCCCAAACAATACCGGGATGCCCATTCCCATGGGTTTGACCGTATCATGTCAGGTGGTAAAGGGCGGATGGGCAACGCCAGTATTGAAACTGAGGGATTAAAAAAGACGGGGGACATATTTCCAATCGAACTGACAATATCGGACTGGCAAATAGGGGATGAAAAGTTCGCCACCAGCATCATTCGCGATATTACCGCTCGCAAGATCGTCGAATCTGAATTGATTCGGGCGAAAGAGCAGGCCGAAAGCGCCAACCTGTCGAAATCTGAATTTCTTGCCAACATGAGTCACGAACTGCGGACGCCGCTGAACGCGATTATCGGTTTTTCCGAAACCATGAAGATGGAAATTCTCGGCCCGATCGGCAAAAAGTATGCCGAATACGTTGTCGATATAAACAATTCCGGCCAACACCTGCTCGAACTGGTCAGTGATATTCTTGATCTTGCAAAGCTGGAAAGCGAGACGGTGGAACTGGACATCGAAGAAGTGACGCCGAAGGAATTGATCGGCGAGATCATCCCGTTTGTTAAAAAAATGATGGACGACCGGCAGATTGACTTCGTTGATTTGTGTGACGGCCATGAAAATGTCGCGGTGTTGGCCGAAAAAATCAGGCTCAAGCAGGTGCTGCTCAATATGTTCACCAATGCAATTAAATATAACGACGAAGGCGGCAAGGTCATTCTGGGCTGCGAGAGTGCGGGCACGGGGATGAGCCGCATTTCAATCGAAGACACTGGAATGGGAATTCCGGTGCCCTTGCAGCCGCAAGTGTTTGAAGCCTTCAATCGTCTGGGCTATGACGACAGCAATATCAAGGGAACCGGCATCGGCCTGACGGTATCGAAAAGCCTGGTCGAACTGATGGGCGGGCAGATCGGTTTCGAAAGTACCGAGGGGCAGGGAAGTAAATTCTGGATCGATATTCCGTGCGCCTAATCTAGTATTCTCAGATGTTATCTGATGAAATATGAACAGGGGAAAAGGCATGAGCATTAATCGCACCAAACTTGGGCTGGGTCTCATTCTCGGCACCGTCGCCATATTGGCTCTGTCGACGAAGCCATATGCGCAAGATCAGATCATTGCCGATGTGCACATGCATCCCCATCCTGCCAATGATCCAACAGATGTGCTGGCGTGGATGGACCGCAATAACGTCCAGTGGGCGGGGTTGGGCCCCATGACCGGCGGGCGCAGCGTCCGGGAACATTACGCCGAGGTCATGGGCTCGCGCTACATTCCCTTCGGCGGCCAGAGCCAGTTGAATATGATCTACCGGGATGGCGGCAACGACGCGCTCGAAGACCCGGAACGCGATGATTTCAAAGCCTTGATGAAGATGCTGGAAGAAGACTTTGCGGCGGGAAAACTGAAAGGGATCGGCGAGATATTCGCCAATGCCAGAACCACATCGAAGGCATGGATGGGCCGCAAAATGCGCATTGATGCACCCACCAACCGGGCCATGCTCGATCTTGCGGCCAAGCACGGCGGCGTTTTGAACATGCATCTGCAATGGGACAAGGATTCCGTGAAGGAACTGGGCGTTCTGGCGGGTTCCAATCCGGCTGGTCGGATCGTCATCGCCCATTGTGGATCGAACACCAAGCCGGACGATATCCGTGCCATCCTGAAAAAACATCAGAACCTGTATTGCGATTTGTCGGCGCGTCACCCACCGAAAATGAGTCCGAAACTGATGAAGAAAAAACCGGAGCAGAAAATTTTTACGGCCAAGAGTCTGAATAAGGGCTGGCGCAAGCTGATTGAGGAAATGCCGGACCGTTTCATGGTCGGCACCGATACCAAGACCGAAAAGCACTATGACAAAGGCATCGAAGTCATTCGCAAAGGGTTGCTTGCCAACTTGACGCCTGAAACGGCTAAAAAAGTCGCCTATGCAAACGCCCAGAAGTTGTTCAGTCTGACCAAATGACGAGGATTCCATGAACGATACACAACAGGAAGATTTCGGCCCGCTGACAGACCTGATCGGGGTATGGAAGGGCAAAGACGGCGTTGATATCGCACCGGAACCCGACGGCACGGAAACCAACCCCTATTTCGAAACCATCACGTTTGAGGCCGTTGGCGGCGTCACCAATGCCGAGGCCCAGGATTTGATGGTCGTTTTCTATCGTCAGATCGTCCGGCGAAAATCCGATAATGATGTCTTCCACGATGAAACCGGATACTGGATGTGGGATGCAAAATCCCAAACGGTGATGCACTCGCTGACCATCCCGCGCGCCGTATGTGTGCTGGCCGGGGGCCAATATACCGGCAAGAAAGATGCCGATGGCCGCACCGTTCTGGAAGTCTCTGCTGCCATCGATGACGACAACTGGAAGATCGTCCAGTCGCCGTTCATGCGTGATAACGCGTCGACCACGGCGTTTACGCATACGCTGACAGTCGGCAACGACACGCTGTCCTACGCCGAGACAACGATGCTTGAAATCTATGGAAAAACTTTCGAGCACACGGACGCCAACGATCTGGTGCGCGCCTGATCGATGTCTCCGGTCCTTATTCAGCCTTAATGATGTCGCCGCCGTCGACGACGTTTGCGGGCGATCTTGTCGCGAAGCCAGATCAGTTCATCGGCATTGGCGCGTTTAAGGATTTTATGGCACCTGTCGTTGCTGATTTCTGCCCTTCGGCATGAATTCCGATGGTCCTGCAGCCTCGATTCAAACAGTTCCAGCACTTTTCCGTATTGATTAATCCACCGACCAATCACGGATAAATGGGCTCGATTTTCGGCAAGACCTAAATGAACGGAAGCACACACCGACATCGGCGTGGTTTTGTAGTTGTCGAGCCTGTATACCGTCGCCATCACATTCAGGCCTGACGGACCTGGTTCATGAACTTGTCGACTTCGCTGCTCAGCAGTTCAGATTGCTGTGACAGTTCACTCGCCGCCGACAACACCTGTCCGGCCGATGCACCGGCCTCGCCGGCGGCCTGGGTAACCCCGGCGATGTTCGCCGACACCTCGCCGGTGCCAGCAGCGGCCTGCTCAACATTGCGGGCGATTTCCTGTGTCGCCGCACCCTGTTCCTCAATCGCCGCCGCAATGGCCGACGAAATCTCGCTGATCTCGCCAATGGTCTTGGTGATCGCCTGAATGGCCTCGACAGACTCCTTGGTGGCGTCCTGAATGCCGCTGATCTGGCTGCTGATTTCTTCCGTTGCCTTGGCGGTCTGGTTGGCCAGGTTTTTCACTTCCGATGCCACAACCGCGAAGCCTTTGCCGGATTCCCCGGCGCGAGCCGCCTCGATGGTGGCGTTAAGGGCCAACAGGTTGGTCTGCTCGGCGATATCCGAAATCAACTCGACAACCTCGCCGATCTTGTTCGACGACGTCGCCAGTCCCTGAACCATGTTGTCGGCTTTTTCGGCTGCCTCGACGGCCGAAGCGGTGACGTCCGTCGATTGCTGGACCTGACGATTGATTTCGCTGATCGATGACGACAGCTCTTCCGCTGCAGACGCCACCGTCTGCACATTGGTCGACGCTTCGTCCGATGCGGCCGCAACCGCAATCGATTGCGAATTGGTCTGTTCCGACGTCGCCGTCAGCGCCTGTGCCGATGATTGCAATTCGGTTGATGCCGAAGACACAGTCTGGACAACACCACCGACGCTTCTTTGGAAGTCGTCGGCCATGTCGCTCATCATCTTGGTCTTTTCCTCTGCGGCACGAACTTCCTGTGCCTTGGCTTCTTCTTCCATTTGTTTGACGCGGATGGCGTTATCCTTGAACACCTGAACGGCATCGGCCATTTCACCAATTTCGTCCGGACGCCCCTGTGACGGAATTTCCGCCTCAAGGTCTCCATTTGCCAGGACACCCATGGACCCGGTCATGGCGACGACCGGATTGGCGATGGAACTGGCGATCATGTAACCGGCGGCGCCGATGATGACCAGACCCAGCAGGCCTAGAATGATGATCTCAAGCTGGATGTCGTCGGCCGCTTCAAAGGCTTCGGCCTCGTCTATTTCCGCCAGCAGGGCCCATGTGTGGTTGCCGATCTGCAACGGCGCGAAAGCCGATAGCACCGGATTGCCGTTGTAATCGATAACGATATCGGATCCCGTCTCGCCCGCCAGCGCCCTGATCGCTGCGTCGGATGTGACGCTGCCGGTTTCCGGGTTGGCAAAGGATGCCGACACGGAATGCCCGGTGGGGTCGAGGAAGCTGTCGGAACGCATCAATTTGTCCGATCCGATCAGGTATGTCTCGCCGGTTTCGCCCATGCCTTCGCGCTGTTGCATAACGCTGTTGATGGCGTCGAGCGACAGTTGCAGGGCGATGACCATTTCCAGTTCTTTGTCTTCGGGGTGGATAATCGGCATGGCGACGAAACCAGCCGGTGCACCTTTCGATGGCGCATAGGGCGCAAAGTCGGCAATACCAAACTTTTTGGTTTTCAGAACCTCGCGCATCAAGTCGCCAAGGTTTGAATCCTTGTACTTGCCGCTGATGATGTTGGTCTGATAATCGGGCTCGCGAAATGCGGTGTAGAAGATATAGCCGTCCGGCATGATCAGGAACAGATCGTAATAGCCATAGGCATCGACGTATTTCTTGTAGAATTCCTTGCCGTCTGCGCTTGTCGGAACGAACGCCTCGGCAACGTCAATTTCCGCCAGCACCGTCCAGCGAACGCCCATGAAATCAAGTGGCGAGAACGATGACAGCACCGGATTGCCGTTGTAATCAATGATGATATCGGATGCGGTTTCACCCTTCAGCGCCAGTCGCACGGCTTCCGTGTCGGCCTTGCCCTTTGTCTGGTCGGCGAAGGATGCCGTCACCGTATGGTGCTTGGGATCAAGGAACGAATCAGAGCGCATCAGCTTGTCGGGTCCGACCAGATAGGTCTCGCCGGTTTTGCCAAGGCCGGTACGCTCGCTCATGATGGCGTTAATTTTGCCAAGCGGCATCTGCACGATCAATGCGCCGTCGTAACTGTTGCCGTTATAAATCGGCGCGGCAATGAAACCGGCCGGGGCGCCCGCGCTTGGCGCATAAGGGGCCAGATCGGAAAAGGCGACCTGATCTTTCTTGTGGCTCTTTTCGATCTTTAAAAAGACATCCGCAAGCCCTGATTTCTTCCACTTGCCGGTTTTCAGGTTGGTGGCGTAATCCAGTTCCTTGTAAACCGAATAAATGACGTTGCCGGACCGGTCGACCAGGAAGACGTCATAGTATTCCCGTTCCAGCAGCCACTGGCGGAACCAAGGATGATACTTGCCATGGGTTTTTGAATAACCGGATCCATCGCTGGCGGCGTCAAGCATGTGCTTTTCGCCGGTCTTGTGCTTGTTTTTGGTGATGTACAGACTTTGCAGGGTGTCTGTATGTCCGCCCCCCAGTTCACCCCAGGTTTTTGTGAAGGCGCCCATGGCGTCGCCGACGCCCTTGTTGTTCGCCATGATCTGGGTGTCTTGGCGGATGCCATCCAGATAGGATTTGATCTGGCCCTGTTTGATGGCGCGGATCGCATCCAGTTTTGCGAATGCCTCTTCCATCAGTGTTGTTGCTGTTTCCGCCAATACGTTGGCATCGCCCTGTCGCTCTTCGAAGAACTTATCGATCTGCGCCTTCTTGATGCCGCGAACGCCTTCAAGCTGATTGAAGCTTGCGGTGTTCAGGGCGGCCTTGGTTTGTACCAGTGAAATAATGCCGATGATGGCGAAGGGCAGAATGCCAATGATCAAAAAGGCGGCGATAAGCTTCGGGCGGACACGTAAATTCATATCGAATACTCCCTGGGGGGCCTTGATGGGGGGACATTGTTTTTTTGTTAAGTCGTTGTTTTGCCTTTGTATTTTATTATGTTAGGTCGCTTTATGAATATTACAGTTTATGAATATTACAGTAATCAATTTTAATTGGCAATACTCACAATAATTTGATGGGTATTCAATAGGTATTCACCCGGCATTAATTTACAATGCGCCACGCGAATATAAGTGTGTTTGTTATTGTTTACGCTTATTTATATAAAATTATTAGTATTTATATATAATTACAGTATGAATACTATATGAATAGATTCATCTTGGGTATTAGTGAGTCGCAACTTATTTTTACTTGATGAATAGATCAGTATTCATCGCCGCAGATGATGACCGCCGCAGAAGACGTCGGTCCTATTGATCCAGTTCTGAAATCATGATGTTGGCGACGCGCAGGCGGCTGGAAAACTGGCGGCTGATATTGCCCAGCAGGGTCATCACCATTTCCGGTTTTTCTACCTGCAGTCTGACATAGGTTTCGCCATCCATGGCGTAACACAGGCTGTTGCGCGATGCCGTCACGGTGGCCGAACGCGGGGCACCATCAATCAATCCCATTTCACCGAAGATGATTCCGTCGGGCAGAGTGCTGACTCGTTTCCGCCGGTTGGTGCCGGGGATATCGATTTCCACGTCCATGCGCCCACGCATCAGGAAATAGGCATGGTTGGCATCGTCGCCCTGACTAAACACCGGCTCGCCTGCCCGGTAGCGTCTACGTGTCGCTTGTGTTCCCAGATAGGCGATGTCATCGCGCGACAGTCCGGCGAACAAATCGCTATGGGCGATGCGCCCGCGAGGTGACAAGTAACCATCGTCCTCGGGGGCTTCCAGAAGGGTCTGCTCACATCTGCTCAGGGCTGAATCGGTATCCCGGAAGAACCAGTCCTCGCCAATCACATTGATAATGTCATTGGCGTGCATGTTCAGCCAAATCCAGCGGGGTCTGCTTTGTATCCGGCGGCAGTTTTCATCGTCTGTCTCGGACTCGGCTTTCACACGCGCCCGGTGGGTCTGTGCGGTGCGGCGTTCCGGCTGAATATAACTGACCATCAGTTTGCCGCCGGTCTCCTGACACATCATCGACAGGCTGCGCAGTTTTGCCGAACCGGTGCTGTCGATGGATGTCATATGTTTGAAATCCAGAATCAAAAATTCGACCCCGTCTTCCAGAAGTTCCTTGGCATCGGACAACAGACGCGCGCATGACCCGAAAAACAATGGTCCCTGGACTTCAATAACGGCGATGCGGTCGCCATCTTGTTCCAGACGTTTGATTTCACCGGGCGAACGATGGATTCTCGAATGGATGCGCGAGCCTCTGTAAATACGGCGAATGGGGCTGCGGCCCATGCCCAGCACGAACAACGCTATCGACAGCATTACACCGACCCCGACGGCTGCGATCAGGTCGACGACCAGCGCGGTGATCACGACCGCCAAAGTCTCGGCAACATCGCCGACAACAACCCGGGGAAACGGCAGGTTTCTCAGCGCCAGTCCTTTTAATTTGGTCAGTGTTGCGCGGTCCAGCGCCAGCAGCGACGTGGATACCAGCATGCCTGCAGTTGTCCACAAGGGCAGGGCTTCGATCAGCGGCATCATCACGACCAACAGCACGGCAAACATAATCGGCGTGCCGATGCACGATATGCGCGGGGTTGCATGGACCCTGCGGACAGCATCGGAAATGCCGGGGGATGCGTTGCCGGGCAGGAACCCCAGCACCCCCATCAGGGCGTTGGCAATCCCATGCAGGCGTAACTCGTTGTTGCCGTCTATGGTTTGATGGGTGCGCACCGCCAGGGCACTGGACCCGATCACCGTATAGAACGATGCCAGCAACCCGATAGACAGTCCCGCTGACAGGGGAATGTCGGCGTCCTGCCATGGCATGATACTGGTTGCGTTGTGCGCAACCTGACCGGCCCAGTCGATGGCGGGTGCAAGCATGGGCGGTTCGCGCCACAGTGTCGATAATTCGATATGACCGACCAACGGCGCCGTTGACAATCCCAGTCCCATATTGCCCAGATAATAAAGGATGGCTCCCAGCGCCAGTGCCACCAACGCGCCGGGGATAACCTTGGATCGATCATCCAGCATCAGGTGCGTGACAATGGTGATGCCGCCAATAAATGCGGCCCAAAGATTGATGCTGTCGGCATGGCTCGACAGGGCATCAATCAGCGGAATGCCATGCTGGCCAAGCACGGTCGGCAGGGCGGTAATCATCACCAGCAGGGCGGATGCGTTGACGAAGCCCGATAATACCGGCACTGGAATATACGAGGTAACGTGACCCAGGCGCACCCATCCAGACAGCACCTGAAAAAGCCCGGCGATGACGATACCCCCATAAGCCAGCGCCAATGCCTGTTCCGGGGCATACCCCCGTTCAAGGGCCTGGGCGATTGCCGATGCGATAACCAGCGCCGTCACAGCACCGGGCCCGGAAATCAAAAACCGGTTAGATCCCCACAGGCCGGTTATCAGGCCGAACACGATTGCCGTGCCAATGCTGGACATAATGCCAAACACCGCCCAATCGGCCCCCAGGGGCGCAATGGCAATCAGTCCGTATGCGACTGCCTGGGGCAGGGTCGCTAACGCACCAACGCTGGCCGCGCTGATGTCATGACGAATGCTGTCGAACTTCAAATGTACGCCCCCCTGCGCAACTGAAGATGTTCACATACACACCTAAGCATGAAGTTGATCACGCTTTGGCTGTTCAATCAATTAGAGTGGTTACAAAAGTGCCTCAGAACACGAACTGTTCTTTCAGAATGCGTTCTTCGAAATTGTGTTCCGGGTCAAACAGCATGGTCAGGCTGGTCGAACGGTCTTCGCTGATCGAGACCTTTTTGACATTGCGAATTTCGGTGTTGTCGGCAACCGCGCTGACCCGGCGTTCCTGGGCATCAATCACGTCGAAGGTGACAGTTGCGTCGTGGGGCAGCAGCGCACCGCGCCATTGCCGGGGGCGGAACGGGCTGATCGGGGTCAGCGCCAGCAATCCGGCGCCCAACGGAATGATCGGGCCGTGCGCCGACAGGTTATAGGCGGTGCTGCCTGACGGCGTCGCCACCAGTGCTCCGTCGCAAATCATTTCCGGCATTCTGACAACGCCGTCGACCTTGATCCGCAGTTTCGCCGCCAGTCGGGTTTGGCGCAGCAGCGATACTTCGTTGATGGCCAACGCCTTGTGCTTGCGCCCGGAACAGTCGGTGATCTTCATGATCAGCGGGTTGACGGCGATGGACTGCGCCTTGTCGATGCGTTTCAGCAAGCCCGATGTTGAATATTCGTTCATCAGGAAGCCGACCGACCCCCGGTTCATGCCATAGATGGGGACGCCGTGTTTCATGTGCTGGTGCAGGGTGCGCAGCATAAAACCGTCACCGCCCAGCGCCACGATGACGTCGGCTCTGGATGCCGTGACGTGCTTGTAGCGCCCCTTCAGGCTTTTCATGGCCTTTTGCGCCGGGGCCTGCTTGGCGGCTGTGAATGCAATTTTCATGGTCATCGGCGGAGTATAGGCAAGAAAGCCTGAAAAGTCAGCCGCCGGTGGTGCTCATGTGGCGGGCCACGGCGGGGCCGTCCTCACCGGGTTCAATGACGAACTCGTGGCTTTTTGGTTTGCGGCCGATGGCCTCGTCGATGGCGGCGTCCAGAAGTTCATCGCCTTCGCTGGCGCGCAGCGGCGTGCGCAGGTCGGTCTGGTCGTTCTGGCCCAGGCACATATACAAGGTGCCGGTGCAGGTCATCCGCACCCGGTTGCAGGTTTCACAAAATGTATGGCTCAGCGGTGTAATAAAGCCGAGTTTCTGTCCGGTCTCGGCAACATCCACATAACGCGACGGCCCACCGGTGTTCAGTTCACTGTCGCTCAGCGTCCATTTCCGGGCCAGTTGCTGGCGAACCTCGCTCAACGGCAGGTATTGATCGACGCGCTCGCCGCCGATATCGCCCAGCGGCATGGTTTCGATCAAGGTCATGTCCAGACCGCGCTCGCCGCACCAGCCGACCATGTCGGTGATCGTATCCTGATTGACGCCCTTCAGCGCGACCGTGTTGATCTTGATTTTCAGCCCGGCATTGCGGGCCGCCTTGATGCCGTTCAGCACCTGGGCGATATCGGCGCCGCGTGTGATGTCGGAAAATTTCTCAGCGTCCAGGGTATCCAGCGAGACGTTGATGCGCTTGATGCCGCAATCGACCAGTTCACCGGCATATTTCGTCAGCTGGCTGCCATTGGTGGTCAGGGTCAGTTCGTCCAGCGCGCCCGATTTCAGGTGCCGCGACAACGACCGGATCAGCCCCATAATGCCGCGCCGGACCAGCGGCTCGCCGCCTGTCAGCCGCAGCTTGCGCACCCCCTTGGCAACGAACGCACTGCACGCCCGGTCCAGTTCTTCCAGACTCAGCACCTCGCCCTTCGGCAGAAAGGTCATGTCTTCGGACATGCAATAGACGCAGCGGAAATCGCAGCGATCGGTCACCGATACCCGCAGATAGGTGATGGTGCGTCCAAAGGGGTCAATCAATTTTGGTGCTTCTGGTGATTCAGGCATTATTGGTGTCTTCCCAGGTTGTCTTGGAAAAAGACTAGCGCCATCGATAAAAAATGTCGTCCCTAAGTTTTCTATGGGAAAAATACGCTATCATGGTGAAAAGGAACTGGGGGGGGCTGCCGTGCCGGATTTAATGAACACACACGAGGTCGCTGAATACCTGCGGATCAAGGAACGCAAGGTCTATGACCTTCTGCGCAAGGGCACCATTCCGTCGACCAAATCTGCCGGTAAATGGCTGTTCCCGAAACACCTGATTGATATCTGGCTGGCCGATGGCGTCACCACAGTGCCCGGCGATGCGTCGCGCATGGCCGCCCAGGTAACGCCGCCGCAGGTGATTACCGGTTCCCACGACCCGTTGTTGGACTGGGCGTTGCTGGAATCGGGCTGCGGGCTGGCTATTTTGCCGGGCGGCAGCCTCGATGGCCTGAAGCGTTTCGTCGCCGGCGAGGCTCTGGCGTGTGGCATGCATCTGCTCGACGGCGCCAGCGACACCTACAATGTCGAGGCCCTGAAACAGAACTGCCCGCCGGTGGCGCGCGGCGAACTGGTTCTGATTGAATGGGCACGGCGCGAACAGGGTCTGGTGGTGGCCCCGGGAAATCCGAAAAACATCACCGGCATCGCCGACCTGATTGACGATAAACCCCGCATCGCAGTCCGCCAGCCCGGCGCCGGCAGCCGGGTGTTGTTCGACCATTTGTGCGAACAGGCCGGGTTCGATCCGTGGGATATGAATATCCTTGATGAACACGCCAAGAACGAATCCGAACTGGGCCTTGCCATTCGCGACCGCAAGGCCGATGCCGGCCTCGCCGTGGCTGCCGTTGCCGCCCAATTCCAGCTTGATTTCGTGCCCCTGGCCAACGAACGCTATGACCTGTTGGTGCGCCGTCGCGATTATTTCGAAGAGCCCTTCCAGCGGTTGATGCGGCTGGGTCGGACAGATGCCTTCCGCGCCCGCGCCCGCGATATGAAAGGCTATGACGTCAGTCTGCAGGGCACGGTCCACTACAACGGCTGATTTAGCTGGAAATATTCCACATTCATCCATATTTATTATGTCGCTGACAGGCTCCGTTAAGCTGCGGAGGATAAAAAAAACCTGTCTGCTTCATTTATAGTTTCATCGATAAGGTTAAAGCGTGTCCGTTCCCCCTGATCAGTCAACAGCAACAGTGAAAACCCGCATATGGGTTCCCGTCGTTGTGGCGACGATTCTGCTGGTCCTGGTCGCCGGCATGTGGACGTCCCTCGATCGCCAGCGCGATGAGAACCTGCACGATTTGATTGATGCCGAAGCACAGCGGTATGCCTTGCTGATTGAAAGCGACATGCGCTCGTGGCTGCCTGCATTGGGACGTGTCGTCGACCGATGGCAGCTTCGCAAGGGCACGCCAGAGGTCGAATTCCTGGCCGATGTCAGGGTATATATTGAAGACCTGCCGGGGTTCCAGGCTTTGGAATGGGTCGACAGCAGTTATCATGTGTGTTGGGTCATGCCCTTGAAGGGCAACAAGCAGGCCGTCGATCTGAACCTTGGGTTCGAGGAAAAGCGCCGTGTCGCCCTCGAGGTTGCGAAGAACAGTAAAACGCCGACCATGAGCTCGCCCATTGACCTTGTTCAGGGCGGCAAAGGATTTCTTGTTTATTTTCCGATTTTCGTCGATGACAAATTCGACGGCTTTCTTCTCGCGGTTTTTAAAATCACGCCCTGGCTTGACTATATTTTCAATCTTGGAGGTAACGACGAATTTTTCAAGGCTGCGGTAAGCATCGATGGTGAAGGCGTTTACGAACAACAAGGCACGCATGACCTCACCTACACCCATTGGCTTGTCGACAAGAGCCATGAAATCCTCGGCCATAAAATTTTGATTGAGGTGGCACCGACCCAGTATTTCTTTGGCGCCAACCACTCTTCGCAGCCGGAAGGGGCCGCCCTGATCGGCCTGCTGCTGACCCTGCTCATCACTTCTATGGTTGTACTGAGCCAGAAGGTCACACACGCGGCCACCGCCAGCCATCACGCGAATAGCCTGTTAAGAGGAGAGGTTCAGGACCGCATAGAAGCAGAGGAACTGCTCGCGTATAACGCAAGAGAGCTGGATTTCCAGAAAATGGCGCTCGACGAACACGCCATTGTCAGCATTACCGACGTTCAGGGCAACATCACCTACGTTAACGACAAGTTCTGCGATATCAGCGGTTATTCCCGCGAAGAACTGATCGGCCAGAACCATCGACTTGTGAAATCCGAAGAGCACACCAGGCAATTCTATAACAAACTGTGGCAGACCATTTCAGACGGCAAGCCATGGCATGGCGAAATCAAAAACCTGAAAAAAGGTGGCGGGCATTACTGGGTCAAGGCGTCCATCGTTCCGTTCCTGAACGATGAAGGAAAGCCGTTCCAGTACGTCGCCATCCGAACCGACATTACCGAACGCAAGGAAGCGGAAAAAATCCTGCGTGAACACACGGATTATGTGGAGCTCATGCACGGGGTGACGTCGGCGGCGAGTCTTTTCAAGGATTCCGACGAGGCCCTGAAAAGCATTCTCGAGTATCTGTGCGGGTTTGTCGGTTGGCCCATCGCCCATATTTATTTTCTATCGCCAACAGACCCCGATCTTCTGGTTCCCTCTGATATCTGGTTTTACAAGGACTTCGGTCGTCATTCGACGTTCCATGATGCAACCATGGAAACCGACTTCAAGACAGGCGTCGGCCTGCCCGGCAAGGTGCTGGAAAGCGGCGAACCGCTGTGGATTGAAGACGTCACCCATGATCAGAACTTTCCCAGGGCGCCGTATGCCAAAGCCAGCGGCATCAAGGCCGGCTTCGCTTTTCCGGTAAAGGCGGCGGGCAGGGTAAAAGGCATCATCGAGTTTTTCTCGACCGAGACCATCGAAACGGATGCAGCCGTGATGAAAACGCTGAACCAGGTCAGCGATCAAATCGGGCGCGTGATCGAGCGCAAACAGGCGGACCATGACGCGAAGCAGCGCGAGATACAGTTCCGCGATTTCGGCGCCGCGGCATCAGATTGGTACTGGGAAATGGATGAACAACTTCGTTTCTCGTATTTTTCTGAAAGCTTTACCGATAAAACTGGCGTCTCCGAAGAACAACTTCTGGGCAAGACCCGCCAGGAACGGGGCAACCCGGGCGCGACACCGCAAGCATGGCAAGAGCATCTGGATGTTCTCGCGGCCCATAAATCGTTTCGGAATTTCATTCATCCGCGGACCAAGCCCGACGGCTCAGAGGTCTGGCTTTCCATTAACGGCAAGCCTTACTTCGATGTCGATGGCCATTTCCTGGGGTATCGCGGCACCGGAACCGACGTCACGGAAATGCGTGTGTCGCAGCAACGATTGATCGACCTGTCGGCAGCCATCGATGAAATGTCCGAACCCGTTGCCGTTTTTGACGATGATGACAAGTTCCTCTTCACCAACGATGCCTACCGGAAATTGAACATACCGGTGATCGACACTGTTCAGGCTGGATGCAGATTCGAAGACCACATCCGGGCCGTTGCTGACCAGGGTCTGTCGCCAGACGCCGTCGGCTGCGAAGATGGATGGGTTGCCGAACGTTTGGCCCAACACAGGAATCCATACGGCGCGTTCGAAATGAAGCGCCAGGACGGAACATGGTTCCTGGCAACTGAAAAGAAACTGCCCAGTGGTGGTCAGGTGTTGTTGCTGACCGACATCTCGAAAATGAAATATGCACAAGACGAGTTGTTGGTGGCCAAGACCGATGCGGAAACCGCCAATCAGGCGAAATCTGAATTTTTGTCATCCATGAGCCACGAGCTGCGCACTCCTTTGAACGCCATTCTCGGCTTCAGCCAGATGCTTGAGTACAACCCCAAGGAACCCCTGACAGAGACCCAGAAGTCAAGCGTCGAGCAAATTATGAAGGGCGGGCATCATCTGCTCGACCTGATTAATGATGTCCTCGACCTTGCCAGAATCGAGGCCGGGAAAGTCGAACTGTCGCTCGAAGATGTCAGCATGCAAGAGGTGTTCGAGGAATGCCTGTCCCTTGTCGACAACATCGCGTCAATGCGTGGCATTAACATCAGTGTATCGGTCATATCGGAAAATGACAGAATGGTGTGGGGCGATTTCACCCGCGTCAAGCAGGTGCTGTTGAACCTGATGTCGAACGCCATCAAGTACAACCGCGAAGGCGGTTCAGTCCGTGTCAATATTGAAGAGGTCGCAGACAGTAAAATGCGGATTTCAGTCATCGATGATGGCCCCGGCATTTCAAAGGATGTCCAGCATGAACTGTTTCAGGCTTTTTCGCGTCTTGGTGCTGAAAGCAGCGATATCGAAGGAACAGGTATCGGTCTTGTCGTTTGCAAGGACCTGATGGAATTGATGAATGGCGCCATTGGTTTTGAGAGCGAGGAAGGCAAGGGCAGCACTTTCTGGTTCGAACTTCCCATGTCCGACACATTCTTTACTGAGTCCATAGACGGGCGCACGGCCCTTGTCGGCGTGGGCCAATTGCCGGACATCGACGGGACCATGCTGTATATCGAAGACAACCCATCCAACCTGCAGTTGATGGAAATGATCGTCGAGGGCATCGACGGGCTTTCAATGCTGTCGGCCCATACCGCCGAACTTGGGATCGACATTGCACGATCGAAGCGTCCCGACGTTATCCTGCTCGACATCAACCTGCCCGGCATGAGCGGCCTGGACGCCGTCAAGGCCCTGAAGGGATGGGACGAGACCAAAAACATTCCGACCATGGCCCTCAGTGCGGCTGCGACCAAAAACGACATCGACAAGGGGCTTGCCGCCGGGTTCGACCGTTACCTGACAAAACCGGTCCTGGTCAGCGAAGTCACCGAGGCCTTGCGCAAGGCAATGGTGTAGCAGAGACTTTTTCCAATCAGAGTCAGACTTCAAGAGTCCGCAAAGGTTATGACTTCGCTTACACAACGTTAACCCTTTTCAAGCTAGACTCCGTGGCAGATTTGAATAACTGGGAATCTGCTGCAAGGGTTGAACATGTCGGCACGATTTTACGCACGAAAAGTCTTTCACACAGCGATGCTTGTCGTCAGCGCATTGTCGCTGTCGGTGGTGCTTGGTGCCTGTGGCAAGGACGACAGCGGTGCGAAAAAGGCGGCCAAGTGGCTGAAGAAAGATTCCCAATACAATCCGCCTAACGGCGAATGGATCACCACCTCGGTTCACCTCGACAAAAATGGGCGCATCGTCATGGATGTTCTGGTGCCGATCAAGGAACAGGTGATGCTGATTAAAACCCGCACCCGGATCGAGCAGGCGCGTATCGTCATGCTGGCGTGTCCGCCCAAGAATTCTGAATTCTGGGGCATGATCGAAAAAGACCGCGAACTGTGGGTCAACCTGACGGCCCGCACCGACACCGGCATGGACACCACCCTGCAAGGGGCAACGTGCAGGCATTAAAAGGCGCTGCCTTTAATGCTTTATGTAAGCGCGCCTTCGGCGGCGCATCCTCTGGAAGTCAGGTTCTGATTGGCCGCACGCTCTGCGTGGCTGATAATCCAGTGGCTTCTTCCACACAGCGTCATTGATTGCCTGAATGCCCGCTATCAGGAGTAGAGCGGACATGATTTCATGCCTGTGATTTAGGCTGCGTCTGACCCAAAGCGATCATTCTGAAATCGGTAGCGTAAAGAAGAACGTGCTGCCAACGCCCACTTCGGAATCGAAATCAATTACACCGCCATGCTGTTCGACAATCGCCCTGGTGATGCTAAGGCCCATCCCGCTTTCACCTTCCTTACGGGTGTCGGATGAATCCACCTGAGAAAATTTCTCGAAGATACTCTCTCTGAACTCATCAGGAATGCCAAGGCCGTTGTCCTTTACGGCGATGCGGATGGTGTTGCCATTGTGTGTGACCGACAACTCGACCTGCTCTTCACTCGGGGAAAACTTCGCCGCATTGGACATCAGATTAGATAGAACTTGCATCAAGCGGTTCCTGTCACCATTCGCCAATATTTTTTCATCCATCACTGCCTTAACGAAAGTTACTCCGTGTTCTTCACCATAGCCCTGGTTGGCCTCTATCGCGTCTTCAACCAGCGATACGACTTCCATGGGCTCCATGTGGAAATCCATTTTCCCGGCCTCGATTTTTTCCATATCCAGAATGTCATTAATCAGCAGCACCAGCCTGTCACAGTTGGCGTAAGCGATGTTAATCATCGAAAGCTGCTTATCAGGAAGTGGGCCAATGGCTCCTGACTTAATGAGGCCGAGAGAACCCTTGATCGAGGTCAACGGCGTTCGAAGTTCGTGGCTGACCGTCGAGGTGAACTCGTTCTTTACTTTCTCAGCCTGTTTGCGTTCATTGATTTCCCGGACGAGTTTTTCGTTGGTTTCCTTGAGATCCCTGGTGCGGATACTGACAAGGTCAGACAAGCCTTGAACCCCCGGAATCCACTTGAACAAACCGACCGCAAGAAAGACGAAACCGCCCAGAAAACCGACAAACTTCTCAAAAAACGCTTCCGTTTCCGTATCGCCGACAATAATGAACGGGTTGAGGCTCTCAAAGTTATCGCTGATGTCGAGAATACTTCCGAACAATAAGAGTCCGAACCCGGTAATGATTAAATTCCAACCGTTCCGGGACTGCTCAAAACGGTCGCTCCCTGAATTCCAAAGGAAAATTACAATTCCAAATAAAACCAATGCACGAATAGTTTCGAGGATGATGTCTGTCATGAGCGATTGCTCCAAAATCGTGACTTCATACATTGTTTTCGAAAGACTCAGATTCAACCAAATAGTAACGGTTGAACTTTTGGGGCTGACATAGAGAGCGGCGCCTGGTTCTGAAAGTCTCTTGCAACAATTACAGACTCAAGGTTGATTAGGAGATCATGAAAAACAAAGAAAAACCGAATACCCTCCTTGTCTGTGTCAATCGGCGACTTGATCAGGGTATGGCTTCTTGTGCGAACCGAGGCAGCGAGGAGATCGCACAAGCCCTTGAAAGAGGGATATCTGAAAGGCACATCGATATAACCTTAGAGCCCATTTGTTGCTTAGGTCATTGTTCTGAAGGCCCTAATTTGCGGCTGGCGCCGGGCGGTTCTTTTTTTCACGACACGACCCTGGATGAAGTGCCGAATATCCTAGATATTCTAGAGACTCGCTGTGGCCTCCGATCAAAAACCGATCCGATTCCATCTGAAAAGCGCTCTTCTAATAAGGTGTGATTTTTGAGGCGTCAGTATCGTGTTAAATTATCACTGGCTGGGACGGCGGGGGCGAAACGGGGCCTCTTTATGCGGGTCATTTGGTATGACAGGCATTCAACCTTGATAGTTAATTTCTAGCAGGTAATCCTTGAAGTTCATATCAGATGCAATCATGTCATCGACAAGAATTCCCTTCAGTTCTTCAATATAATCGCTTTTATAACCATCATTTGCAGCATTTTCTTTCACAGTATTATACCTGTCCAATATCGCCCTATGGTCCTCTTTATGTGCATCAAGGGCTTTGTCGCCCAACGCCTCCATTATGCTTTCTTCTCTCTTAAAATGGCTGGCCAAAACCTGGTACATTTCTGTGATCTTGTTATCCTTTTCGGTGTTCCCATTACCTTCAAAATAATCCACGAATTCATCCATCAACAACACAAGTCGCTTGTGGTCGGCATCAATTTCGGCGTGCCCTGTTATAAGATTAGCCGTCAGTCGGAACGGCTCCACATTTATGAAACGTCTAATTTCGTCTAGGAAATAGTGAATTCGTATTGGCTTGGCGATGTAACCATCACAACCAGCCTCTAATATTTGGTTTTCATCCCCCTTCATCGCAAATGCCGACACAGCCAGCACGGGAATGTTTTTCAGATATTCATCTGCCTTCAGAGCCTTTGTATATTCAAGGCCAGATACATTTGGCAAACGAATATCCATAACAATCAGGTCGGGGGAATGTTCCCTCGCCAATGCTATGGCATCCGTTCCGTCAATAGATTGAATAACGTCAAAGCCGTGCGAAACGAGCAGTTGGCTGAGCAATTTCATATTCAACGCATCATCTTCGACAATCAATACAGTGCTTGCCATTTGTTCCTTCAGGGATATGACTGGTGAATATTACATCTGCTCTAAACTCTCAGTTTTCAGCCGTTCTAACATTGACTTCAGTCAAGGCACGAGGAGCCAATATTCTTGTTTCGATCAGCGCCCCCTAAGAATTTTGTTGTCACAGACCGGATGACGCAAAGGTTTCGTCCAGGACTTCGATCCAATGATCGACCGGAATCGGTGATGTCTGCTTTTAGGTGCTTAGCGGACCATTTTGATGGCTGGCGTTCAGGGTTGCTTCTGACCCGAAGCGGACCATCACTCAAATGATGCGATTCCTACAACACTCCCGAAAATGAAGAACTCGACTATCAGGATTCTATAAGCATAATATGAATTCCTGCATGACGGAGTGTTTAAGTCGTTGAGTTCAATAGGAGGCGGCTCGGATGACAAATGCAATAAGCGCCACGAATTTTGAGGTGTTTCCCCTTGATCCCCTTCCCGACATGCCAGAGTTCGAGAGTCTGATCAACCTTTGGGACGTTACACGCGGTGACGCTTTAATGCCGGAATGGCGAGATTTTTTGTTCGATGATTTAATGCCATGGATCGGCAGACTTGCGATTTCAGAATTTGATGGTGAGGAATTGCATGTTGGTTTGTTTGGCGGGGCGTTCGTCAATCTATTTGGCCAGGAAATGACTGGAAAACCGTTCTTTGCGACACTTCTCCCTGCGGAGCGCGAAATATTCCGTAATCACTTCATGAAAATAATCGAGGGTCCTTGCATCGGGCGCTACAAGGGAGAGTTCTCGTTGTACGGTCGCGATCCTGAGTCGATATCCGTAATCGAATTGCCAATGGCGAAAAAGAGCAGTGACGTTAGCTATATATTGCACGCCCTTGCCGTTATGTAATATTGGCGTTCTAGCCATAGCGTTGCTGGTGATGTCCGCGTATGGCTAATAACAGACCAACTCAAAGTCCGGATGACGTAAAGGTTTCGTCCAGGACTTCGATCCAATGATCGACCGGAATCGGGGATGTCTCTGACAGGTGCGTCAAGCAGCCAATATTTGCTGTCGCAATCATTTCAGGATCACTGGCCAGAAGCGTTTTCATTTTGGCCGTCCGCAACACCTTCGATAATGGCCGTTGCAAAATTGCGAAGGCCCCCGCAGCACCGCAACACATAAAGCGATAATTAACCGGCACCAGTTTGAACTGAGCGCGCTTCAGAATTTTTTCGACAACACCGTTCAGCTTTTCGCCGTGTTGCAGTGAACATGACGATTGGAAGGCGATGCGGCGGACGTTCTCAGGTCTGGTGATCTCGCCGACATTGTTGTCGGTCCATTCCTGTTCTACAATCTCGGCGACATCCCGGGTGATTTCAGAAACCCGCCTGGCCTTTTGCGCATATTCAGGCTCGTCGGCCAACAAATCACCGTAATCCCGAAAGTGCGTGCCGCAGCCACTTGCCGTCAGCACCAGTGCCTCGGCGCCGCCTTCGATATGCGGCCACAGGGCATCGATGTTCTTGCGCATGAAATTTCGCGATTCTTCGGGCTCGGCCATGTGCAGGCTTATGGCGCCGCAGCAACCGTCACTGGCGGGGATCAGCTTGATGCCAAAGCGGTCCAACACACGCGCCGTTGCCGCATTAATATCCGGGGCCAACGCCGGTTGGACACAGCCCTGCCAAATTATCATCGTGCGATCGTGCTCACGCATGGGCCACACACCGGCTTTGCGGGGGGCTGGAATGGCGGTGCGCACGCCGGTGGGTAACAGACCACGCAGCATCCGCCCGGCTTGCAACAAGGTGGTGAAGCGGGCTTGGTTGGTAACAAAGATGCGCACCAATTTACGCATCAGTTTTTCCTTGAGCGGGCGCGGAACGGATTTTTCGACCTCTATGCGGGCGATGTCGAGCAAACGACCGTACTTAACATCGTAAGGACAACTGGTTTCACATGATCGACACGTCAAACAGGTGTCCAAATGCATTTGCAGGTTTTCACCATATTTTTTACCGGTAAGGTCAGCCAGGGTGTAGGCAGGCGGCAGCAGTTCGCGTGAGGGCTCTTCGCCTTCAAAAAACTTCTTGATCAAATGGATGCGCCCGCGCGGACCTTCCCATTCATCGTCATTCAGGCGAAACGTCGGGCATCTGAAGGTGCATT